>NZ_JAIQWX010000123.1 GCF_020164475.1 Pseudomonas sp. REP124 | reverse complement strand
GTCCAGCCACTTTCAAGATGGAGCATTTCCGCAGATGAGCACCCCCGCCCGCGTCGCCCCCAAGTTCCCCGACAGTATTTTCCGCGCCTACGACATTCGCGGCACCGTCCCGGAATTTCTGAACGCTGAGACGGCTTACTGGCTCGGTCGCGCCATCGGTGCCCAAAGTCTGGCCCAGAATGAACCGAACGTTTCCGTCGGCCGTGACGGTCGCCTTTCCGGCCCGGAGCTGGTCGAGCAATTGATCCAGGGCCTGGCCGACAGCGGCTGCCACGTCAGCGACGTCGGTCTGGTGCCGACGCCTGCCCTGTACTACGCCGCCAACGTGCTGGCTGGCAAATCCGGCGTGATGCTGACCGGCAGCCACAACCCGTCGAACTACAACGGTTTCAAGATCGTCATCGCCGGCGACACCCTGGCCAACGAACAGATCCAGGCCCTGCATGACCGCCTCAAGACCAACAACTTGAGCCAAGGCAACGGCAGCATCACCAAAGTCGAAATCCTCGACGGCTACACCACCACCATCGTGCAGGACATCAAGCTGGCCCGTCGCCTGAAAGTCGTGGTGGACTGCGGCAACGGCGCCGCCGGCGTGATCGCTCCGCAACTGATCGAAGCGCTGAACTGCGAAGTCATTCCGCTGTTCTGCGAAGTCGACGGCAACTTCCCGAACCACCACCCGGACCCGGGCAAGCCTGAAAACCTCGTGGACCTGATCGCCAAGGTCAAGGAAACCAACGCCGATATCGGTCTGGCCTTCGACGGCGACGGCGACCGTGTGGGCGTGGTGACCAACACCGGCAGCATCGTCTATCCGGACCGCCTGCTGATGCTGTTCGCCCGTGATGTGGTGGCGCGCAACCCGGACGCGGAAATCATCTTCGACGTCAAATGCACCCGCCGCCTGACGCCATTGATCAAGGAATACGGCGGCCGTCCGCTAATGTGGAAGACCGGTCATTCGTTGATCAAAAAGAAAATGAAGCAAACCGGCGCCCTGCTGGCCGGCGAAATGAGCGGGCACATCTTCTTCAAGGAGCGCTGGTTCGGTTTCGACGACGGCATTTACAGCGCCGCCCGGTTGCTGGAGATCCTGAGCAAGGAAAAATCCACCGCGGAAGAGCTGTTCGCCACCTTCCCGAACGATATTTCTACGCCGGAAATCAATATCCATGTGACCGAAGAGAGCAAATTCAGCATCATTGATGCATTGCATGACGCGCAGTGGGGCGCAGGCGCCGACCTGACCACCATTGACGGCGTGCGAGTCGACTATGCCAAAGGCTGGGGCCTGGTTCGCGCCTCCAACACCACGCCGGTGCTGGTACTGCGCTTCGAGGCCGATGACGAGGCTGAATTGCAACGCATCAAGGACGTCTTCCACGTCCAGTTGAAGCGTGTTGCACCTGATCTCCAACTACCGTTCTGATTCACCCGGAGCCCTGAATGACCCTCGAACGCGAAGCCGCCGCCAACACCGCCAAGGTCCTGTCCGAAGCGCTGCCTTACATTCGCCGCTATGTCGGCAAGACACTGGTGATCAAATACGGCGGCAACGCGATGGAAAGCGAGGAGCTGAAAACCGGCTTCGCCCGCGACATCGTGCTGATGAAAGCCGTGGGCATCAACCCGGTCGTGGTTCACGGCGGCGGCCCGCAAATCGGTGATCTGCTCAAGCGCCTGTCCATCGAGAGCCATTTCGTCGACGGCATGCGCGTCACCGACGCCGCGACCATGGACGTGGTGGAGATGGTTCTGGGCGGTCAGGTCAACAAGGACATCGTCAACCTGATCAACCGTCATGGCGGCAGCGCCATCGGCCTGACCGGTAAAGACGCCGAGCTGATTCGCGCGAAGAAGCTCACCGTCACCCGCCAGACCCCGGACATGACCCAGCCGGAAATCATCGACATCGGTCACGTCGGCGAAGTGGTCGGGATCAACACCGATCTGCTGAACCTGCTGGTCAAAGGCGATTTCATCCCGGTGATCGCACCGATCGGCGTTGGCGAGAACGGCGAGTCGTACAACATCAACGCTGACCTGGTGGCCGGCAAAGTCGCCGAGGCGCTGAAAGCCGAGAAGCTGATGCTGCTGACCAACATCGCCGGTCTGATGGACAAGGAAGGCAAGGTGCTGACCGGCCTGAGCACTGCGCAGGTCGACGCGCTGATCGCCGACGGCACCATCTACGGCGGCATGCTGCCGAAGATCCGTTGCGCGTTGGAAGCGGTCCAGGGCGGCGTGGGCAGCTCGCTGATCATCGACGGTCGCGTACCGAACGCGATCCTGCTGGAGATCTTCACCGATACCGGCGTGGGCACCCTGATCAGCAATCGCAAGCGTCCGTAAGCGGTAGCGCATACAAAAAGACCCCGCTCGGCCTGACCGAGCGGGGTCTTTTTTGCCACACATTACCTGTAGGAGCGAGCATGCTCGCGATGGTCGTTAACGATGACGCGGGATACCTGACACCCAGCGGTGCTCTTTAGTCCATCGCGAGCATGCTCGCTCCTACAGTTGTCGGGGATCAGACGCCGAACTGCGCGCGATACGCTTCCACCGCAGGCAGGTGTTGCTTGAGCTGCGGATCGTCAGCCAGGAACTCCAGCACCTGGTTCAACGAAACGATGCTGATCACCGGAATGCCGAAATCGCGTTCCACTTCCTGGATCGCCGACAACTCACCGTTGCCACGCTCCTGACGGTTCAGAGCGATCAGCACGCCGGCGGCCTTGGCGCCTTCCTGGGAAGCGATGATCTGCATCACTTCGCGAATGGCGGTACCGGCGGTGATCACGTCGTCGATGATCAGCACTTCGCCGGTCAGCGGTGCGCCAACCAGGCTGCCGCCTTCGCCATGGGCCTTGGCTTCCTTGCGATTGAAGCACCATGGCAGGTCACGGTTGTGATGCTCGGCCAACGCCACTGCAGTGGTCGCCGCCAGGGGAATGCCCTTGTAGGCCGGACCGAACAGAACGTCGAAGGGAATGCCGCTTTCGGCAATGGCTGCGGCGTAGAAACGCCCCAGCTGCGCCAGAGCCGAACCCGAATTGAACAGGCCGGCGTTGAAGAAGTAAGGACTGGTGCGTCCGGACTTCAGGGTGAACTCACCGAAGCGCAAAACGCCGCGATCGATGGCAAAACGAATGAAATCGCGCTGATACGCTTGCATGAAAAAAACCCCAAATACCACGGATTTAGCTAAATAGCTTGACGCCGTGTATCATACACGCACGCGATTTTTGGGGCCATTTATGCGGATCATCAGTGTGAACGTCAATGGTATTCAGGCTGCAGTCGAGCGAGGTTTGCTCAGTTGGCTGCAGGCACAGAATGCCGACGTCATCTGCCTGCAGGACACCCGTGCCTCCGCCTTTGAACTGGACGATCCAGCCTTCCAACTGGATGGATACTTCCTTTATGCCTGCGATGCAGAAGTCCCCGCCCAAGGTGGTGTGGCTTTGTACTCGCGGTTGCAACCGAAGGCTGTCATCAGCGGTCTCGGTTTCGAGACGGCCGACCGCTACGGGCGCTACCTGCAAGCCGATTTCGACAAAGTCAGTATTGCAACCTTGCTGCTTCCTTCGGGTATGAACGGCGATGAGGACTTGAACCAGAAGTTCAAGCTCATGGACGACTTCGGAAAGTACCTGGACAAACAACGGCGCAAACGCCGCGAGTACATTTATTGTGGCTCGCTGTACGTGGCGCAACAGAAGCTCGACATCAAGAACTGGCGCGACAGCCAGCAATCTCCGGGCTTCCTGGCACCTGAACGTGCCTGGATGGACGAGATTGTCGGCAACATGGGCTACGTCGATGCCCTGCGCGAAGTCAGCCGTGAAGGCGACCAGTACAGCTGGTGGCCGGACACCGAACAGGCCGAAATGCTCAACCTGGGCTGGCGGTTCGACTACCAGATCCTGACGCCAGGCCTGCGCCGCTTCGTACGCAGCGCACGCCTGCCACGTCAGCCACGCTTCTCGCAGCACGCGCCGCTGATCGTGGACTACGACTGGACGCTGACCATCTAAGCGTTTTGCAGACACAAAAAAGCCGACATCACTGTCGGCTTTTTTGTGGGCGCTGATTTCTTGAACTGTGGGAGCGAGCCTGCTCGCGATGGAGTGTCAGTGGACACCTATGCAGCTGATCCACCATCGCGAGCAGGCTCGCTCCCACAAATACCACAGCAGTGATCGTTATTTGATCACCCGCCAGGTGAACGGATACCGGTAAGGCAGCCCGTCATTGGCCTTCACCCCGGCAATGATCGTCAGCACCAGCGCACCAATGGCGATCAAGCCAAACAGGAAGAAGCCGATGATCACCACCATCAGCAGGAAGCTGATGGCCGAAGCGATGGCGACGGTGATCTGGAAATTCAGCGCTTCCTTGCCCTGGGCATCGATGAACGGGTCCATCTCGCGCTTCATTTGCCACAGGATCAGCGGGCCGATCAGCGTACCGAACGGAATCCAGATCCCCAGCAAGGCGGACAAGTGACAGAACATCGCCCACTGCCGGACTTCTTTGCTCGGGGTGGGAAGCAGTTGTTGCTCGTCACTCATGGCGTCCTCCTTGCCTGTGATGATCCGATCAGTCAGCCAGTGCAGCCTTTTGCAGATCGAAGATTTCGTTCATGCCTTTCTTTGCCAGTTCCAGCATGGCGTTCAGCTCTTCAGGCTGGAACGGCGCGCCTTCGGCGGTGCCCTGAACTTCGATGAAGCCGCCGGTGCTGGTCATCACCACGTTCAGGTCGGTCTCGGCAGCCGAATCCTCAAGATAGTCGAGGTCGAGCACCGCTTCACCCTGGTACATGCCAACGGAAACGGCACCGATCATTTGCTTGAGCGGGTCGCCGCCTTTCAGGCCGCCGCGCTTCTTGATCACTTTCAGGGCATCGACCAGCGCAACCATGGCACCGGTGATCGACGCAGTGCGGGTGCCGCCATCAGCCTGGATCACGTCGCAATCGACGTACAAGGTGACGTCGCCCAGCTTGGACATGTCCAGCGCAGCGCGCAGGGAACGACCGATCAGACGCTGGATTTCCAGGGTACGGCCGCCTTGCTTGCCGCGGCTCGCTTCACGCTGGTTACGCTCGCCGGTGGCGCGCGGCAGCATGCCGTACTCGGCGGTTAGCCAACCCTGGCCCTGGCCTTTGAGGAACCGTGGCACGCCATTTTCGACGCTGACGGTGCAGATGACCTTGGTATCACCGAACTCGACCAGTACAGAACCCTCGGCGTGTTTGGTGTAGTTGCGGGTAATGCGGATCGAGCGGAGCTGATCGGCAGCGCGACCACTTGGACGTTTCATAAGGGATACCTGTACGGGGGACGGAAAACTGCGGGCATTATAGAGCCGCCAGCCATCGCTGGGCACTTCTAAAAAAATTCCTCCGACGAGCAAAGGCTCTGAACAGCCCGTCGCCGACGAGCTGCAGGCCTTTGTCACCTCGTGTGTTTGGGGGCATCCGCCGCTCTGCGCTACAATCCTGCGCCTTTGCTGCCAGTCGGCTTTAATTCATTGATATCGGATTCCCGGAACCTCTGGTTCTGGCCGATCTGCATTGCGAGGTACCTCCATGGTGCACAGCATGACCGCCTTCGCCCGCGTCGAGAAAGCCGGCGTCCAGGGCACCCTGAGCTGGGAACTGCGCTCGGTCAACAGCCGCTACCTGGAGCCCCACGTGCGCCTGCCGGAGACCTTCCGCGATCTCGAGGGCGCCGTTCGCGAAGCCCTGCGCCAGGGCGTGTCCCGGGGCAAGCTCGAGTGCACCCTGCGCTTCACCGAGGAAAACACCGGCAAGCCGCTGCAAGTGGACCAGGTCCGCGCCGCACAATTGGTCGCAGCGGCCGAGACCATCGCCAGCCTGATCAAGAATCCCGCCGCCCTCAATCCCCTGGAAGTCCTGGCCTGGCCTGGCGTGCTGGTGGGCGACGCTACCGACCCGCAAGCCCTGAACGCCGAAGCGCTGGCACTGTTCAACCAAGGCCTGAAGGAACTCAAGGCCGGCCGCGAGCGCGAAGGCGCGGAGCTGGCCCGATTGATCGACGATCGCCTGACCGCCATCGAGGCCGACGTGGTCACCCTGCGCGAACTGGTTCCGCAGATGCTCGCCACCCAGCGCCAGAAAGTGCTCGACCGTTTTGCCGACATGAAGGCCGAAATGGACCCGCAGCGCCTTGAGCAGGAAATGGTCATGCTCGCGCAAAAGAGCGACGTCGCCGAAGAACTGGACCGCCTGAGCACTCACATCATCGAAGTTCGCCGGGTGCTCAAATCCGGTGGCGCGGCCGGGCGACGCCTGGACTTCCTGATGCAGGAGCTCAACCGCGAAGCCAACACACTGGGCTCCAAGGCCTTCGATCCGCGCAGCACCCAGGCGGCGGTCAACCTCAAGGTGTTGATCGAGCAGATGCGCGAACAAGTGCAGAATATTGAGTAAGGCAAACCTGAAATGACCCACATCACCGGCACCCTGTACATCATTTCCGCCCCTTCGGGCGCGGGCAAAAGCAGCCTGGTCAAGGCGCTGACCGACGCCGTCCCGGAAATCCGCGTCTCGATCTCCCACACCACCCGCGCCATGCGCCCAGGTGAAGTGAACGGCGTGAACTATCACTTCGTCGACCGCAGCGAATTCGTGAAGATGATCGAGCACGGCGACTTCCTCGAGCGCGCCGAAGTTTTCGGCAATCTCTACGGCACCTCGCAGAGCCACCTGCAGCAGACCCTGGACGAAGGCCACGACCTGATTCTGGAAATCGACTGGCAGGGCGCCGAGCAAGTGCGCAAGCTGATGCCGCAGGCCCGTTCGATCTTCATTCTGCCGCCGTCGTTACAGGCCCTGCACCAGCGCCTGACCAACCGCGGTCAGGACAGCGACGAGATCATCGACGGGCGGATGCGCGAAGCGGTCAGCGAAATGAGCCACTACGTCGACTATGACTACCTGATCATCAACGACGATTTCGCCCACGCCCTGCACGATCTGAAGGCGATTTTCCGTGCCAATCAGCTGCAGCAGAAGCGTCAGCAACAGCGTCACGGCAAATTGCTGGCTGAATTGTTGGACTGATCCGCTCTTCCCAAAACCGCTGCGAGGGCTTTACATTGGCACTTGCAGCGCGTTGAAGGGCTTGATCAAAAAATCAGCGCTTCCCTAATCGCTGGTGATTTTTTAAACTGTCGAGTCCGCTCGCCCATCCGGGCAGCGCGCATATTGCATTTGCTACGAGGAAGACCATGGCCCGCGTAACCGTTGAAGACTGCCTAGAACACGTGGATAACCGCTTTGAGCTGGTCATGCTCTCTACCAAGCGTGCCCGTCAACTGGCCACCGGCGGCAAAGAGCCGAAAGTGGCATGGGAAAACGACAAGCCTACCGTTGTAGCCCTGCGTGAAATCGCTGAAGGCCTGATCGACTACGCCGCTATCGCTGAAGCTGAAATCGTTGAAGACGAACCGCTTTTCGCTGCGTTCGAGGACGAGTCCAACGAGGCCGTTTAAGCCTATGCCTGGTCGACGTAGCACGGCGCGGGATAACAGCTTACGGCAGGAGACATCATGCCGAGCATAGACGCCCTCGCCGATCGCTTATCGACCTACCTCGGCAAAGACCAGGTCAACCTGGTCCGCCGAGCGTATTTCTACGCCGAACAAGCCCATGACGGTCAACGCCGTCGCAGCGGCGAGGCGTACGTCACGCACCCACTCGCGGTTGCGAACATTCTTGCCGACATGCATATGGACCATCAGAGCCTGATGGCAGCCATGCTGCATGACGTGATCGAAGACACCGGTATCGCCAAGGAAGCGCTGCAAGCGCAGTTCGGCGAAACCGTGGCCGAACTGGTCGACGGGGTCAGCAAACTGACCCAGATGAACTTCGAGACCAAGGCCGAAGCACAAGCCGAAAACTTCCAGAAAATGGCCATGGCCATGGCGCGCGACATTCGCGTGATCCTGGTCAAGCTGGCCGACCGTCTGCACAACATGCGCACGCTGGAAGTGCTGTCCGGCGAAAAACGCCGGCGCATCGCCAAGGAAACCCTGGAAATCTATGCTCCTATTGCCAACCGGCTGGGCATGCACGCCATCCGCATAGAATTCGAAGACCTTGGCTTCAAGGCCATGCACCCGATGCGTTCCGCGCGGATCTACCAGGCCGTCAAACGCGCCCGGGGCAACCGCAAGGAAATCGTCAACAAGATCGAGGAATCCCTCAGCCACTGCCTGGCCGTCGACGGCATCCAGGGCGAGGTCAGCGGTCGCCAGAAACACCTCTACGGCATCTACAAGAAAATGCGCGGCAAGCGTCGGGCCTTCAACGAGATCATGGACGTCTACGCGTTCCGGATCATCGTCGACAAGGTCGATACCTGCTACCGCGTGCTGGGCGCCGTACATAATTTGTACAAACCGTTGCCGGGTCGCTTCAAGGATTACATCGCGATTCCCAAGGCCAACGGCTATCAGTCGCTGCACACCACACTTTTCGGCATGCACGGGGTTCCGATCGAGATCCAGATCCGCACCCGTGAAATGGAAGAGATGGCCAACAACGGCATTGCCGCCCACTGGCTGTACAAATCCAGCGGCGACGAGCAGCCAAAAGGCACTCACGCCCGCGCCCGCCAATGGGTCAAGGGCGTGCTGGAAATGCAGCAACGCGCAGGCAATTCGCTGGAATTCATCGAAAGCGTGAAGATCGACCTGTTCCCGGACGAGGTCTACGTGTTCACGCCCAAAGGCCGGATCATGGAGCTGCCCAAAGGCTCCACGGCGGTCGACTTCGCTTACGCGGTGCACACCGACGTGGGCAACAGCTGCATCGCCTGCCGCATCAACCGTCGTCTCGCACCGCTGTCCGAACCGCTGCAAAGCGGCTCCACGGTCGAGATCGTCAGCGCTCCGGGCGCGCGACCGAACCCGGCATGGCTCAACTTCGTGGTCACCGGCAAGGCGCGTACGCACATCCGCCATGCGCTGAAACTGCAACGCCGCTCCGAGTCCGTCAGCCTGGGCGAGCGCCTGCTGAACAAAGTCCTTAACGGCTTCGACAGCTCGCTGGAGAAAATCCCGGCCGAGCGCATCAAGGCCATCCTCGCCGAATATCGCCTCGAACTGGCCGAAGATCTGCTCGAAGACATCGGCCTGGGCAACCGCATGGCCTATGTGGTGGCACGCCGGCTGCTCGGCGAAGGCGAACAGCTGCCGAGTCCGGAAGGTCCGCTGGCGATTCGCGGAACCGAAGGCCTGGTGCTCAGTTACGCCAAGTGCTGCACGCCGATCCCCGGCGACCCGATTGTCGGCCACCTGTCCGCGGGCAAAGGCATGGTTGTTCACCTGGACAACTGCCGCAACATCAGCGAAATCCGCCACAACCCGGAAAAATGCATCCAGCTCTCGTGGGCCAAGGATGTCACCGGCGAATTCAATGTCGAACTGCGCGTCGAGCTGGAACACCAGCGCGGCCTGATCGCCCTGCTTGCCAGCAGCGTCAACGCGGCGGACGGCAACATCGAGAAAATCAGCATGGACGAGCGCGATGGCCGCATCAGCGTCGTCCAACTGGTGGTCAGCGTCCACGACCGTGTGCACCTGGCCCGCGTGATCAAGAAACTGCGCGCCCTGACCGGGGTGATCCGCATCACCCGCATGCGCGCGTAATCCATTCATCAAGGAGTCATTCATGACCAAGACTGTTATCACCAGCGACAAAGCCCCGGCCGCCATCGGTACTTACTCCCAGGCGATCAAGGCTGGCAACACCGTTTACATGTCCGGTCAGATTCCTCTGGACCCAAAGACCATGGAACTGGTTGAAGGCTTCGAAGCCCAGACCGTCCAGGTTTTCGAGAACCTCAAGGCTGTAGCCGAAGCCGCCGGCGGTTCGTTCAAGGACATCGTCAAGCTGAACATTTTCCTCACCGACCTGAGCCACTTCGCCAAGGTCAACGAGATCATGGGCAAGTACTTCGAACAGCCTTACCCAGCCCGCGCCGCCATCGGCGTAGCAGCCCTGCCAAAGGGTTCGCAGGTTGAAATGGATGCCATCCTGGTCATCGAGTAATGTGTCCGGCGCAGCCCTCTGGCTGCGCCACCGCACTGCTGTAAGTAATGCTTGAAAGGATTCCACCATGCGCAAAGCGCTTGTTCTCCCGCTGCTCGCCCTGCTCCTGGGCGGTTGTGCCAGCGACCCTGCCGATCGTGATATCAGCGGCACCTGGATCAATCAGGTGGCGATCGATGCAGCCTCCAAAGGCGTTCCCCTGCGCGAAGCGCTCCAGGCCTATGGCCCGAACCTGGAATGGGACGTCAACACCAAGGCCGGTCAGGCCCGTTATACCAATGGTTTTGAAAATGTCGACGGCAAGCTGTCGGGCGATGAGTCCGGCGCCTGGAAAATCGACTTTTATGGCAGTTCCGGCAGCGAACTGAAGCGCGACGGCAAACAACTGAGCCAGGCCGCGACTGAAAACGAACCTGCCCAGGTCTTCGATCGCGCGCTGATTCCGGTGCCGGATGGCGCACCGATCGGTGCCAGTTTTGAACGTGCGTTGTACTCGGCTTATATGGGTGGCAGCTGGAAAGTTGTCAGCGGTCCCGGCGAAGGCAGCACCGTGCAATTTCAGGCCGATGGCCAAGTGATTGGCCTGCAGGGCGCAGATCGCTACGCGTTGTGCCTGGCCGGTGATTGCGCCTCGATGAGTGGCGGCAACGACAATATGTGGCTGCAACTCAATGGCCAGGGCAATCCGTGGATCTTTGCTCGCAAAGGCAAGGAACTGGAAATTTTCCAGGCTGTGAACACTGCGCTGGCGGATGAAATGCCGCAGTTCACGCCGGGTGATCGTAAGTGGTTGCTGGAAAAACAGTAATTCACACGTAATCAATGTGGGAGCGGCGGTGCGACGATTCGACTTGCTCGCGAATGCGGCGTGTCAGGCAACATCAATGTCGACTGACACTCCCTCTTCGCGAGCAAGTCGAATCGTCGCACCGCCGCTCCCACATTTGTTTTGTGGCGCTGGAGATTCAGCAGCGCCCTTCGAGAATCGCCGCATACCCCTCGCGGAAACTTGGATACCTAGGCTCCCAACCCAACGCCTTCGCCCGGGCATTGCTGCAACGCTTGCTGCCGGTGCGACGCACGCTGGCGTCATCCGCCCACTCCGTCACACCCATGTACTCACGCAACCAGCCCACCACATCCGCCAGCGCTGCCGGCGCGTCGTCGACACCGATATAGACATCATCCAGCGCCACGCCCCGGCGATCCGCTTCCAGCAGGCACGCCAACAATCCCGCCGCGTCGTCGGCGTGAATCCGGTTGGCATACAGCGGCGGATCGACCGCTACGCGATAACCCCGGCGGACCTGGGTCAGCAGCCACTCCCGCCCCGGGCCATAAATGCCGGTCAGGCGCACAATGCTGGCCGGGATGTCGCAATCCAGCGCAATCTGCTCGGCTTCGAGCATCACCTGCCCGGAATAACCTGACGCCACCGTCGGCGACGTCTCGTCGACCCACTCGCCCTGCTGCTGGCCATAAACACTGCTGCTGGAAACGAACAGCAGGCGATTGGGCACTTGCCCATAGTCGTCCAGCCACTCCAGCACATGCCGCAAACCCTCGACATAGGCCGCGCGGTAACCGGCCTCATCGTGATCGGTGGCCGCCGCGCAGTACACCAGGTAATCCACCGCTCCGATCGGCCAGGTCGCCGGGCATTCCTTGTTGAACAGGTCGCCGGCAACGCCGATCACCCCATCGGGCAGGCGTGAAACATCGCGCCGCAGGCCGTGAACCTCCCAGCCCCCGGCCAACAATTGCGTGGCCAGTCGACTGCCGACATCACCGCAACCGGCGATCAAAACAGAAGGCGCGGACATCAGAAAACTCCCCTTGGAAACGCACAGACTAGCGCTGGCAATGGACAAGCGGCTAGCAATGCAGGAAAAAAAGATACTCTATTACTTTTGTTAACAAGAATTACTTGCAATAATACGCGCCACTTTTGCTCTCGGCCTTACGAGGACTGGAAGAGCATCATCGTTTTTCTTTTCTCAGGTCCGGCCAGCATGACACGCACCCAAACCCTCGCTTCGCCAACCAAACGACCTCGCGCCTGGAGCGCTGTGGCCGCCCTGCTTCTCAGCCTGATGCTGGCACCGGTTGCCGCTTTCGCTGACGCACAAGCTCCGGCCACTCCGGCCGCCACCGCCGCGGCGCCGACTGACCAGGCAGCACCTGCTGCTCCTGCCGCGACCGATCCTGCACAGGCAGTACCTGCGCCAGAAGCGCTCGGAGAAGATGTTCCTGAAGTCCTCGAAGCCGACAACACCCTGGGCATGGCCCATGACCTGTCGCCGTGGGGCATGTATCAGAACGCCGACGTCGTCGTGAAGACCGTGATGATCGGCCTGGCCATCGCCTCGATCATCACCTGGACCATCTGGATCGCCAAGGGCCTCGAGCTGATGGGCGCCAAGCGTCGTCTGCGTACCGAGATCGTCCACCTGAAAAAGGCCGCGACCCTCAAGGAAGCCAGCGCCAGCGCCACCAAGCCAGGCACCCTGGCCAACCTGCTGGTGCACGACGCCCTGGAAGAAATGCACCTGTCGGCCAGCGCCCGTGAAAAAGAAGGCATCAAGGAGCGCGTCAGCTTCCGTCTGGAACGCCTGGTTGCGGCCGCCGGTCGCAGCATGAGCAGCGGCACCGGCGTGCTCGCCACCATCGGTTCCACCGCGCCGTTCGTCGGTCTGTTCGGTACCGTCTGGGGCATCATGAACAGCTTCATCGGCATCGCCAAAACCCAGACCACCAACCTCGCTGTCGTAGCGCCCGGTATCGCTGAAGCGCTGCTGGCAACGGCCCTGGGCCTGGTGGCGGCGATTCCTGCGGTGGTCATCTACAACGTGTTCGCCCGCTCCATCACCGGTTACAAGGCTCAAGTGGCCGACGCATCGGCAGAAGTCCTGCTGCTGGTCAGCCGTGACCTCGACCACCAGCCTGAGCGCAGCTCGCAACCGCACATGGTGAAAGTGGGGTAATCGGCCATGGGCCTGCATTTGAAAGAAGGGGCAGACGACGATCTGTCCGAAAACCACGAAATCAACGTCACGCCGTTCATCGACGTCATGTTGGTGTTGCTGATCATCTTCATGGTGGCCGCCCCGCTGGCCACCGTGGACATCAAGGTCGACCTGCCGGCGTCCACCGCCAAACCGGCGCCGCGGCCGGAGAAACCGGTGTTCCTCAGCGTCAAGGCTGACCAGCGCCTGTACCTGGGCGATGACGAAGTGAAGGCCGAAGCACTCGGCGCCACACTCGACGCCAAGACCCAGGGCAAGAAAGACACGACGATCTTCTTCCAGGCCGACAAAGGCGTGGATTACGGCGACCTGATGAGCGTGATGGACAACCTGCGCTCGGCCGGTTACCTGAAGGTCGGTTTGGTTGGCCTCGAGTCGGCAGTCAAGAAATGATCACAACGCGCCATAAGCTGACGCGTTACAGCGGTAGCCTGGCCATTGTGCTGGGTGTTCACGCGCTGGCCATTGCGCTGGCCGTGAACTGGACCGCCCGCCCGCCCATCGAATTGCCACCCCAGGCAATGATGGTCGAGCTGGCACCGGTTCCAGCCCCGCCACCGCCTGCACCGCCGAAGGTCGTCACCCCGCCGCAGCCTCCGGCTCCGGTTGAAGAACTGCCGATTCCGAAGCTCGCTGAAGCGCCGAAGGCCGAGATTGCCGTGCCCAAGCCGGTCAAGCCGAAGCCCAAGCCGCAACCGCCCAAGCCTGTGGAGAAGAAGCCGGAGCCGCCGAAGGAAAAGCCTTCGGAAGCCAAACCGAGCGAAGCCCCACCGACACCCGCGCCGACCGAGAAATCCGCTCAGCCGGTACCGGGCCCGTCTGCGGCTCAAGTGGCGGCGAAAGCCAGCTGGGAAGGTACGTTGCTCGCGCATCTGGCCAAGTACAAGAAATACCCGGCCAGTGCGCAAGCCCGCGGCAAGCAAGGCACCAACCGCCTGCGCTTCGTGGTGGATGCCCAGGGCAACGTCCTGTCGTATGAATTGGTAGGGCCTTCCGGCACCGCCGATCTGGACCGGGCCACCCTGGAAATGATCCGCCGCGCCCAGCCGCTGCCGAAACCACCGGCAGACATGCTCACCAACGGCTCCATCGAAATCGTTGCGCCGTTTGTTTACTCGCTGGAAAACCGACGGCGATAAGCCGACCCCTTGTGGGAGCGAGCCTGCTCGCGATGAGGCCGTTACATTCGACCTCATAGTTGACTGGAAAACCGCTATCGCGAGCAGGCTCGCTCCCACAATGGGGTATTGGTCATTCCGAAAGGCACCGAAAGGTGCCTTTTGCGTATCTGCCAGCGGCAAACACGCATTGCCCGGTGTCGCCCGACACGCGCTCTCTGATAACGTGCGTCTATCGATTGCAGCCGGTATGCTTGGCCCGCAACTTCATGGACGCTTGCTATGACTCTGACAGAATTACGCTACATCGTTACCCTCGCCCAAGAGCAGCACTTCGGCCACGCGGCCGAGCGTTGCCACGTCAGCCAGCCGACCCTGTCGGTGGGTGTGAAAAAGCTTGAAGACGAACTCGGTGTGCTGATTTTCGAGCGCAGCAAAAGCGCCGTGCGCCTGACCCCGGTCGGCGAAGGCATCGTGGCCCAGGCACAAAAGGTGCTGGAGCAGGCCCAGGGCATCCGCGAACTGGCTCAGGCCGGCAAGAACCAGCTGACCGCCCCGCTGAAAGTCGGCGCGATCTACACCGTCGGCCCTTACCTGTTTCCCCACCTGATTCCACAACTGCACCGGGTCGCCCCGCAGATGCCGTTGTACATCGAAGAAAACTTCACCCACGTGCTGCGCGACAAGCTGCGCAACGGTGAACTCGACGCGATCATCATCGCCCTGCCGTTCAACGAAGCCGACGTGCTGACTCTGCAGCTCTACGACGAGCCGTTCTACGTCCTGATGCCCGCCCAGCACCCATGGACGCAAAAGGAAACGATCGACGCCAATCTGCTCAATGACAAGAGCCTGCTGCTGCTCGGTGAAGGCCACTGCTTCCGCGATCAAGTGCTGGAAGCCTGCCCGACCCTGACCAAGGGCAACGACGGCGCCAAGCACACCACGGTGGAATCCAGCTCCCTGGAAACCATTCGCCACATGGTCGCGTCCGGCCTGGGTATTTCGATCCTGCCGTTGTCGGCGGTGGACAGTCATCACTATGCCCCTGGCGTGATCGAAGTCCGACCGCTTACACCGCCAACGCCATATCGCACGGTCGCGATCGCCTGGCGCGCCAGCTTCCCACGACCCAAAGCCATTGAAATTCTCGCGGACTCCATTCGCCTGTGCTCGGTGGCCAAGCCATCCGCGCAGGTGGTGGCGGGCTAAGCAAGCGTCATGACCGAGTTGTCGCAAGTGTCGGTGACGGCACTCAAGGGTGTCGGCGAAGCCATGGCCGAGAAACTGGCCAAAGTCGGCCTGGAAAACCTCCAGGACGTGCTGTTCCACTTGCCGCTGCGCTATCAGGATCGCACCCGCGTGGTACCGATCGGCGCGCTGCGTCCAGGGCAGGATGCGGTGATCGAAGGCACTGTCAGTGGTGCCGACGTGGTGATGGGCCGTCGTCGCAGCCTCGTCGTGCGCCTGCAGGATGGCACCGGCGGGCTGAGCCTGCGCTTTTACCATTTCAGTAACGCGCAAAAGGAAGGCCTCAAGCGCGGTACGCGGGTACGCTGTTATGGCGAAGCACGACCAGGCGCCTCGGGACTCGAGATCTACCACCCGGAATACCGCGCCATCACCGGTGACGAGCCTCCGCCGGTAGATGAAACCCTGACCCCGGTTTATCCACTCACCGAGGGCCTGACCCAGCAACGTCTGCGTCAACTGTGCATGCAGACCCTGACCATGCTCGGCCCCACCAGTCTGCCCGATTGGCTGCCGACCGAACTGGCACGGGATTATCAATTGGCGCCCCTGGCCGATGCGATTCGTTACCTGCATCACCCGCCGGCCGACGCCGATGTCGACGAACTGGCGCTCGGTCATCACTGGGCCCAGCACCGCCTGGCCTTCGAAGAATTGCTGACTCACCAGCTTTCCCAACAGCGCCTGCGCGAAAGCATGCGTTCGCTACGCGCACCGGCCATGACCAAGGCCAAGCAGTTGCCGGCCAGGTACCTGGCCAATCTGGGTTTCAACCCCACTGGCGCTCAGCAAAGGGTCGGCAACGAAATCGCTTACGACCTGAGCCAGCACGAACCAATGCTGCGGCTGATTCAGGGTGACGTTGGCGCGGGCAAGACCGTGGTCGCCGCCCTGGCCGCTCTGCAGGCTCTGGAAGCTGGCTATCAAGTGGCGCTGATGGCGCCCACCGAGATTCTCGCCGAACAGCATTTCATCACCTTCAAGCGCTGGCTCGAACCGCTGGGCATTGAAGTGGCGTGGCTGGCCGGCAAGCTCAAGGGCAAGAACCGCGCGGCCGCACTGGAACAGATCGCCGGTGGCACACCGATGGTGGTGGGCACCCACGCGCTGTTTCAGGACGAGGTGCAATTCAAGAACCTGGCGCTGGTGATCATCGACGAGCAGCACCGCTTCGGTGTGCAGCAGCGGCTCGCCTTGCGCCAGAAAGGTGTCGGCGGACGCATGTGCCCGCACCAGCTGATCATGACCGCCACGCCGATCCCGCGCACCCTGGCCATGAGCGCCTACGCCGACCTCGACACCTCGATCCTCGACGAACTGCCCCCTGGCCGGACGCCGGTCAACACCGTGTTGATCACCGACACCCGTCGCGTAGAAGTCATCGAGCGGGTGCGCAGCGCCTGTGCCGAAGGGCGTCAGGCCTACTGGGTGTGCACGCTGATCGAAGAATCGGAAGAGCTGACCTGCCAGGCCGCCGAAACCACTTATGAAGATCTGACCGCCGCCTTGGGTGAGTTGAAGGTCGGCTTGATCCACGGCCGCATGAAGCCTGCTGAAAAAGCCGCGGTCATGGCCGAATTCAAGGCCGGCAACCTGCAGTTGTTGGTGGCGACCACCGTGATCGAGGTCGGCGTGGACGTTCCCAACGCCAGCCTGATGATCATCGAAAACCCGGAACGCCTGGGCCTGGCGCAACTGCACCAGTTGCGCGGTCGAGTCGGACGGGGCAGCGCGGCCAGCCATTGCGTGCTGCTCTATCATCCGCCGCTGTCACAGATCGGCCGTCAGCGTCTGGGTATCATGCGCGAAACAAACGACGGTTTTGTCATCGCCGAAAAAGACCTCGAGCTGCGCGGCCCCGGCGAAATGCTCGGCACGCGGCAGACCGGTCTGCTTCAATTCAAGGTCGCCGACCTGATGCGCGACGCCGACCTGCTGCCCGCGGTACGCGACGCCGCTCAAGCCTTGCTCGAACGCTGGCCGGACCACGTGAGCCCATTACTCGACCGCTGGCTGCGCCACGGACAGCAATATGGACAAGTGTGAGCACCGTCTCAGTTTCTGGAGGATGGGCATGAGCAAGCTGGTTATACTCCTGCCATTGTTTAAGTACGGATACAGACCATGACCGAAGCAGCCCTTGCACCCGCTACTCCGCACACTCCGTCGGTCATTCGGATGCTGCTGGAAAAGTTGGGCATTGCCTATGAAGAAGTGCTCGACCATCACGGATTGAATCCGGCGCGCAAGGTCCAGGCCGTACTGCTCGATGACGCTGTCGGCTCGCTGATGGTGCTGTTCCCGCAGAGCCAGTTGCTCGACCTCAATCGCCTCACCGAACTCACCGGCCGCCGCCTGACGGCGGTGTCGACCGAGCGCCTGGTCAAGATGCTCGGCAAGCACAACCTCAGCCTGCTGCCGGGTCTGCCGGCCCTCACCAGCTCCCCGTGCCTGTATGACGAAAGCCTGCTGCGCGAGCCGAAGGTGCTGGTCAATTCGGGAGAGCCTGAAGTGCTGCTGGAAATCTCCAGCGAAGCCTTCAAGTCCATGCTCAGCAAAGCCAGCGCCGCCAACTTCGGCGAGCCGCTGAGCAGCATTCGTCCGAACCTCGATCGTCCCGATGACGACCGCGAGGAAATCACCCAGGCGGTCCAGGCGTTCACCGCACGGCGCATTCAGCAGCGCCTGGAAGCGACTATCGAAATTCCGCCGCTGGCCGAAACCGCTCAAAAAATCATCAAGCTGCGCGTCGACCCCAACGCCACCATCGACGACATCACCGGTGTGGTCGAAACCGACCCGGCCCTGGCCGCGCAGGTGGTGAGCTGGGCAGCGTCGCCGTATTACGCCTCGCCAGGCAAGATCCGTTCGGTGGAAGATGCCATCGTGCGGGTGCTGGGTTTCGACCTGGTGATCAACCTGGCGCTGGGCCTGGCCCTGGGCAAAACCCTGAGCCTGCCCAAGGATCGTCCGCAACACAGCACGCCGTATTGGCAGCAATCGATCTACACCGCCGCCGTTATCGAAGGCCTGACTCGCGCCATGCCGCGCGCCCAGCGCCCGGAAGCCGGTCTGACCTATCTGGCGGGCCTGCTGCACAACTTCGGGTACCTGCTGCTGGCTCACGTGTTCCCGCCACATTTCTCGCTGATCTGCCGTCATCTGGAGGTCAACCCACACCTGTGCCACAGCTACATCGAGCAGCATCTGCTGGGTATCAGCCGTGAGCAGATCGGTTCGTGGCTGATGCGTTTCTGGGACATGCCCGAGGAGCTGGCCACTGCGCTGCGCTTCCAGCACGATCCGAACTACGACGGCGCGTTCGCCGAGTACCCGAACCTGGTGTGCCTGTCGGTGCGCCTGCTGCGCAGCCACGGTATCGGCTCGGGCCCGGATGAGGACATTCCCGATGCCTTGCTGGAACGCCTGGGCTTGAGCCGCGAAAAGGCCAACGACGTGGTCAGCAAGGTGCTTGAGGCCGAGGTGTTGTTGCGCGAATTGGCGTCGCAGTTCAGCCAGTCTT
>NZ_JAIQWX010000122.1 GCF_020164475.1 Pseudomonas sp. REP124 | reverse complement strand
ACAGGTACGGGGTGTCATGCACGGGTTTTGCTGTCGGGAACATGAAGCTTTTGTCATGGAACCGAACGCCCTGCGACTGAATGTCGCGGTTTACGCGGGCTGCAGGATTCTGTCCGATCCGGCAACAATCCCTTTCCAAATTCAGGAGTTTACTTAGCAAGCTACCAAATTCTATAACTGAGTCCTGCACACGCCTTGCTGCAGATATCAGAGAGATTGGAGCTAGCAGATGACTGTAAAAGTAACTGAACGCGACGATTCACATATGTCCCACGAAGGCATTGCTGCCGGTATCCGGATCTGGGATGTGCACCAACAAGACCTGCTGGTCGGGATGTTCCATTCCGAGAAAGACGCGCAAAACTACAAGGCCGAACTGGAAACGCTGGAGCAACTGCGCGAACGCCGCTCCGCCTGAACCCTCCATCCAAGTAATCACAGCATTGAAAACGACAAACCCCGCATGAGCGGGGTTTGTCGTTATTGCAGGCCTTTGCGGCTTACCACATCAGATCATCAGGAATCTGGAAGGCGGCGTACGGATCGTCTTCGATCGCGACTTCTTCGGTCTTTTCATTCATCTGCACGATGCGCTGCGGGTCGCGCTCCTGGATCTTCAGCGCCGCCTCACGAGGTATCACCTCGTAGCCGCCAGCGTGATGCACGATGGCCAGCGAGCCGCTGCTCAGCTTGTTGCGCATCAGCGTGTTGACCGACAGACGCTTGACCTTCTTGTCGTCGACGAAGTTGTAGTAGTCCTCGGTCGTCAACTTCGGCAGGCGGGTGGCCTCGATCAACTGCTTGATCTGCGCGACACGGGCCTTGGCCTCGACCTTCTCCTGCTGCTGACGGTTGAGCTCCTGGTCGCGCTTGACCTTCTCGGCCTGGGCTTCCTGGGCAGCACGCTGCTGGGAATCATCCAGCTCGATCTGACCCTTGTGGGCCAAGCGCTGCTGTTTCTGCTTGTCTTTGCTGACCTGCTTGGCCTGCTTCTGGTTGACCAGCCCTGCTTTGAGCAACTGGTCGCGAAGGGAAATGCTCATGGTGCTTATTACTCACTTAGGCAACTGTTCAGCCGCAGCTGGGTACATTCTTTTCCTGACGTTTGGCTTCGCCCCACAGGGCGTCCAACTCTTCGAGGGTGCAATCTTCCATGGGACGGTGGGTGTCGCGCAATGCCTGTTCGATAAAACGGAAGCGTCGCTCGAATTTGCCGTTGGCGCCACGCAGCGCGGTTTCCGGATCGACCTTGAGGTGCCGCGCCAGATTGACCACGGAAAACAGGAGATCGCCGACTTCATCGCTGATCGCCACCGGGTCGTTATCGGCCATCGCCTCGAGGATTTCATCGAGTTCTTCACGGACCTTGTCCAGCACCGGCAAAGCATCGGGCCAATCGAAGCCCACCTGCCCTGCACGCTTTTGCAACTTGGCTGAACGGGACAACGCCGGCAGCGCGGCGGGCACGTCATCGAGCAACGACAGCTGCTGCGGCGCCTCGGATTTCTCGGCGCGCTCTTCGGCCTTGATCTCTTCCCAGCGCTGCTTGACCTGTTCCTCGTTCAAGCGCGGCACATCCAGCGCTGCGTACAGATCACCGGTGGGGAATACATGGGGATGGCGACGGATCAGCTTGCGGGTAATGCTGTCGACCACGCCGGCGAATTCGAAGCGCCCTTCTTCCCGCGCCAGCTGGCTGTAATACACCACCTGAAACAGCAGATCGCCCAGCTCGCCCTGCAAATGATCGAAATCCCCGCGCTCGATGGCATCGGCGACTTCGTAGGCTTCTTCGAGGGTATGCGGGACGATGGTGGCGTAGGTTTGCTTGATGTCCCACGGGCAACCGTATTGCGGATCGCGCAGGCGGTTCATCAGGTGCAGCAGGTCTTCAAGTGTGTACATCATTCACTCTCACCACAAATCCATATTGTGGGAGCGAGCCTGCTCGCGATGACGGCGTATCAGCAACACTTCACTGTCTGACACTCCGTTATCGCGAGCAGGCTCGCTCCCACAGTGGGTTCCAATTTGATGCCAATTGGTCCCGGTAGATCCCATCACGGGGTACGGTTACGCCGGGTCTCGATGATGTTCGGCAACTGCGAGATCCGTCCCAGCAACCGCCCCAGCGCGTCCAGCCCCGGAATCTCGATGGTCAGGGACATCAACGCCGTGTTGTCCTCCTTGTTCGAGCGGGTATTGACCGCCAGCACGTTGATCCGCTCGTTGAGCAGCACCTGAGAAACGTCACGCAGCAGTCCGGAACGGTCGTAGGCACGGATGACGATGTCCACCGGGTAAGTGAGCACCGGCACCGGCCCCCAGCTGACCTGGATGATCCGCTCCGGCTCGCGCCCGGCCAGTTGCAACACAGAGGCACAATCCTGACGGTGGATGCTGACGCCACGACCCTGGGTGATGTAACCGACGATTGCATCCCCCGGCAACGGCTGGCAGCAGCCGGCCATCTGGGTCATCAGGTTGCCGACGCCCTGGATCTGAATGTCGCCACGCTTGCCCGGCTTGTAGCCAGTGGCCTTACGTGGAATCAGCTCCAGTTGTTCGTTGCCGCGCTCCGGCTCGACCAGTTGCTGCGCCAGATTGACGAGTTGCGCCAGGCGCAGGTCGCCAGCGCCCAGGGCGGCAAACAGGTCTTCAGCGGTTTTCATGTTGGCCTTGTCGGCCAGCTTCTCGAAATCCACCGCCGGCAGGCCAAGGCGATTGAGTTCGCGTTCCAGCAGGGTCTTGCCGGCGGCGACGTTCTGATCGCGCGCCTGCAATTTGAACCAGTGAACGATCTTCGCCCTCGCCCGGGACGTGGTGACGTAACCCAGGTTCGGGTTCAGCCAGTCGCGGCTTGGAACGCCGTGCTTGCTGGTGATGATCTCGACCTGTTCACCGGTTTGCAGGCTGTAGTTGAGCGGCACGATGCGCCCGTTGATCTTGGCGCCACGGCAGTTGTGACCGATCTCGGTGTGCACGCGGTAGGCAAAGTCCAGCGGCGTCGCGCCCTTCGGCAAGTCGATGGCGTGACCGTCCGGGGTGAAGATGTATACGCGATCGGGTTCGATATCGACCCGCAGCTGTTCCGCCAGACCGCCGATATCGCCCAGCTCCTCATGCCACTCGAGCACCTGACGCAGCCAGGAGATTTTCTCTTCGTAGTGATTGGAGCCGGATTTGACGTCGGTGCCCTTGTAGCGCCAGTGCGCGCAAACACCCAGTTCGGCTTCTTCGTGCATGGCGTGGGTGCGGATCTGCACTTCCAGCACCTTGCCCTCGGGACCGATCACCGCCGTATGCAGCGAGCGGTAGCCGTTTTCCTTGGGGTTGGCGATGTAGTCGTCGAACTCTTTCGGGATGTGCCGCCACAAGGTGTGGACGATGCCGAGCGCGGTATAGCAGTCGCGCATTTCCGGCACCAACACGCGAACGGCGCGCACGTCGTAGATCTGGCTGAATTCCAGACCCTTGCGCTGCATTTTGCGCCAGATCGAATAAATGTGTTTGGCCCGGCCGCTGATATCGGCCTCGACGCCGGTGGCCTGCAGCTCGTTTTTCAGCTGGCTCATCACGTCGCTGATAAAGCGCTCGCGATCCAGTCGCCGCTCGTGGAGCAACTTGGCGATCTGTTTGTATTGATCGGGCTCCAGGTAGCGGAAGGACAGGTCCTCCAGCTCCCACTTGATGTGACCGATGCCCAGGCGGTGGGCGAGCGGCGCGTAGATGTCGAAGACTTCCCGGGCCACGCGGTTGCGTTTTTCGTCATCGGCGGTTTTCACCGCGCGGATCGCGCAGGTGCGCTCGGCCAGCTTGATCAGCGCGACGCGAACGTCGTCGACCATGGCCACGAGCATCTTGCGCAGGTTTTCGACCTGGCCCTGGGTGCCCATCACCATGGATTTGCGCGGGCTCAGGCTGTCGCTGATCGCCGCCATGCGCTGCACGCCGTCGATGAGCTTGGCTACCACGGTTCCGAAGCGCTGGCTGACTGCCGCAAGCGGGATCTGGCCTTCGCGCACGCCGCGGTACAGAACCGCGGCGACCAGCGAATCCTGATCGAGTTTGAGGTCGGCGAGGATCTCGGCGATTTCAAGGCCGGTGCGGAAACTCGAATTACCTTCCGACCACAGGTTCTTCGCCGCATTGGCTTGCTGTTCGGCCTCGCGAGCGTACTCGCAGGCCTCTTTCAAGGCTTCGCGATCCAGTGCCAGATCGACACTGACCGCATGATCGAGCCAAGCCTCGAGATTGATACTGCCGTCGGTGTTGATCGGCTGGTGTGCTCTCACCTGTACCATCTTTCTTACCTTCCCTACGACGCAGATTCAATGCGTCAAATCGCTGACCTTCGTAGCCTGTGCATCCACGTCGGGCTGGTACGCGGCTGCACGGGCGGGTCAGTCGGACCAGACGAGCCGTCCTAGCTCGCTTCAAATAACGCCATGGCTTCGACATGCGCCGTTTGAGGAAACATATCGAGAATCCCGGCACGTTTTAACCGGTAGCCCTGCTTGATCAATTCGACCGTGTCGCGCGCCAGAGTTGCCGGGTTGCACGACACATAAACCAGCCGTTGCGCACCCAGCGACTTGAGCTTGCGCACCACCTCGAAAGCACCGTCACGCGGTGGGTCCAAGAGTACCGCACAAAAGCCTTCGCGCGCCCATTCGGCGTCGGTCAAAGGCTGGGATAAATCGGCCTGAAAAAACTTCGCGTTATGCAGATTGTTGCTAGCGGCGTTCTCGGCTGCCCGCTGGACCATCACCTGCACACCTTCCACTGCCACCACTTCACGAACGGTTTGCGCCAGCGGCAACGCAAAGTTACCCAAGCCACAGAACAAGTCCAGCACCCGTTCATCCGAGGTCGGTTTCAACCATTGCAGCGCCTGGGCAACCATCGCCTCGTTGACGCCGGCATTGACCTGCACGAAGTCTCCGGGACGATACGCCAGCTCCAGATTCCACTGCTCCAGGCGATAACCCAGCGCCTGATCGGCCTCGATCGGTTGCGGTTCGCCTTCGCCGTGCAACCATAGCTGGGCGTGATGGAACGCGCAGAAATCCTTGAGAATCGTCAGGTCGGCATCGGACAGCGGCGCCATGTGCCGCAGCAACACCGCCAGCGATGAACCGCTGAACAACTCCACATGACCGAGCGCCTGGGGCTTGCTCAAGCGTCGCAGCATTTCCGGCAAACGGGTCATGATCGGCTGCAACGGTTGTACCAGCACCGGGCATTCGTCGATGGCGACGATGTCCTGGCTGCCGGCGGCGCGGAAACCGACTTCGAGCTTCTTCGCCTTCATGTCCCAGCGCACCGCAATACGGGCGCGACGACGGTAGGCGAATTCCGGACCGCTCAAAGGCGCGGCCCATTCTTCAGGCTCGACCCCTGCGACTTTCGACAACTGCTCGGCGAGCATGCGCTGTTTCAGCGCAAGCTGTTCGTTGTGGGGCAGGTGCTGCACGCTGCAGCCGCCGCAACGACCGGCATGGGCGCAGGGTGCCGGACGACGCAGATCGCTGGCCTTGAACACCCGCTCGGTACGCGCCTCGACCACCTTGCCGTGGGTACCAAGTACGCGCGCCTCGACTTCCTCACCGGCCAGAGCGCCGATGACGAACCAGGTGCGGCCTTCGAAGAACGCGATACCGCGACCGTCATTGGCCAGGCGCTCGATGCTCAGGCGCTGCTTTTTGCCGGTCGGGATTTGCGGGGCCTTGCTGCCGCCAGTGGGCTGGAAGCGCAGACCTCTTTCATGTTTGGCCATCAGTTGGGCGCGTCGAAAATGCCGGTCGACAGGTAACGGTCGCCACGGTCGCAGATGATCGCGACGATCACCGCGTTTTCAACTTCTTTGGACAGGCGCAACATGCCTGCCACGGCACCGCCGGAGGAAACGCCACAGAAGATGCCTTCTTCGCGGGCCAGGCGACGGGTCACGTCTTCGGCTTCGCGTTGCGCCATGTCGACGATGCGATCCACGCGATCGGCCTGGTAGATCTTCGGCAGATACTCTTCAGGCCAACGACGAATGCCCGGAATCGCCGCGCCTTCCATAGGTTGCAGACCGACGATCTGCACGTTTTCGTTCTGCTCTTTCAAGTAGCGCGAAACGCCCATGATGGTACCGGTGGTGCCCATGGAACTGACGAAATGGGTGATGGTGCCCTGAGTCTGGCGCCAGATTTCCGGGCCGGTGGTGGTGTAGTGCGCTTCGGGGTTATCTCCGTTGGCGAACTGATCCAGCACCTTGCCACGGCCTTCGGCTTCCATATGCTGGGCAAGATCGCGGGCGCCTTCCATGCCCTGCTCCTGGGTCACCAGAATCAGTTCGGCACCATAGGCGGTCATCGCAGCCTTGCGCTCGGCGCTGGAGTTGTCCGGCATGATCAGGATCATCTTGTAACCCTTGATCGCGGCGGCCATGGCCAGCGCAATCCCGGTGTTACCCGAAGTCGCTTCGATCAGCGTATCGCCGGGATGGATCTGCCCGCGCAATTCGGCACGGGTGATCATCGACAGCGCCGGACGGTCCTTGACCGAACCCGCCGGGTTGTTCCCTTCGAGCTTGAGCAAAAGGGTGTTGCTGGTCTCGCCAGCCAGGCGCTGCAAACGAATCAGCGGAGTGTTGCCGACGCAATCGGCGATGGTTGGGTACTGCAAGGTCATGGCGTCATTCGCAATCCAGACTGCGGGGGCGCCTATCATACCGGCAAACCTCGCAAGCCCATATCACGCAAAGTGAGGTGCTTATGGTTTACAGGAATAAGGTCGATGCCGATCCCTGTAGGAGCAAGCTTGCTCGCGATGGAGGAAGGAGCACCGCAGGGCGTCAGATTGCCAGCGTTATCGTTGAAGACCATCGCGAGCATGCTCGCTCCTACAACGGGATGTTTAAGTTCGCGCGAATCCTGTAGGAAAGAAGATTGATGTCCTAGGAAGTTTCCTTCAGGTCGCGGTGCTGTTCGTGAACTAGTTAGGATCAAGGAGCACGAGTAGGCTTTTGGACGGGCATTGTATTAATGCAACTGCCTGTCAACCAACTCTCACGACGCTTTCAAGCGCCATTCAAGGAAGATAAAAATTAAGATATTACTGGCTATCCCTTTTGCAGCCCTAGTCCTTTTAGCCAATCAGGCTTCTGCAGCTTGCATTTACATTCAAAACACCTATAGCGGAATAGTACAAGCCAACTCCGCCGTAACTGTTCAAGGCCCTTTCACCATTACCGGTGCGAACGGATGCCAAAAAGCAAATATCGATTCAACTATCAGCGCATTGGGTACAGGGCCGCACCCAGTTCTAGTTATAGAACGACTGGAAGGCTCAACCTGGAAGCATGTTGATGGAGGAATCAATCGAAAAACCGCTTCTGCACTTGGCCCCTTCGCCACATATAGAGTTCGTCACATTAATGATCACGATGTACCAAGAGGATATGCCGGCACTACGCGCTATGGTCGATAAGCCTTAGGGATGAGGTGCCCGTACGCCGCGTGTGCGGGCACTGCTAGCTCAGGCTTCGATGTTGACGGAAATATCACCCTGAGGCGAGTTCACGAAATAGGACAGTGCACCCATTATGTGATTTGCCTGAGTCAAATTCCTTGTCAGCTCATGAAACCCCTTAGCTTCCGTTCTTTTATGGGTGAGCCTGTCATCGAGCATCTCGTTAAACAGAGCTACCGCATTGAATTTAACATCAGTTCCGGTAGGAAGACCCGCATCGTCATAGGCCATTCTTCCAGAAGTAAAAAAATGCGCCACCTCTCCGCCAATCAAACTATTTTTGAATAGCAAGGAACCCACCTCCGCGAGTTCCTTGGTACTGATGGAAGTGAAGTCATACTTTTTCAGAGTCTCCTTGATTTCTTCAAGTGAGAGTTCACTGTTCGACTTCAATTTCAACGCATCAACAGCATCATTCACATTTGTCTTGGTAAAGCTGTTGGTCGTCTCGAGAGGATTTTTAATGAGGTACGGGTCCGACCTCATCGATTGGCTAGAGAAGTACACATTCATAAACATCTCCTTGGCTTTTTATTATCAAACTGGATATCGCCCCTCAAACAAATACCTTGAGCGCTATATCCCACCAACAGCCTTTAAAGATGTTGCGAATTATCTCAACCCGGCACCGGATGAACCAACAACCGCATATTCATCCGCAACCCGCTCCCGGTATTCTGCGCCCAGAGCTTGCCGCCCTGCCGCTGCACCGCATTCCTGGCAATACTCAACCCCAGGCCGAACCCGCCCCCCCCCCGCCGCGAACCATCGAACTCTGTAGGAGCGAGCTTGCTCGCGATGGAGGGTGGGGCACCGCAGGGCGTCAGATTGCGAGCGCTATCGTTGACGACCATCGCGAGCATGCTCGCTCCTACAACGGGATGTTTAAGTTCGTGCGATTTCTGTAGGAAAGAAGATCGAAGTCTTAGGAAGTTTCCTTCAGGTCGCGGTGCTGTTCGTGAACTAGTGAAAACTATGTAGCGCGAGTAGGCTTCTCGACGGGCAGAGCATTAATGCGACAGCCTTTGCAAACTGACCCTTGCTGCACTACTCAATCATTATTCAAGGAAGATACAAATGAAAAAATTACTCGCCCTTCCCTTTGCGGCGGCTCTTATTCTTGCAACTGGCCCAGCTTCTGCTGCATGCACTTACATTCAAAACACCTATACCGGGATCGTCCCTGCTAAATCATCCGTGATCGTACAGGGACCGTTTTCCATCACAGGTGCAAATAGATGTCAAAAGGCGAATATTACTTCGACCATTTCCGCTTCAGGCACCGGATCGCCTCCCAGGATCGTAATTGAGAAGCAGGGAGGGGGAACCTGGAATCAGGTAGCCAGTAACAATGGCAGTTCGGCTTCCGTACTGGGTCCTTTTGGTACATATAGAGTTCTTCATGTGAATGACCACGACGTGCCCAGAAGTTATTCGGGTACCACACGCTACGGTCGCTAAACCTTAAACCATCAGGTGCCCGTACCTGCCAGGACGGGCACTGCCAATTCAAGCTTCCACATTGACGGAAAGGCTGGTTTGAGAAGAGTTGGCAAAATAGGAAAGTGCTGCCAGGACATGATTTGCTCGAGTAAGGTGGCTGGATATTTCACGAAAGCTTTTTATTGCGTTCAATTCCGACTCCTGCCTGTCTCCCAGCATCTGATTAAACATGGCTACCGCATTAAACTTGACGTCTTTTCCCGTTTGATGACCGGTTTCGTCAGTTTCCTTGTTTCCAAAAATGAAAAACATCGACACGTCGCCATCGATCAAGCCACTTTTAACCAATAAAGAACCAACATCAGCCAATTCGTTGGTGCTGATTGACGTGAAGTCATACCCCTTCAGCATTTCTTTCAACTCATCAATCGAAAGCTCGCTCTTCAATTCCAAAGTTTCAGCAGCATCTTCAACATTTTTCTTCGTAAAGTTATTGGTCGTCTCATCAGGATTCTTGATGAAATAGGGATCCGACCTCATGGACAGGGCTGGCAAGTTAACATTCATAAACATCTCCTTGGCTTTTTATTATCAAACTGGATATCGCCCCTCAAACAAATACCTTGAGTGCTATATCCAGCCAAAAGCCTTTGAAGATGTTGCGAATTATCTCAACCCGGCACCGGATGAACCAACAACCGCATATTCATCCGCAACCCACTCCCGGTGTTCTGCGCCCAAAGCTTGCCGCCCTGCCGCTGCACCGCATTCCTGGCAATGCTCAACCCCAATCCAAAACCACCATCCCCCGGCCGCGAGCCGTCGAGACGCGTGAAAGGCAGGAAGATCCGCTCCAGATCCGCTTCCGCCACGCCGCCGCCCTGGTCCTCCAGCCACAGGTGCCAGTAATCGCCATCCCGTCGACCGGCAAGCCGGACGATGCCACCCTCGGGTGAATGTCGAATGGCGTTGCGCAGCATGTTTTCCAACGCCTGGGCCAGGGTGTTGAGATGGCCGCGAACCCAGCAGGAGGCGTCCACCGAACACTGCAGTTGGCCGCCCGGCCAGCAGCTTTCGTAGCAGGCATTTTCCGTGAGCATTTCCCACAGAGCCTGGATCTGGATCGCTTCGTCGGGCAGTCGGGTGCGTTCGGTGTCGAGCCAGGCCAGTTGCAGGGTGTCCTCCACCAGTCGCTGCATGCCGTCTACTTCTCGGCCGATGCGCTCGCGCAAGGCTTGCAGATCCTCCTCGCTTTCACTGGCCACCCGCAGGCGACTCAATGGCGTGCGCAGTTCGTGGGACAGGTCGCGCAGCAATTGCTGCTGCAAGGCCACGGTGCTTTGCAGGCGTTCGGACATGTGATCGAACGCCCTGCCCAGTTCGCCCAGTTCATCGGCACGGTTGGTGGTGCGACTGGACAGTCGCACGTTCAATTGATCGGCTCGCCAGGCGTTGGCCTGCGCGCGCAGATGATTGAGCGGCACCACCAGCAGACGGTACAGGCCGACGCACAGCAATAAAGTGAAGAGACCAGGAATGACGCCGTTGGTGATCACCCGCCAGAACACCCGATAGCGACCGGGCACGAATCGTTCGGGCAGTTCGATCACCAGGCTGCCGGCGGCCGGATCGTGGGGAAAGGGTACGCGCATCCATGGTCGGCCTTTCTTGTGGATGGGCCAATCCAGGCCGCGCAGAAAGGTCAGGTGCTCGGTGTCTTTTTCCGACAACCATTGGCTGCTCAGCGACTGCAAATCGCCGCCGATGACGCCCACCCAACTCTTCTCCCGCTGGCGCATGCCCTGCAGCCATCGATCGATGCCATCGCGCTGATCCTGCTGCCACGCCTGTTCGGCTTCGGCGGCATAACGTGTCAGGGTGCCGCGGGCCTCATCGGAGAGGAACTGGTTGCGCTCTTCCATGTAGCGCCCCCAGGACCAGCTCAGCCAGATCATCAGCAGACAGAACGCCACCAGCAGACAGGCGAGCTTCCAGAACAGCGAGTGCCGTCCCGGCAGATTACATTTCATCGCCGGCACTCAGGATGTAGCCCTTGCCCCAGACGGTGCGCACTTCGCGCTCGGTATAGCCGACGGCCTTGAGCTTGCGGCGGATCTGACTGATGTGCATGTCCAGGCTACGGTCATGGGCCGCGTAGCCGCGCTGCAGGACGTGCTGATAAAGGAAGGCTTTGCTCAGGACTTCATCGTCGTTGCGATTGAGGGTTTCCAGCAGTCGATATTCGGTTCGGGTCAGACCCGCTGCCCGCCCGTCGTAGACCACGTCGAACAGTTCGTCGTCGAAACGCAGGCTGTCCACGACCGGGGCGATGGACACCGGCGTCGGCCGTCGATCAAGCGCCACCCGCCGTAGAATCGCTTCGATGCGCACCCGCAACTCGACCATGCTGAACGGCTTGGGCAGGTAGTCATCCGCGCCCAGGCGAAAACCGCTGATGCGATCGGCTTCGGCACCGAGCGCCGACATCAGCAGCACCGGCGTCGAATGGCTCTGGCGCAATTGCGTCAGCACCGAAAGACCGTCGAGCCCGGGGAGCAGAATGTCCATCAGCACCACATCGAAAGGTTGCCGACGCGCGGCGTCCAGTCCTTCCTGGCCGTTCTGGCACCAGGTCACCTCAAAGCCACTCCGGCCCAGATGATCATGAACGTAGGCACCAAGCACCAGGTCGTCTTCGATGGATAAGATGCGGGGATGGACGGCAGCGATGGGAGTCATGGTTATCTGCAAATAATTCTCAGTTGGCGATTATTCAAGATTGAGCGGTGCGGGACAAGTCAAGGGGCTGACCGTGAGTGGAAACTGCCGCTTCGGGCGACGAATGACGCCATCGATTTTTACGAAGATTGCCCGCGTGCAAATCGCTACACTGCGCAAATGGTGCGTGCCGGACGCATGCGCAGGTCTATCGATAGCTGGATGCAGGAGAGATGCGTGCTCACGAAACTGGGAATTAAAGGCCGCGTGCTATTGCTGACCCTGTTGCCGACCAGTCTGATGGCGTTGGTTCTGGGCGGCTATTTCACCTGGCTGCAACAAGCTGACCTGCACGCCCAACTCATGCAGCGCGGTCAGATGATCGCCGAGCAGCTCGCTCCCCTGGTGGCACCGGCCATGGGCCACAAGGACAGCGACCTGCTGGAACGCATTGCAACCCAATCCCTGGAACAGCCGGACGTGCGCGCCGTGAGCTTCCTTGCGCCGGACCGCTCGCTGCTGGCCCACGCCGGGCCCATCATGCTCAATCCGGCGCCACTGGGCGATGGCTCGCAGATGCTAAGCCGCACTGGCAACGATGCAACCCGCTACCTGCTGCCGGTATTCGGCAAACACCGCAATCTGGCGGCGGACGTCATCCCTGCGGAAACCGACCGGCTGCTGGGATGGGTCGAACTGGAACTGTCCCACAACGGCATGTTGCTGCGCGGCTATCGCAGCCTGTTCGCCAGCCTGATGATGATCCTTGCCGGGCTTGGCGGCGCGGCGTTGCTGGCCTTGCGCATGGGCCGCACGATCAATCGGCCGATCACCCAGATCAAACAGGCCGTGGCCCAGCTCAAGGACGGCCATCTGGAAACCCGTCTGCCACCCCTTGGCAGCCAGGAACTGGATGAGCTGGCGTACGGCATCAACCGCATGGCCGGCACCCTGCAGAACGCCCAGGAAGAATTGCAGCACAGTGTCGACCAAGCCACCGAAGACGTGCGCCAGAATCTGGAAACCATCGAGATCCAGAACATCGAGCTCGACCTGGCGCGCAAGGAGGCCCTGGAGGCGAGCCGGATCAAATCCGAATTCCTCGCCAACATGAGCCACGAGATCCGCACGCCGCTCAACGGCATTCTCGGTTTCACCCACCTGCTGCAAAAAAGCGAGCTGACCCCGCGCCAGCTCGACTATCTGGGCACCATTGAAAAGTCCGCCGACAGCCTGCTGGGGATCATCAACGAGATCCTCGACTTCTCGAAGATCGAGGCCGGCAAACTGGTGCTCGACCATATTCCGTTCAACCTGCGCGACCTGCTGCAGGACACCCTGACCATCCTCGCCCCCGCCGCCCATGCCAAGCAGCTGGAACTGGTGAGCCTGGTGTACCGCGACACGCCGCTGTCGCTGGTGGGCGATCCGCTGCGACTCAAGCAGATCCTCACCAACCTGGTGAGCAACGCGATCAAGTTCACCCGCGAAGGCACCATCGTTGCCCGCGCCATGCTCGAGGAAGAACACGAAGACAGCGTGCAACTGCGCATCAGCATTCAAGACACCGGTATCGGCCTGTCCAGTCAGGACGTGCGCGCGCTGTTCCAGGCCTTCAGCCAGGCTGACAACTCGCTGTCGCGCCAACCCGGCGGCACCGGTCTTGGTCTGGTGATTTCCAAGCGTCTGATCGAACAGATGGGTGGCGAAATTGGCGTCGAGAGTATCCCGGGCGAAGGTTCGGAGTTCTGGATCAGCCTGAGCCTGCCGAAAACCCGCGACGATGCCGAAGACCTGCCCGGTCCGCCGCTGTTCGGACGGCGCGTCGCGGTGCTGGAAAATCACGAGCTGGCCCGTCAGGCATTGCAACATCAGCTGGAAGACTGCGGGCTGACGGTCGCACCCTTCGCCAACCTGGAAAGCCTCACCAATGGCGTGACCGTTGCCCACCAGACCGAACAGGCGATCGATCTGGCGGTGCTGGGCGTCACCAGCAACGACATGCCGCCGGAGCGCCTGAACCAGCACATCTGGGACCTCGAACACCTGGGCTGCAAGGTGCTGGTGCTGTGCCCGACCACGGAACAGACGCTGTTCCACCTCTCGGTCCCCAACCCCCACAGCCAGCTTCAGGCCAAACCGGCCTGCACCCGCAAGCTGCGCCGGGCGCTGTCGGATCTGGTCAACCCGCGCCTGCCGCGCAGCGAACCTGGCGAGCCGGTGTCCAGCCGCGCGCCGAAAGTGCTTTGCGTCGATGACAACCCGGCCAACCTGTTGTTGGTGCAGACCCTGCTCGAGGACATGGGCGCCAAAGTGCTCGCGGTGGAAAGCGGGTACGCCGCGGTCAAGGCGGTGCAGACCGAGACCTTCGATCTGGTGCTGATGGACGTGCAGATGCCCGGCATGGACGGGCGCCAGACCACCGAAGCGATTCGTCAGTGGGAAAGCGAACGGCATTGCACGCCGTTGCCGATCGTTGCCCTCACCGCCCACGCCATGGCCAACGAAAAGCGCGCGCTGCTGCAAAGCGGCATGGACGACTATCTGACCAAGCCGATCAGCGAGCGGCAACTGGCGCAAGTGGTGCTCAAGTGGAGCGGCCTGGCGCTGCGCAATCACAGCCCGGAACGCCCGGGCGACAATCATGGCGGCGCCTATGAGTTGCAGGTGCTGGATCACGAAGAAGGTTTGCGCCTGGCCGCGGGCAAGGCCGATTTGGCCGCGGACATGCTGGCGATGCTGCTGGCATCGCTGGAGGCCGACCGCGAGGCGATTCGCCAGGCCCAGGCAAACCGCGACCACAATGCCTTGATCGAACGGGTCCACCGCTTACATGGCGCCACCCGTTATTGCGGCGTCCCGCAACTGCGCGCCGCCTGCCAGCGCAGCGAAACCCTGCTCAAGCAACAGGACCCAAAGGCCTTCGGCGCTCTCGAAGAACTCGACCGGGCGATCAATCGCCTGGCGGCCCAGGCGCGGATCAATGCTTGATTCAGGGCAATACACCGGGTGTAAAGGCTGACTAATGTAGCCAGGGGATCAGGAGGATTCATGCGCACCATTCTTTTCAGCAGCCAGACCTACGACCGCGACAGTTTTCTCGCCGCCGAATTGCCGACCGGCATCGAATTGCACTTTCAAGCCGCGCGGCTGAGTCTGGATACGGCGGCGCTGGCGGAACATCACGAGGTGGTCTGCGCCTTCATCAATGATGACCTGAGCGCCCCGGTGCTGGAGCGTCTCGCAGCCGGCGGCACGCGCCTTATTGCCCTGCGCTCGGCCGGTTACAACCATGTCGATCTCTCGGTGGCCAAACGCCTGGGGCTGACCATCGTTCGGGTTCCCGCCTATTCACCCCATGCCGTCGCCGAGCACGCGGTGGCGCTGATCCTGGCCCTGAACCGGCGCTTGCACCGCGCCTACAACCGCACCCGCGAAGGCGATTTCACCCTGCATGGCCTGACCGGCTTCGATCTGGTGGGCAAGACCGTCGGCGTGGTCGGCACCGGGCAGATCGGCGCAACCTTCGCGAAAATCATGCACGGCTTCGGCTGCCAGTTACTGGCCTACGACCCCCATCCAAACCCGCAGGTCGAAGCGCTGGGCGCCCGTTATCTGGAGCTGCCGCAACTGTTGGCCGAATCGCAGATCATCAGCCTGCACTGCCCGCTCAACGAGCAGAGCAAACATTTGATCAACCGCGAAACGCTGGCGCACATGCAACCGGGCGCGATGCTGATCAACACCGGTCGCGGCGGCCTGGTGGACACGCCTGCGCTGATCGATGCATTAAAGGACGGCCAATTGGGTTATCTGGGGCTGGACGTGTATGAAGAGGAAGCGCAACTGTTCTTCGAGGACCGTTCCGACCTACCGTTGCAGGACGATGTGCTGGCGCGATTGCTGACTTTTCCTAACGTGATCGTCACCGCGCACCAGGCCTTTCTGACCCGCGAGGCCCTGGGTGCCATTGCCGCGACGACCTTGCAGAACATCGCGGCGTGGGCGGCCGGTAACGCACAGAACAGGGTCGAGGGCTGATCGGCTCAGGCCTTGGTCAGCAGAATCAGCAGTCCCAACCAGCCAAAGCCGATCAGGCGCTGCATGGCGCTGTGCCCGCGGCGCAGCAGGAACCAGACAAAAAACGCCGGCAGCAAAAACACCATGATCTTCAGCCACAGTTCCACCTTGCGCGGGCCGGTCGGCACGACAGCCGGGGCCACGGCTTCGGGCTCTGCTTGCGGTTGACGCCGACGCCGGAACGCCGCGGGAGTGGCCCGTGGCACGCTCTCATCAGTTGGCAGTCGCCCGAAAGAAAGAGGTGCTTGTTGCGGCGCTGGAGATGGCGTTGCAGCAACCGCTTGCGCGGCCGCAGGTGCGCCGCAATGAATGCACGCAGGCGCCGTTGAACTGATGCGTTGCTTGCATTCAAAACACTCGATTAACGCCATGTCCGTTCCCTGGGGATTGAAAAGCGGCAGTGTGCCATGAGTCGACCGATCAGTTGAACCTGATCGAAGGTCATCTGCCCGCACCATGCTGTCCTTATGCCCGTGCTAGCATGTCGCGCATATTTGGAGGACCCATGGTCGAACACGATTTCCGCTACAGCCTGATGAACCCGCAACACACCCTCACTGAATGCCGCGCCCTGGTGCCGGGACGTTATCAGGTCACCGGCAACGGCGGCTCGATTCGTAATAACGATGTGCTGGTGGTCACCCTCAAAGGCGCCAAGGACCTGTCCATGCGCCTGACCGTCGAAACGGTTCGCCACTTGATCAACCCGCCCGGCCAATGGGTGGCGGTGGCCAGTGGTCCGGTGTTCGGCGAGCTGGCGATTCACACTTGGCAGGTGAACTGCGACAGCTGCGCCAAGGAGCTGAGCTTCGAGTTCGCGGTCGATGCCAAGCTGGGCAGCAAGGCTGAGAAACCTGCCGCCACTGCGCGGATTGCCGAGCTGGGCTGGAAGTCTGTCGGTGAGAAACACCTGTGCCCGAAATGCCAGGAGCCTGCTTGATGAAACACCAGGCTCTGGCCGCGATGGTAGGTGTCGGCCTCATGGGCTGCGCCGCCGAACCGGTGCAATTGCAGCAGAACCGCAGCTACATTCTGGAATGGATCGGCGAACGCCCGCTGATGGATTACAGCCACCTGACCATCACCCTCGGTGAAGACGGTCGTGCGTACGGCAATGGCGGCTGCAACCATTGGTTCGCACCGTACACCCTAGAAGGCGACAAGCTGACCTTCGGCAAGATCGGCAGCACCCGCAAACTCTGCGCGCCGGCGCTGATGGAACAGGAAAAACGTTTCCTGCAGGCCCTGGAAAACGTGCAGCGCTGGGACGTCTCGTCCATCGAGCAGATGCGCTTCTGGCCTGCCGAAGGCAAGCCGCTGCGCTGGTGGCTTGAAGAGGGTTGATTCCTCAGAGAATCGCAGCCCTGTAGCAGCTGGCGCAGCCTGCGTCCGGCTGCGAAGCAGTCGTGAAATCAGACTATGCGGTGTTTCAGGCAAATCTCGCACTCAGGTTTTGCGACTGCTGCGCAGCCGGACGCAGGCTGCGCCAGCTGCTACAGGTACTGAGTCAGCGACTCAATTCTTCGCCTGCAACGCCTCCAGCTTCGCCATCACCCCCGCCGCCGTCTGCTCGCCCATCAACTGTTCGCGTACCTTGCCCTTGTTGTCGATGATGTAGGTCACCGGCAAGGCTTCACTGCGCGGCAGCTCGAACAGTTCGGAAGGATCCTGCGCCAGCACGGTGAACTTGATCCCGAGCTTCTCGCTCGCGCTCTTCAGCTCTTCACCCTGCACGTTGTCGAAGTTGACCCCGAACACGCCGATATTCTTGTCCTTGAGCTGCTCGGACAGGTGGTTCAATTCCGGAATCTCGGTTCGGCACGGACCGCACCATTCAGCCCAGTAGTTGAGCACAAGCCATTTATCGTCCAGGCGATCGGCAGCGACCTTCTGCCCGTTCTGATCGATCCCGTAGTCGTTACCCCCACATCCCGTCAGCATCAACGCGCCGAAGATCGCCAATGCCGCTGCCAGTCGCCTTGCCATGTCGTGATTCCTTGTCGAAAAAAGAATACTGCCGCGACCCATTGCCTCCCAAGGTTCTGGATTACGCGTTGCACAGTTAGAATAGCCGCCACCTTACACAACATGCGACCCGCTCATGACCGATCTGACGCTTTATCACAACCCGCGCTGCTCGAAATCCCGCGGTGCGCTCGAACTGCTCGAAGCCCGCGGCCTGACCCCGACCGTGGTGCGCTACCTGGAAACCCCACTGGACGCCGCGCAAATCCAGAGCCTGCTGAGCAAGCTGGGCATCGGAGCCCGCGATCTGCTGCGCACCGGCGAAGACGAGTACAAAACCCTCAACCTGGCGGACACCACGCTCAGCGAAGCACAACTGATCGCGGCTATCGCGTCTCATCCGAAACTCATGGAGCGTCCGATTCTGGCCGTCGGCGACAAAGCCATCATCGGCCGTCCGCCGGAGCAGATCCTGGAACTGCTGCCATGAGCACGCCGTACATTCTGGTTCTGTATTACAGCCGCAGCGGCTCGACCAACGAAATGGCGCGGCAGATCGCCCGTGGCGTCGAGCAGGCCGGGCTTGAAGCACGGCTACGTACGGTGCCGGCGATCTCCACCGAGTGCGAAGCCGTGTCGCCGGACATTCCGGACGACGGCGCGCTGTACGCCAGCCTCGACGACCTGAAAAACTGCGCGGGCCTGGCCCTGGGCAGCCCGACCCGCTTCGGCAACATGGCGGCACCACTCAAGTACTTCCTCGACGGCACCAGCAACCTGTGGCTGACCGGCGCGCTGGTGGGCAAACCGGCTGGCGTATTCACGTCGACCGCTAGCCTGCACGGCGGCCAGGAAACCACCCTGTTGTCGATGATGTTGCCGTTGCTGCACCACGGCATGCTTATCACCGGCCTGCCGTACAGCGAGTCGGCCTTGCTGGAAACCCAGGGCGGCGGCACGCCGTATGGCGCCAGCCATCACGCCGGGGCTGACGGCAAGAGCGGTCTGGATTCCCACGAAGTGGCGCTGTGCCGCGCACTGGGCATGCGCTTGGCCAAGACCGCACAGAAGCTGGAGGGCTGAGGATGGCCAGGAAGCCGAAGATCCTGCCCGCCCTTGAATGGCTCGAACCCCGGGTCCGCGCCATGCGGGTGATCAGCCTGCTGTGTTTTCTCGGTCTGGTGGGATTGCTGTGCATCTACTACCTGCTGGTCGCGGACCTGCACGGCGCCCGGCCATGGGTGATTTTGCTGATCGAGCTGGTGCCGCTGCTGATCCTGGCGCCCGGCATGCTCACCGGCAGCCCGCGCGGGCATTCGTGGATGTGTTTCGTGGTGAACCTGTATTTCATCAAGGGTGCGCTGGCGGCGTATGACCCGAACCGGCAGATGTTCGGTTTGCTGGAGATGGCGGCAAGTCTGGCGGTGTTCTGTTCAGCGCTGCTTTATGTGCGGTGGCGGCATCAGTTGAACCGCAAGTTGGCGGGTGAAGGCGAGATCGCCGTCGCC
>NZ_JAIQWX010000121.1 GCF_020164475.1 Pseudomonas sp. REP124 | reverse complement strand
CTCCCACAGGGTTAGGTGTGAACCGGGAAATAAAAAAGCCGCAACCTGAGTTGCGGCTTTTTCGTTAGCGCCAGGGATCAGTGAGCAAACAACGAATTACCCTTCTGCCCCGCCAGCTTCTCCGGCTTGATCAGGAACCGAGCCAGCGCCGGCAGCAGCCACAGCGCACCAAACATGTTCCACAGCAACATGAAGGTCAGCATCAGGCCCATGTCCGCCTGGAACTTGATCGCCGAGAAGATCCAGGTGCACACACCGATGGCCAGGCACAGACCGGTGAACAACACCGCCTTACCGGTGGATTTCAGGGTCTGGTAGTAGGCCTCTTGCAGCGGCAGACCTGCGCGCAGGAAGCTTTCCAGGCGGCTGTAGATGTAGATGCCGTAGTCCACGCCGATCCCCACACCCAAGGCCACGACCGGCAGGGTCGCGACTTTCACGCCGATACCCATGAAGGCCATCAGGGCGTTGCCCAGCACCGACGTCAGCACCAGCGGCAGCACGATGCACAGGGTCGCCGCCCAGGAACGGAAGGTGATCATGCACATCACCGCCACGCAGATGTACACCAGGATCAGGATGGTCAGCTCGGACTTCTTGATCACCTCGTTGGTGGCCGCTTCAATCCCGGCGTTACCGGCGGCAAGGATGAACTCCAGGCCGTCCTTGTTGTTCTCCTTGGCGAACTCCTGCACCGCATGTACCGCACGATCCAGGGTCTCGGCCTTGTGGTCGTTGAGGAACACCAGCACCGGCGCCAGCGAGCAATCGTTGTTGTACAGGCCATCGGCACGGGCGATGGAGTTGTTCAACACATCCGGGTTACGCGACAGGGTTTCCCACTTCAGGTTGCCCTCGTTCATGCCCTTGATCATCTGCTTGGACACGGTCACCAGGGAAATCGCCGACTGCACGCCCTCGGTGTTCTGCATCTTCCACATCAGCTCGTCGATCGGCGCCATGGCTTCGTAGCGCGAGCAGCCTTCGGACTTGGTCTTGACCATCACCACCAGAACGTCGGAGCTGGTGGAGTAGTTGCTGATGATGAAGTTGTTGTCCTTGTTGTAGCGCGAGTCCGGACGCAGTTCCGGCGCGCCCTGGTCAAGGTCGCCGATCTTCAGGTTCTGGCTGTACCAGAGGCCGCCGCTGAAGGCGATCAAGGCCAGCAGGATCGACACCGGCGCCACCTTGGCGCTGGCGAAGTTCGCGAGCAGGCGCCAGAACGGGTGTTCACGGTGTGCGTCCTTCTTGCTGCGCTCGACCGCACGCTTGCTGATGCCGACATAGGAAATCGCCACCGGCAGCAGGATCAGGTTGGTGAACACGATCACCGCCACGCCGATGGAGGCACCGATGGCCAGCTCGCGGATCACGCCGATGTCGATGATCAGCAGCGTAATGAAGCCCACCGCGTCGGCGAGGATCGCGATCATCCCTGGCAGGAACAGTTGACGGAAGGTGCGGCGCGCCGCGGTCAGGGCGTTGTCCGCTTCGCTGGATTGCAGGGCGATACCGTTGATCTTCTGCACGCCGTGGGAAATACCGATGGCGAAGATCAGGAACGGCACCAGCATCGAGTACGGATCGAGACCGAAACCGAAGAAGTGCATCAGGCCCAGTTGCCAGATCACCGCCACCAGCGTGGTACTCAATACCGCCACGGTGCTGCGCATGCAGTTGGTGAACCAGTACAGCAGGATCAGGGTGATGACGAAGGCGACGCCGAAGAACATCACCACCATCACCAGGCCGTCGATCAGGTCACCGACCTTCTTGGCGAAACCGACGATGTGAATCTTGATGTTGGGGTTCTGTTTTTCGAACTTGTCGCGGATCTTGTCTTCAAGATCGTGGGAGAACTTGCGGTAGTCCAGGGACAGCAACTTGCCCTGGTCCTGCGGGTCCGGGTAGGACTCCAGCAGCGGGATATCGACGATGCTCGATTTGAAGTCGTTGGATACCAATCGGCCTATTTGCCCGGACTTGAGCACGTTGTTGCGCAGCATGTCGAGGCTTTGCTCGGAGCCGTTGTAGCTCTGCGGAATCACTTCACCACCGGCGAAGCCCTCCTCCGTCACTTCGGTCCAGCGTACGCTCGGGCTCCACAGCGACTTCAGGCCGGAACGGTCGACGCCGGAAATGTAGAACACCTCGTCGTGAATCTGGCGCAGGGTCTCCATGTATTCCTTGGAAAAGATGTCGCCGTCGGTGGCTTCCACGGAAATCCGCACGGTGTTGCCCAGGTTCGCCAGATCGTTGCGGTGCTCCATCATCTTCTGGATGAAGGGATGCTCCAGCGGGATCATTTTTTCGAAGCTGGTGGACGGCCGGATCAGCGTGGCCTGCCAGAAAAGAAAGATGCTGACCAACAGGCAGATGGTGATCACTGCCGGGCGGTTGTTGAAAATCAGGCGCTCAAGAAACGTCGCCTTGTCCTGATGATGAGTGCTCAAGGAAGTCATAGCCCCGCCTTCTTATTATTAACCTGGCTCATTTGCCCAGCTCGGCGCCGTTTGGCGAAGTGGCGCGAACGCCGCCCTGCCCACCCAGTATCAGATTGCCGTTCCCGGCGCCGACCACCGACGAGATGGAGATGCGATCGCGACGGTTGAAGACGCTGAAGGTTTCGCCGTTGTCGCTGCTGCTGATCACCGAACCGCCGTTGCCGACGATCACGATCGAACCATCTTCGAGCAGCGTGCCGCCGGACAGGCCGAACTCCAGCGCGCCGCGTTCAGCCTTGAGTTCGACTTGCTCCCAGGTGCTGCCGAAATCCGTGGAGCGGTAAAGATTGCCGCGCAGGCCGTAGGCCAACAGGGTATTGGGCTGAGCAGTGCCGATTACACCGAACAGCGAACCTTCGTATGGGCCTTCGAGTTTTTCCCAGGTCTGGCCCCAGTCGGCAGAGCGGTACATGCTGCCCTGCTCGCCCACGATGAACAGCCCGGCATCCTTGACTGCGGCGATGGCGTTGAGGTGGTACTGGTCTTCGTTGTCCAGACGGTCGCTGACGTCTTCCCAGTTTTTCCCGCCATCGGTGGTGGCCAACAGAGCGCCGTAAGCGCCCACGGCAAAGCCGCTACTGGCGTCCTGAAACCAGACGTCGAGCAGCGGCGATTCGCGTTTGAGATCTTCGAATTGCTTGGTCCAGGTGACGCCGCCGTCCTCGCTGGCGAGGATCTGCGCGTCATGACCGACGGCCCAGCCGTGCTTGTCATCGACAAAGAACACGGAGGTCAGCAGTTGCCGGGTCGGCACCTTGGCCTGGGTCCAGGTCGAACCCTGGTCATCGGAATAGAGAATGTGCCCGCGATCCCCGACCGCCACCAGGCGCTTGCCTGCATGAGCGACGTCGAGCACCAGGCTTTTGCTGGCCTTGGCCGATTCAACGGAATAAACGACATCGGATGCCGGCGCGTCAGCCGACAACACTGGCGCCGACCAAACGGCACAGCCCAACAGCGAGAGCGCTGTAGCCAGCATCGCGAATTTACGCAGTGCCGGCGGGCGGCAAGTACCCACACCCATGACAGGCTCACTCATAGACCTTCCCCCATTATTATTGTTAGGTCATTCAACCTTTCAGGGCGCCGCAAGGGTACACGCCCGGACGACAGTTTCAGTGCATCGTTTCAGAGCATAGTCCTGAAACCCGCAATCCAGAGCCCCTTCGGAAGCTGGCTTATCCTATCGGTGTTTTTGAAGACCTGACAATCGACGGCACGTTATGTTTTGTTAACCGCCGGGGGATGTGGTGTTTATGAATGATTGGGTATTGGGAGGACTGATGTTCCCACAAACCCTGTAGGAGCGAGCATGCTCGCGATGGTGGTCAACGATGACGCGGGATGTCTGATGCCCCGCGTTATCGTTGTTCTCCATCGCGAGCATGCTCGCTCCTACAGGGGGCGAGTCAGGCCAGGCTCTTGCTGACCACTTCGAACACATCGCTGGACAACTGCCCCGAAGCCCGGATGCGTTCCAGCTCGCCCTTCATCAACGCCTGACGCGCGGCGTCGTATTTGCGCCAGCGGGTCAGCGGTGCCAGTTGGCGGGATGCGATCTGCGGGTTGAAGCCGTTCAGCTCGATCACCAGATCGGCCAGGAAGCGGTAGCCCGAACCATCCGCTGCATGGAAGTTGATCAGGTTCTGCCCGGCGAACGCACCGATCAGCGCGCGCACCTTGTTCGGGTTCTTGATGTTGAACGCGGGATGCTCCATCAACTGGCGGACCCGGTCCAGGCCGCCCGGCAATACGCTGCCGGCCTGCACGCTGAACCACTGATCCATGACCAGCGGGTTGTCGCTGAAATGCGCGGCGAATCCGGACAGCGCCTTGGCTTTCTGCTCTTCGAACGGCGAGTTGACCAACACCGCCAGCGCGGTCAGGCGCTCGGTCATGTTGTCGCAGGCATCGAACTGCTCGAGGGTGGCTGCCAGCACTTCTGGCTTGCCGCTGAGCATCAGGTACGACAGCGCAATGTTCTGCAGTGCGCGACGGGCGAAATGCTCGGCTTCGGCCACGTACGGGGTCTGCTTGGACAGGTCGCGGTTGGCCTGATAACGCAGCCACAGACCTTCGAACAACGCATCGGCCAGTTGCTTGCGGGCAAACTCGCGGGCGTTGTGGATGGCCTCGACATCCGCCACTTCGCTGATTTCGGTCAGGTAGGCTTCGCTTGGCAGCGAGAGCATTTCGGCGACCATCGCCTGATCCAGCGACTCGTCCGAGAGCACCGTGCGCAGGGCCGACACCAGACGCTGATCCAGTACCAGGGTCTCGCCCTTCTGCTGCTGGGCAATCAATTCCTGCAACACCTGCACCGACAGTTGCTGGCCGGCATCCCAGCGGTTGAAGCCGTCGCTGTCGTGCTGCATCAGGAACATCAGCTGATCGCGGTTGTACGGGAAGCTCAGTTTCACCGGCGCCGAGAAGCCACGCATCAACGATGGCAGCGGCTGTTCGGCGATGTCGACGAAGGTGAAGGTCTGTTCGGCTTCGGTCACGGAGATGACCCGCGAAGTGCCCTGCGCCGCCGCTTCACCGGCAAGACGCAACGGCATCTCGGCGCCCTTGCTGTCCAGCAGACCCAGCGCGACCGGAATCACGAACGGCAGTTTCTCGACCTTGTCCGGAGTCTGCGGGCAACTCTGGCGGAAGGTCAGGCTGTAGGTTTTCGCTGCGGCATCATAGGACTCGCTGACCACCAGACGCGGCGTACCCGCCTGGCTGTACCAGCGCTTGAACTGGGTCAGGTCGACACCGTTGGCATCTTCCATGGCCTTGATGAAGTCATCGCAGGTCACGGCCTGGCCGTCGTGGCGCTCGAAGTACAAATCGCTACCTTTGCGGAAGCCTTCGGCACCTAGCAAGGTGTGGATCATGCCGACCACTTCCGAGCCCTTTTCGTACACGGTCAGGGTGTAGAAGTTGGAGATCTCGATGAAGCTATCCGGACGCACGGCGTGGGCCATCGGGCCGGCATCTTCGGCGAACTGGTGGGTGCGCAGGTAGGCGACGTCCTGGATGCGCTTGACCGTGGCCGAGTTCATGCCGGCGGAGAAACCCGAATCGCGGAAGACGGTGAAGCCTTCCTTGAGCGACAACTGGAACCAGTCGCGGCAGGTCACGCGGTTGCCCGACCAATTGTGGAAGTATTCGTGGGCGACGATCGCCTCGACGCGCTGGTGCGCGGCGTCGGTGGCCGTCTCGGCCTTGGCCAGCACGGCGCTGGAGTTGAAGATGTTGAGCCCCTTGTTCTCCATTGCACCCATGTTGAAGTCGTTCACGGCGACGATCATGAAGATGTCCAGGTCGTACTCGCGACCGTACACCTCTTCGTCCCAGCGCATGGACTTTTTCAGGCTGTTCATGGCGTGCTGGCACTTGTCGATGTTTTCCGGTTCGACATAGATGCGCAGCGCCACGGTGCGATCGGTCATGGTGGTGAAGGTGTCTTCGACGCACCACAAGTCACCGGCTACCAACGCAAACAGGTAGGCAGGCTTCTTGAACGGGTCTTCCCAGGTTGCCCAGTGCCGGCCGTCTTCGCCGGGACCGCTGGCGATCGGGTTGCCGTTGGACAACAGCACCGGGTAGCTGTGCTGCTCGGCGACCACGGTGGTGGTGAACATGCTCATCACGTCCGGGCGGTCGAGGTAATAGGTGATCTTGCGGAAACCCTCGGCCTCGCACTGGGTGCAGAACATCGTGCCGGACTTGTACAGGCCTTCCAGCGCGGTGTTGGTTTCCGGGTGAATGCGTACGCTGGTGTCGACCGTGAAAGTAGTGCTGGTCGGGTGCAGCGTCAGGTGGTTTTCGGTCAACTGGTAATCGGCAGCGCTCAGTTCCCGGTCGGCCAGAGTGACCGACAACAGGTCCATCTGCTGGCCGTCCAGCACCAGCGGCGGCAGGCCCGGGCCACGCTCGGGGTTGCGGCGCATCACCAGTTGCGCATGGACCAGACTGTGGTCCTCGAACAACTCGAAGGTCAGGTGCGTTTCGTCGATCAGGTACTCGGGCGCCTGATAGTCCTTGAGGTAGATCATCTTCGGTTGTTCGGTACGCATGCTGGAGTCCTTTTACTGATGCACGGCGAGCTGGTAGGCCGTGTATTTTCGAATGTTGATCACGCCGGTGTCGAAGATCAGGTACTGACCCTTGACGCCCAACAGCGTGCCTTCGGCAATCGGCTGCTTGTCCAGGTTGAAACTGACGATCTTGGCCGGGTACTGCTCGACCGGGTAACTGATTTCAATGGGTTCGATATCGGTGACCGGCTGGATCGCCTGCAGGCCGAATCGCTCTTGCAACGCGCGCAGGCCATCGGCGCAACTGGCGAACAACTGGTCGCGAACTCCGGCCAGATCCACCGACGCCGCTTCGCCCTTGAGCAAGGCACGCCAGTTGGTCTTGTCGGCCACCTGGCTGCGGAACAGATCCTCGACGAAACCGGATTGCTGGCGGGTGGCGACACGCATGATCGGCAATGCCTGGCGAGCACCCTGATCGATCCAGCGAGTCGGCAACTGGGTGGCGCGGGTAATCCCGACTTTCACCCCGGAAGAATTCGACAGGTAGACGATGTGATCGGTCATGCAGAACTTCTCGCCCCACTCTGGTTCCCGGCAGGTGCCGGCCTCGAAATGGCAGCGTTCCGGGCTCATGATGCACACGTCGCACTGGGCCAGCTTGGTCATGCACGGGTAGCAGTAACCCTGGCTGAAACTGGTTTTGGTCTTGCGTCCGCAATGGGTGCAGTGGATCGCCCCCAGGTATTCCAGGCGCACCGTAGTCCCGATCAACGGATTGACCGGCACCTCGACGTCGCCCAGACGAAATGCGTATTGCACGTTCGGCCCGTCCAGGCGCGCCGACATTTTGCTTATTGCACCGCGGCCAATCTCGATCAATGGATGGCATCCGACTTGAACAGGATATTCGGCACTTCGATCGACTTCGACGCACACTCCTGAGGGCCCATGTAACCGGTGCGTTCTTCCTCTGGCAGGTTCTGGATTTCCCAGGCGATCATCGCCTGCAGCGACAGCTCGCGCTGCTCGGCGGTGAGTTTGCCGCCGTCGGACCATTTGCCGATCTCCACCGCCAGTTTCAGGCTCTGGTAGATGTCGGGAGTGATGTTTTTGATCATTTCGTTAAAAGAGGACATTGGGTCTCCGCGTTCTCTATTTACATAAACTGTTTCAGGCGGCCAGTTTACGGCGGTTGTACAAACCACCCAACAAGCCGGTCAAGCATCCGACGAGCAACCCGCTGACGTGGGCCGCGTTGGCGATTTCACCGAAGCCGATCGCCGAAACCAGCCCGGACATGCAGACCACCAGCCAGATCAGCATCATCGCCAGCACGCCGCGTGGCAGGCGATAAGCGGCGTTCGGTGCCAATAGCTGGAAGATCCAGCAATGTCCCAGCAAGCCGTACAGCACGCCGGACAATCCGCCGAACAGGCTCGGGCCGGTATAAAGATATTGCGAGTAGTTGGACACGAGGCTGAAGAGCAGGGTCAGACCGACCAGATTGATGGTGCCCTGGCGCGATTCGATGCGCCGCCCCAGCTCCCAGTACCACATGCCGTTCATGGCCAGGTGCAGGATGCCGAAGTGGATCAGCATCGGTGTGACCAGACGCCACCACTGCCCCGCCGCCAGACTATCGGCCAGGGGCCTGAAGTGGATGTACTCGCCGACCACCCGGAAATCGAGGAAGGTCAGCCAGCGCATCGTGCTGAAGTTTTCGCCAAGCATGGTCAGCGCGCCGACCAGTATGCTCAGCAGCAAAATGGCCGCAGTTGCCTTGGCATAACGCACCTGCTCAAGGAAACCGGGACGACGCATGGTAGTGGTTTGCGCCACGGGGATGTCCAGTTGCTGATCGGGATCGCCGGCCGGGAAGCGTTCGTACAGGGCACGCACGTCTTCGCTGATGTTGTCCGGCACCCAGAGCACCTGCTCGCCCGCTTCTTCGCTGACGCGGTGTGGCACCTGCATGCGCCGCAACAACGTGACGAAACCACTCAAGTCCACCGCCAGCGGCAGACGCAATACTGCGACCGTACTCATTGCAATACCTCCGGTCGCTCGACATCGACCCAGACGAACTTGTGCGGATCGAGCCGCGTTTCCTGATCCAGGCGATAGGCCACCAGCTTGCCGTAAAGCACGGCGCTGTAATCCAGGCAGGCCAGGTTGGGGCGAATCGGCGCCGGTTTGCCGCTGCGCCAGTAGTGGCCGACGAACAGCAACGGTTCATCTATGCCATAACGCAGCAGGTTGTTCTTTTCGGTGGAGGACAGCGGCGTCTGCGCGACCGGTTCCGGCAGCGCATCAGGCTGGAAAACGATATCGCCGTAGGTTTGCGGGTCGTCTTCCCAGAATTTGGTGCGGAAGAACGAACGGATCAGGCCATCGCCGCTGGTCATGGTCATGCCATGGGGCAGGCGCATGTCGGTGCCGCGCAGCAGGCGATCGAACACGGTGCAGGCGAAACTGCCCGACTCGGCCGAGGCCTGGAGGAAGTGCTCGTCGACGCAACCGTCGGGGAACAGCGCGCGCAGCGGCTCGATCAGGCCCGCGTCCCAGCAGGCGTGAACCACGCGGAAGCGACCGGCATCGACGAACAGTGGCAGCTCGTAGAACCACTGCTGGAAGTCATGCCAGTCGCCGGGATGCTGTTCGAACTGGGTCAGGGTTTCATGCAGCAAACGGGCGTGGCGCGGGGTGTGTTCGCGCACGAACTGCTTGCCGCTGCCGGGCAGTGCCGGCGTGGCCCAGCCCAAGGCGTTGAATTCGTGGTTGCCCATGATGCACAGCGCCTGACCGGCCTCGACCATGTCGTGGACGATGTGCAGCGCCTCGCGGATTCGCGGGCCACGGTCGATGATGTCGCCGACGAACACCGCCATGCGCGAGGCATGGCGCCAGACGCCGCCTTGTTTGTGATAACCGAGCCGGTCGAGCAGATGCTCAAGGGTCAGAGCGCAACCGTGCACGTCACCGATCAGGTCGTAGCTACGCGCGGGATCGAGCATCAGTCGCCTCCACCACCCAACTTGCTGCCCCAGCCGAGCTTCGTCCGGCAGACTTCGTAGTAGTTGTGGTCGAGCGGGTGGATCAGCCGCAACTTCTGGGCCTTCTTGCTGATGGTAATGGTGTCGCCGGGCGCACAGGTAAAGTGGTTCTGCCCGTCACACGAGACTTGCGGGTAAATCTGCATATCCTTGGACACGACGATCTTCAGCTCACTGTTGCCATCGACCACAATCGGCCGGCCCGACAAGGTATGGGGGTACATCGGCACAATTACAATGGCGTCGAGCTTGGGATGCATGATCGGACCGCCGGCGGACAGCGCGTAGGCGGTGGAGCCGGTCGGCGTGGAGACGATCAGGCCGTCGGCCTTCTGGCTGCAGACGAACTGGCCGTCGATGTACAGCTCGAATTCGATCATCCGCGTGGATTTGCCGGGGTGCAGGACCACATCGTTCAGCGCATCGCCCTGGCCGATGGCTTCGGCGTGGCGACGGACTTCGGCCTGCAGCAGGAAGCGGTTTTCCACCAGGTAATGGCCGTCGAGCACTTCGGCGACCTTGACTTCCAGTTCATCGGGACGGATGTCGGTGAGGAACCCCAGGCTGCCACGGTTGATGCCCAGCACCGGAATATTGTGCCTGGCCAGCGCCCGGGCGGCGCCGAGCAGGCTGCCATCACCGCCGACCACAATCACCATGTCACATACTTCGCCGAGCATTTTGCGCGACGAGGTCTGCAGGCCGTGGCCCGGCAGGACTTCAGCGATGGTGTCTTCGAGGATCACGTGCAAGTGACGGTCGAGCAGAAAACGCTTCAGTCGGCGGACGGTATCCAGCACCTGAGAGCTGCCCAGGCGACCGATGATGCCGATATTACGAAATTGCTCCATGGGATCCCTAAGCTCTGCGACGGCGAAAAGCACGATTATGGGCGAAAGCTTGTGATAGACAAAATCCTTTCAGCGACAGGGACGTACTCCTGTTTGAGGCTATGCTCGCAAGATGATCCTATTTCCAGAGTTGTCGCAGTTACCCCACCAGTTGCGCCACCCCGAAGTGCGCGACCTGGCGTGGGTCATCCTCGCCCCGCCGATGCTCGTCGACGCACCGTGGCCGCAGCGCCATCCGCTGGCCGGTAGCGACTGGGTGCAGGCGCCGGACCGCCTGGAACAATGGTTGCGCCGCCTGGATCAGGACAGCTACGGCTTGCTGCACTGGCTGTCCCAGGCCCGGACCCGGCGCCTGGGCCTGTATTACGAGCGCCTCTGGCAGTTTGCCGTCGAGCATGCGCCGGGTGTCGAGTTGATCGCCGCAAACATGCCGATCCGCCGCGAAGGCCACACCCTGGGCGAGCTGGACATGCTGCTGCGCGATCGCGACGGCGTGCATCACCTGGAGCTGGCGATCAAGCTGTACCTGGGTCCGCAGAATGGCGATGGACTCGACACCGCGCAGTGGCTCGGACCCGGCTGCCATGATCGGTTGGACCGCAAACTGACGCACCTGAGCCAACATCAACTGCCGATTTCCGCACGCCCGGAAAGCCGCGAAATGCTGGCGGCGCTGGATATCCAGCAGTTCGATGCGCACCTGTGGCTGGGCGGCTACCTGCTCTATCCATGGCCGGGGCATGCAGAGTCGCCCCGCGGCGCGCACCCGCGGCACTTGCGCGGTCGCTGGCTGCATCAGAAGGATTGGCCTGCATTCATCGCGCAAAGCCCGCCCGGGCGCTGGCAACCCCTGCCCCGCCACGCGTGGCTGGCACCGGCGCACTACCCTGCGGAACACACCTGGAATGCCGGGCAGTTGAAGACGTGGCTGGGTGAGTTGTCGCCCGTGGCACCGGCGCAATTGCTGGTGCGGCTGACGGAAAATGCCGATGGCGATTGGGAAGAAGCCGAGCGACTGTTCCTGGTGTCGGACCTCTGGCCGGACACACAACCCCTGTAGGAGCGAGCTTGCTCGCGATGGACGACAGAACGCCACGGGGCATCAGGCAGCCCGCGTCATCGTTGGCGACCATCGCGAGCAGGCTCGCTCCCACAATGTTCGGTGTACATCAGGAAGAATCAGGTTGTCGACCAGGCCGCCTTCGCGGGCAAGCCCGCTCCCACAGTGGTTCGGTGTAAATCACCAATTTTGTGTTCATCACAGACTCTGTGGGAGCGAGCCTGCTCGCGATAAATGTCCAGACACCACCGGGGCACCAGACACACCGCGTCATCGTTGACCACCATCGCGAGCATGCTCGCTCCTACAGGTACACGCGATATTCGCCCCCTCGTGAGGCCGAGTGGAGGTTCTGCGCAGTGGGCAACCCGGCATGGATGCCGGGTAGTCGCCCCCGGCCATGGATGGCCGATGGCGGCGGGCCCACGGACCAGGACCGGAGCGAGGGCATGCCGAGCCTAGGCGAGGCACCGAACGTCAGGGGCACGAGCGCTTTGGTTACTTTGCGCTCTTCAAAGTGACCCGCTGTAAGAGCGGAACCATAAGTGGCCGTTACCGCAGCAATGGATATGTACTCAGCCAAAAAGCTCGCGAGCAGGCTCGCTCCCACAATGGTTCGGTGTACATCAGGAAGAATTAGGTTGTCTGTGAGGCCGTCTTCGCGAGCAAGCCCGCTCCCACATTGGGTCGGTGTGCATCAGGAAGACTCAGGTTGTCACCCCAAGGGTCAAACGGACAACCGCACCGCCAACGCCACCAACGTCACCAACAACACCGGCACCGTCAACACGATCCCCACCCGGAAATAAGCGCCCCACCCGATCCGGATGTTCTTGCGCTCCAGCACATGCAGCCACAACAACGTCGCCAGACTGCCAATCGGGGTGATTTTCGGCCCCAGGTCGCTGCCGATGACGTTGGCATAGATCATCGCCTCCTTGACCACCCCGGTCGCCTGGCTGGCATCTATCGAAAGCAGACCAATCAACACCGTCGGCAAATTGTTCATGATCGACGACAACAACGCCGTCAGCACCCCGGTGCCCATGGCTGCGCCCCAAACGCCATAGTCAGCGAAACCATTGAGCCACCCGGCCAGATAGTCAGTGAGCCCGGCATTGCGCAGGCCGTACACCACCAGGTACATGCCCAGGGAGAAAATCACGATGTGCCACGGCGCGCCTTTCATGACCTTGCGCGTGGAGATCTTGTGCCCCCTTCCTGCAATGAACAGCAGCAACGCCGCACACACCGCCGAAATCGCACTGATCGGAATACCCAACGGTTCCAGCGCAAAACAGCCGAGCAGCAGAATCACCAACACCGCCCAACCGGCATAAAACGTCGCCTTGTCGTGAATGGCGGACGCCGGATGCTCCAACTGCCCCGGGTCATAGTCCGCGGGAATGTCGCGACGGAAAAACCACATCAGTACAACCAAAGTCGCGGCGACGCTGACCAGATTGACCGGCATCATCACCATCGCATAGCGGTTGAAACCGATATCGAAGAAATCAGCGGAAACGATGTTCACCAGATTGGAGACCACCAGCGGCAGACTCGCGGTATCGGCGATGAAGCCGGCGCCCATGACGAACGCCAGGGTTGCCGCCCGGGAAAAGCGCAAGGCCACCAGCATGGAGATCACGATGGGCGTAAGGATCAGCGCCGCGCCGTCGTTGGCGAACAGCGCCGACACCAGCGCGCCGAGCAACACCATGCAGGCGAACAGCTTGCGTCCGTTGCCCCTTCCCCAGCGCGCCACGTGCAATGCCGCCCAGGCAAAAAAACCGGCCTCGTCGAGCAACAGGCTGATGATGATCAACGCCACGAAGGTGCCGGTGGCATTCCAGATGATCTGCCACACCAAGGGAATGTCGGAGAGATGGACGACGCCGAACAGCAATGCCAGCACCGCGCCGAATACTGCGCTCCAGCCGACGCCGAGGCCCTTGGGCTGCCAGATCACCAGGGTGATGGTCAGCAGGAAAATCAGTGCAGCAACCAGCATAGGCATCCGCCAGACAGGGGTAGCAGCTGCCGGGCAGCTGCTACAGATCACTCACGGGAATCAGACTTTCTTGTGTTGCTCGACCCACTTGCCGAAGCCGTCGATGAACTTCTGCAGGAATGGACGCAACGAATCGGACAGCTTGCCGGATTCGTCGAACGCGGTACCTGCGCCGCCAACGTAGGCTTCAGGTTGCTGCATCAGCGGAACGTCGAGAAAAACCATGCACTGGCGCAGGTGATGGTTTGCACCAAAGCCGCCGACGGCACCCGGCGAAACGCTGATCACCGCGCCCGGCTTGCCGCTCCAGACGGCCTGGCCATAGGGACGCGAGCCTACGTCAACGGCGTTTTTCATCGGCGCTGGAATGGAGCGGTTGTATTCGGGGGTGACGAACAGCACTGCGTCGGATGAGCGCACTTCCTGTCGGAAAGTGCTGTAGGCTGCCGGCGGAGTCTCACCATCGATATCTTCGCTGTAGAGCGGCAGATCCCGGATTTCGACGATTTTCAGCTTGAGGTTGGCCGGCGCCAGATCCGCCAGCGCGAGGGCGACCTTGCGGTTGATCGAGGCTTGACGCAGGCTGCCGACCACTACGGCGACGGTATAGACATTGCTCATGAGAAACTCTCGTTTGTCCGTGGGAGGAGCCTCTAGTTATAGATGATCAGATGACATTTGAACCAGTGAACATAGGTATATCCGGTTCCTGAATATTTTTTTTGCCCGGGAAAACTTCCCGCGTCCGGTAGCGGTCTACAAAAACCGCAACCCCCCGCGTTTTATCTCCAGAGGTTTTAAGCAGATGGCAGCAGTACTCGTCGGTCAATTCCATGCAAGAGACGCAGAAGGCCGCATTTATTCGGTGCATGAGTTCCAGGACTCCACCGCGTCGGTAGACGGCGCACCGGTCACCACCTACAAACTGGCCCACGGCGACCGCGTCAACAAGCTCACCGATAGCGAGTTCCAACTGGTACAGTCGGGCGTCACGCTGACCCGCGAACCGGAATCGATCGCCGCGTCCTGAATGGGGCCATATGAGCAGAAGTCACACGCTCGGACATGGGTTAGGATTCAGACGCTGACTCCTTCACCTGCTGAACATGGACTTCACGCATGCGTTTACGCCATATCGAAGTGATCCAGGCGCTCCTGCAGACCGGTCATCTGGGCACCGCCGCCGAATGGTTGCAGCTGCCCGTGACCGAGGTCGAACGGATTTTGCGCGAGGCCGAGGATCAGTTGGGATTCATGCTGTTTTCCAGCGTTCGCGGACGCTTGCAGGCCACCCGGGAAGCACGGGAACTGCAAGTCGAAATCGCCCATGTCTACGATGCGCTCGAGCCGGTCCAGCGGCTGGCCAGCAGCCTGCGGCAATACCTGGCGCCACCGTTGCGCATCATCTGCACCCCGCCGCTGGCCCAACAACTCTTGCCCCAAAGCATCGCGGCCCTGCGCCGTCGCTTGCCCGACGCGCCCTGCACGCTGCTGAGCCAGCCCACCCGCGACATCGTCAAAAGCCTGTTGCTGCGTGAAAGCGACCTGGGCCTGAGCCTGCATGATCCGGATCGCAACGAGATCCAGTGTCAGGTCATCGCTCAGGGCAAACTGCAATTGCTCGCGCCCCACGGCTGGCTGCAGCCGAAGCAGAAATACATTTCGTTGCAGGATCTGGCGGGCCAGGCGATGGTCGGCCTCGAGGGTCATGATCCGCTGAGCCCGGCCCTTGAGCACAAACTACATGCCCTGCGCCCCGCTCCGGTGATTCAGACACGGGTCCAGACCCACCAGATGATGCGCAGCATGGTCGAGGCCGGGGAAGGCCTGGCCATCGTCGACCCCTTCACCGCCCTCGGCGCCAAGGCCGCGGGGCTGGACGCCTGCCCGCTGTCCCCCGCCGTGCCGATCAGCGTCTACGCCCTGACACTGAAAAACGGCGAGCCTTCGCCCGCCGTTCAGGCCTTGCTGGAAATCGTCACGGAACAAGCCGTGGCGATGATGGCGAGCTGACCGGATTTTCCAGCGGATTATCGAACACGCGATACCAGAACAGCGCGACTTCTGCGGTATTCGGATCAATGCCTCGATAGCGCATATGGTCGATGCCGCCGATCACATACCCGCAACGCTCATAGAGCCGGCATGCGCCGAGATTGTTGTTCTGGGTTTCGAGCATGATGCCCGGCAGTTTCTTCTTGCGGCTCCAGAACTGCGCCACATCCAGCAACGCCTTGGCCACGCCATGGCGTCGCGCCGGTGCGTGCACCGCCAGTTCGTCGATATGGGCGAAACCGTTCCAGTTGGTGCTGATCACCAGATGTCCGACCGGCTCGTCGTCCAGCCACGCCATGAAAATCGCACTGTCGGCGGCATCGCGAAAACTGCTGAACTCTTCAGGGTCGATGCCATAGCATTTTCGGTAGGGCGTGATCGGGGTCACCCGCCATCGTTCCACCGGCTCACCTATCTGCGGCGCGCCGTAGGCTGAAACTTCAAAACTGAAATCACTGCCCCAGATATAGTCGGCGAAGCTTTCGTCGGCGACCCGCACCGAGAGCCCCGGATGATTGGGTTTCATGTCTACTTGCATACTGTGTAACGTCCTTATTCCTTGATGCAATCGACGGTGTACTGCCGCCCATTGCCCTCGTCTTCATGTTGCAATCCGTGCACATCGGCAACGAACCCCGGAAAAGTGCTATCGAACGTGCGGGCAAACGCCAGGTAGTCGATGATCGAGCGGGTTGCTGCGGTGAAGCGTTCACCCGGCATGATCAGCGGGATTCCCGGCGGGTAAGGCACCAGCATCACGGCGGCAATGCGCCCGTCCAGAGCATCGATCGACACCGCTTCGACATCGCCGCGCACCAGATGATCGTAGGCATCGGCAGGTTTCATCACGACATCCGGCAGCACCGTGTACATGCGTTTGAGATGCTTGGCCGTGGCATTGCTGCGATAGCAAGCGTGCAATTGATCACATAGATCGCGCAAGCCCATGCCCTGATAGCGCGCGATATTCTGTTGCGCAACGCAGGGCAAACAGCTCGCCAGGCTGACGTTGGCGTCGTAACTGCGCTTGAACTCCAGCAATTCGGTGAGCAGCGTGCTCCATTTGCCCTTGGTGATGCCCATGGAGAACAGCACCAGGAACGAATACAAACCGGTCTTCTCCACCACCAGCCCGCGTTCCCAAAGGAACTTGCTGACCACCGCTGCGGGAATTCCGCGCTCGCTGAGTGCGCCGCCGGCGTTAAGCCCGGGCATGACCAGCGTGACCCTGATCGGGTCGAGCAGCACGTAATCGTCGGTGACATCGCCGAAGCCGTGCCAGTCCTCCCCAGGTTGCAGCAACCAGTCCGCCGTCTCCACCCTGTCGATACCTTCCGCGGAAGGTGGCTGCCAAATGGAAAACCACCAGTCATCCGCCGCGATGTGCTGACGCAAGTTCGCCAGCGCCCGGCGAAAGCTCAGGGCTTCGTCAAACATTTCCTGCAACAGCGAACGCCCGGCGCCGCCTTCCATCATCGCCGAGGCCACATCCAGCGAGGCGATGATGCCGTACTGCGGCGAGGTGGAGATGTGCATCATGAACGCTTCGTTGAAGCGATCCCGGTCGAGCTGCCGGGCGCCGCCATCCTGCACGTGAATCATCGACGCCTGACTGAAGGCCGCCAGCAGCTTGTGGGTCGAATGGGTGGTGAACACCAGCGGGCTGTCGTCGCTGCAGGACGTGCCCATGCCGTAGCGGCCGGTGAAGAACTCATGGAACGCCGCGTAGGCGTACCAGGCCTCATCGAAATGCAGCACCTCGACGCTATTGCCCAGTTGCTGCTTGATCAGCTCGGCGTTGTAGCACAGACCGTCGTAGGTCGAATTGGTTACCACCGCCAGTTTGACCTTAGGCGCCCTGCCCTGGGTCAGCGGACTGGCGTCGATCTTGGCCTGGATCGACTCCGGGCTGAATTCGCTCAGGGGAATCGGGCCGATGATCCCCAGCTCATTGCGCTCCGGGCACAGGTACAGCGGGATGGCGCCGGTCATGATGATCGAGTGCAGCACCGACTTGTGACAGTTGCGATCCACCAGCACCAGGTCATCCCGGGCCACCATGGAGTGCCAGACGATCTTGTTCGCGGTCGAGGTGCCATTGATGACGAAGAAGGTGTGATCGGCGCCGAAGTTGCGCGCCGCCCTGGCCTCGGCCTCCGCCAGAGGCCCGGTGTGATCGAGCAGCGAGCCCAGCTCGGGTACCGAAACCGACAAGTCCGAGCGCAGGGTGTTTTCCCCGAAAAACTGGTGAAAGGCCTGCCCTACCGGACTCTTGTGATAGGCCACACCGCCGCCATGCCCAGGGGTATGCCATGAATAGTTGGAGTCGGCGGTGTGTTGCACCAGCGCCTTGAAGAATGGCGGCAACAGGCCGTCCAGGTACTTGCGCGCAGCCCGCGCCACCTGACGCGCGAGGAACGGCACGGTGTCTTCGAACAGATAAAGGATGCCGCGCAGTTGATTGAGTTCGGCCATGGCGTCGGCGGGCGCGTTTTCCAGCGTGACCTGCTCGCCCAGGGCGAAGATCGGCAGATCCGGCGCACGCACCCGGGCGAGCCCGATCAGTTCGGCCATATTCTGTAATAAATGAGAGTGGGCGCTGGCGTCTTCCGCCGCGATCAACATGCACGACAAACCGTGATGGGTCGACGCGACCAGGCGTCCTTCGGTGTAGTCCATCGCCGAGACGATGCTGAAACCTTCCTGCTCCAGCTCCCGAGCGATACCCCGCACACGATCGCCGGCGACGGTGTCGGCCTTGATGTCGCGGTGGACGATCAGGACCGGGAATTTCAGATCTTTATACATGGGGCTCAGTGTCCTGAGGCGGCAGACCAGAGCCTGCCAATGACCTCAGGGTAGAGGGTCGAAGCGGATGTGGCGAGTGCGCTGCACTGAAAAGGGTCACGAGCCGCCGTGCAGCCTTCGTCCGACTGTAGGAGCGAGCAAGCTCGCGATGGAGGTCAACGATAACGCGGGCAGCCTGATTCCCCGCGGTGCCCGGTCTACCATCGCGAGCTTGCTCGCTCCTACTGGGATCGTGGTCAGGCTTGAGCTTCGGCCTCGGCCAGCTGCAGCCACAACGCCGGCGCCCCCGCCGACTTGCTGATCACTGCCAGCCGCGCCGCATGCGCCGCCAAGTCATCCTCGGTAGCGTGAATGATCCGGCCCGGCGTGCGACCCGCCGGCAAACGACGAATTTCAGTGGACGAGCTACCACCACCCTCGCCATCGGACGCATTACCCGCCAGCGAAAGGCTGGTCTGGCCACCAGTCATGGTCAGGTAGACGTCGGCGAGAATCTCGGAGTCGAGCAAGGCGCCGTGCAGTTCACGGCCGGAGTTGTCGACGCCATAGCGTTTGCACAGGGCGTCGAGGCTGTTGCGCTGTCCGGGGTGACGTTCCCGGGCCATCAGCAGGGTGTCGAGGATGCTGCAATGCTGGGTGATGTCCGCACGATCGTGCTGGCCCATCAGGGCGAATTCGTTGTTGATGAAGCCAACGTCGAACGCCGCGTTGTGGATGATCAGCTGTGCGCCCTGGATGAACTCGAAGAACTCTTCGGCTACCTCGGCGAAACGCGGCTTGCCCACCAGGAATTCGTTGGTGATGCCGTGGACGCCGATGGCCCCTTCATCACTCTCGCGATCAGGTTGCAGGTAAACGTGAAAGTGGCGACCGGTCAGACGTCGACCGATCAACTCGACACAACCGATTTCGATAATCCGGTGGCCGTCGGTCACCGGCATGCCGGTGGTTTCGGTATCGAGTACAACGGATCTGGTGGCCATCAGTGCTCAGCTCTCAATCGGTCAATCGTGCAAAAAAGGTAGCGATGTTAACACGCTTGTCGGGGGCTTTCAGGTAGACCGTGTCGCCCCGATCGCGA
>NZ_JAIQWX010000120.1 GCF_020164475.1 Pseudomonas sp. REP124 | reverse complement strand
TGTTCACAGACCCTGTGGGAGCGGGCTTGCCCGCGATTGGGCCTCCCCGGCCTACAGCTTTTCCAGCGCCAGATTCAACTCAAGCACGTTCACCACCGGTGGCCCCACCAAAGGCTGCTCGATGTGCGCCTCCAGCAGATTCTGCAGCGTCGACACAGGCAGATTACGCGCCGCCGCGACACGCGCCAGTTGATAGGCAATCGCCGCCGGTGGCAAGTGCGGATCGAGGCCGCTGCCGGAGGTGGTGACCATCGCCAGCGGCACCGGGCCCTGACCAGGCACCAGCAGTTTGTTGGCGTCGTCGATCACGCGGGTGGCCAAGGCCGGGTTGCTCGGCGACAGGTTGCTGGCGCTGCTCGACACCGTGGCAAAGGCGCCGGCCGATGGCCGCGGGTGGAACCAGGCGTCACCGACGAAATCCTGGGCGATCAGCGAAGAGCCGCGAACCTTGCCCTCGGCATCGCGAACCAGGCTGCCGTTGGCCTGATCAGGGAATGCGACCTGGGCCACGCCTGTGACCACCAGGGGATAGGCGACGCCGGTGATCAGGGTCATCAGCACGAGCAGGCTCAGGGCTGGGCGTATCATTGTGGACATTTCGAAATCCTCGAATTAGGTAGAAACCCTGTAGGAGCTAGCTTGCTCGCGATGGTGGTCAACGATGACGCTGGCTGCCTGACACCCTGCGGTGTTCTCAGGTGCATCGCGAGCAAGCTCGCTCCTACAGGGGAGTGGGTTGTCGTCAGACCAGATGCAACGCCGTCAGCAACATATCGATCGCCTTGATCCCCACAAACGGCACCAATATCCCGCCCAACCCATAGATCAACAGATTGCGCCGCAACAACGCCGCCGCACTCGCCGCCTGCACCCGCACACCACGCAGCGCCAGGGGAATCAGCACGACGATGATCAAGGCGTTGAACACAATCGCCGAGAGAATCGCGCTCTGCGGGCTGCTCAGGTGCATGACGTTGAGCACGCCCAGTTGCGGATAGATCGCGGCAAACAGCGCCGGCAGGATCGCGAAGTACTTGGCCACGTCGTTGGCGATGGAGAAGGTGGTCAGCGCGCCACGGGTCACCAGCAACTCCTTGCCGATCTGCACCACGTCCAGCAGCTTGGTCGGATCGCTGTCGAGGTCGACCATGTTGGCCGCCTCCCGCGCCGCTTGCGTACCGTCATTCATCGCCATGCCGACGTCCGCCTGAGCCAGCGCCGGGGCATCGTTGGCGCCGTCGCCGCACATGGCGACGAGACGACCGTCGTTCTGCTCATGACGAATGCGCGCCAGTTTTTTCTCAGGCGTGGCCTCCGCCAGCACGTCATCCACACCGGCTTCGGCGGCAATCGCCGCAGCAGTCAGCGGGTTGTCGCCGGTGACCATGACGGTACGGATCCCCAGCTTGCGCAGTTCGGCAAAACGCTCGCGGATACCGGGCTTGACCACGTCCTTGAGGTGGATCGCACCGAGCAACTTGCCATCGGCGCAGACCAACAACGGTGTGCCACCGCTCTGGGCGATCTTGTCGATTTCCCGGGACAGGGCCGGTGCCAGGTCGGCGCGTTTCAGGCCGACGAAGGCCAACAACGAATCCACCGCGCCCTTGCGAAACACGCGGCCCTGATAGTCGACACCGGACAACCGGGTTTCGGCGCTGAACGGCACCGCAGTCAGCAGCTCACTGGCCGGCTCAGGCTGCGGTTGTGTGTTGCGCAGGTATTCGACGATGGATTTACCTTCCGCCGTGTCGTCGGCCAACGAGGCCAACAACGCGCCCTCGGCAAGCTCCCGGGTGGTCACGCCCGGAGCCGCTACTACGGCCGCGCAACGACGGTTACCGAAGGTGATGGTGCCGGTCTTGTCCAGCAACAGGACGTGCACGTCCCCCGCCGCTTCCACCGCGCGACCGGACTTGGCGATCACGTTCAAGCGCACCAGACGGTCCATCCCGGCGATGCCGATGGCGGACAACAGTCCGCCGATGGTGGTCGGGATCAGCGTGACCAACAGCGCCACCAGGAACACCAGCGGCAGGCTGCCGTTGGCGAAGTGCGCGAAAGGCTGCAGGGTCACGACCACCAGCAGGAAGATCAGGGTCAGGCCGATCAGCAGGATGTCGAGCGCCACTTCGTTCGGGGTTTTCTGGCGTTTGGCGCCTTCGACCAGGGCGATCATGCGGTCCAGCGTCGACTCACCGGGGTTGGCGGTGATCTTCACCAGCAGCCAGTCGGAGACCAGCCGGGTGTTGCCGGTGACGGCCGAGCGGTCGCCGCCGGACTCGCGGATCACCGGCGCCGATTCACCGGTGATCGCCGCTTCGTTGACCGCCGCGATGCCTTCGATGACTTCGCCGTCACCGGGGATCATTTCCCCGGCTTCGACCCGCACCACATCGCCTTTTCGCAGGCTGCCGGCGGGCACCACCTGAAAGCTGCCATTGCCGGTTTTGCGACGAGCACTCAAGCCTTCGCTGCCGGCCTTGAGACTGTCGGCCCGAGCCTTGCCACGACCTTCGGCGAGGGCTTCGGCGAAGTTGGCGAACAGCACGGTGAACCACAGCCATACGGCGATTTGCGCGGCGACAAAGGTCGGCACTGCGGTGTCCGGCACGAAGCACAGCACGGTGGTCAGGATCGCGGTCAGTTCGACCACCAGCATCACCGGCGAGCGCTGCAATTGCCGGGGGTCGAGTTTGACGAAGGCTTGCACCAGCGCCGGACGCCAGAGGGCCGAGATCGCGGTTTTCGATTGCTCCGGTGCCTTAGCAGGAGCGGGTTTGATTGCAGGCATATTCATGATGCAGCTCCTAAATAGAGAGGCTTAGAAGCCCATGCTCAGATGTTCAGCGATTGGGCCCAACGCCAGGGTCGGCAGAAAGGTCAGGCCACCCACCAGCAAAATGGTCACGGTCAGCAGGGTCACGAACAGCGGTCCGTGGGTCGGGAAGCTGTTCTGGCCGATCGGCGCGGTTTTCTTCATCGCCAGGCTGCCGGCCAGGGCCAGCACCGGAAGGATGTAACCGAAGCGCCCGATCAACATGCCCAGGCCCAGCATCAGGTTGTGGAATGGCGTATTGGCACCGAAACCACCGAACGCGGAACCGTTGTTGGCGCTGGCCGAGGTGTAGGCGTAAAGCAACTGGCCGAAACCATGGGCGCCGGGGTTGCTCACCGAAGCCACCGGCCCTGGCAGACTCGCGGCAATCGCGCCGAGCACCAGCACGCCAATCGGCATGACCATCAGGGTCACCACCAGCAATTGCACTTCCCGGGCCTGCAGCTTCTTGCCGAGGTATTCCGGCGTGCGGCCGATCATCAGGCCGGCGAGGAACACCGCGATCAACACGTTGAGCAGCATGCCGTAGAGGCCCGCACCCACGCCGCCGAAGATCACCTCGCCGACCATCATGTTGACCAGCGCGACCATGCCGCTCAGCGGATTGAGGCTGTCGTGCATGCCGTTGACCGAGCCGTTCGAGGCCGCCGTGGTGGTCACCGACCACAACACCGTGGCCGTGGTGCCGAAACGCGCTTCTTTGCCTTCCAGCGGCGCGGTCTGCTCGACCGCGGCGTTGTTCAGCGCGGGATTGGGCTGATATTCGGCCCACAGCGAAGTCGCCCCGCCGATCAGGAACAGCGCCAGCATGCAGGCAATGATCGCGCGGCTCTGGCGCAGGTCCTTCACGTAATGGCCGAAGGTGAACACCAGCGCCACCGGAATCAGGATGATCGAGGCCAGCTCGAACAGGTTGGCCCACGCCGTCGGGTTCTCGAACGGATGCGCCGAGTTCACCCCGAAGAAACCACCCCCGTTGGTACCCAATTGCTTGATCGCAATCTGACTGGCCGCCGGGCCCAGCGGAATCACTTGATCCACACCCTGCACAGTCACCGCATTCACATACTGCGCGAAGGTCTGCGGCACGCCCTGCCACACCAGGTAAAGCGCCAGCAGCAGGCACAACGGCAGCAGGCCATAGAGGGTGGCGCGGGTCATGTCGACCCAGAAGTTGCCCAGGGACTGAGTGGACTTGCGCCCGATGCCACGGCACAACGCAACCAGCACCGCCAGGCCAGTGGCGGCGCTGACAAAGTTCTGCACCGTGAGGCCGACCATCTGGCTCAGATAACTCAGTGACGCCTCGCCGCTGTAGGCCTGCCAGTTGGTGTTGGTCATGAAACTGATGGCGGTGTTGAACGCCAGCGTCCACTCCTGCCCCGGCAGGTTCTGCGGGTTCAGCGGCAGGTGATCCTGGAACAGCAGAATTACAAACAGCAACAGGAAACCCGCGAGATTGAAGGCGAGCAAGGCCAGGGTGTACTTCTGCCAGCTCTGCTCGGTCTGCGGATCCACCCCGGAGAGTCGATAACACCCACGCTCCACCGGCCCGAGAATCGGCGTGAGCCAGGTGCGCTGCCCTTCCATCACCTTGTAATAGAAGCGCCCGAGAAACGGCGCCGGAACCAATACCACCGCGAAAAACGCGAGGATCAGCCAATAGTCATAACTGTGCATAGCCGCTCCTAGCTCCGGTCCGCGCGCAACAGCGCAACCAACAGATAAATGAACAGCCCCACTGCCAGCAGCAGCGACACCCCGTCCAGAACGCTCATGGAAGATCTCCGTGTTACGGCTTGTTGCCGCTTGTGGGGTTATTGTCGGGAGGGAGGGTGTAAAGGAGCGAGATCGAGGGGGTGGGTGGGGTATAAAGAAAGTGTAAAGAGTGGGGTTATGCTGGTTTTACGGTGGCGTTTGGACGGACGCCTTCGCGAGCAAGCCCGCTCCCACATTGGCCCTGCGTACACAGATCAAATGTGGGAGCGGGCTTGCTCGCGAAGGCGGCGTCACAGTCGAAGTCGGTAAAACAGGTGTACACCTCTATTGCACTCACCCGCCCATGCCGACAAGCTATACCTCCTCCGTGTCATCGACTTACTCAAAAGGCTGGTTTACATGCGTATCCTCATCACCGGCGGCGCCGGGTTCATCGGCTCAGCCCTTGTTCGCGAGTTGATTCGACACTCCGGCGTTGAAGTGCTCAATCTGGATAAGCTGACATATGCCGGCAATCTCGAATCACTGACCAGCATTGCCAACGACACCCGCTATGAATTCGTCCAGGCCGATATTATCGATCAAGCGACCGTCAGCGCGGTGATCACGCGTTTTCAGCCCAATGCGATCATGCATTTGGCAGCGGAGTCCCATGTCGACCGCTCCATCGATGGGCCCGCCGACTTCATTCAAACCAACATCGTCGGCACCTACAGCCTTCTGGAAGCCACCCGCGCCTACTGGAACAGCCTTGCCGAGCCAGAAAAAGGTGCGTTCCGTTTTCATCACATCTCCACCGATGAAGTCTACGGTGACCTGCATGGCGTCAACGACCTGTTTACCGAAACGACGCCCTACGCTCCCAGCTCGCCGTACTCTGCCAGTAAAGCTGCGTCCGACCATCTGGTTCGCGCCTGGCATCGCACATATGGGCTGCCGGTTCTACTGACAAACTGCTCGAACAACTATGGCCCTTTCCACTTTCCTGAAAAGTTGATTCCGTTGGTCATTTTGAATGCGTTGGCCGGTAAGCCACTGCCGGTGTATGGCAATGGCTTGCAAGTTCGCGATTGGTTGTTTGTCGAAGATCACGCTCGTGCGCTGATCAAGGTCGTAGCCGAAGGCAAGGTCGGCGAGACCTACAATATTGGTGGCCACAACGAAAAGAAAAATATCGAAGTCGTGCGCGGTATCTGTGCATTGCTTGAGGAACTCGCGCCACAAAAACCTGAGGGTGTTACGCATTACGAAGATCTGATTACCTTCGTCCAAGATCGGCCTGGGCATGATCAGCGTTATGCGATTGATGCGAGCAAAATTGAACGCGAGCTGGGGTGGGTTCCTCAGGAGACATTCGCTAGCGGCCTACGCAAGACCGTTGAATGGTATTTGAACAATATGGATTGGTGTCGCCGGGTTCAGGATGGAAGTTACAAGGGCGAACGACTAGGCACGATTGACTCAAGGGAAATGCTCGCATGAAAGGTATCGTTTTAGCGGGCGGCTCCGGCACACGCCTGCACCCCATCACGCTGGGTGTATCTAAACAACTCTTGCCGGTTTACGACAAACCGATGATCTACTATCCAATTTCGGTGCTGATGCTAGCCGGAATTCGGGATATTTTAGTGATTTCGACTCCTCAGGATCTCCCCCAATATCAGAACCTGCTGGGGGATGGCAGTCAGTTCGGCGTGAACTTCAGCTATGCAGAACAGCCGTCGCCAGATGGGCTGGCCCAAGCGTTTCTCATAGGGGAAGACTTCATCGGCAATGATTCGGTGTGTCTGATTCTGGGTGACAACATCTTTCACGGTTCCTACTTTGGCGGGCAGCTGAAAAATGCTGCCAAACGCTCGTCTGGCGCCACCGTGTTTGGCTACTGGGTCAAAGATCCGGAACGTTTTGGTGTGATCGACTTCGACCGCGAGGGACGTGCATTATCGATTGAAGAAAAGCCGGCAAACCCAAAATCAAGCTATGCGGTCACCGGCCTGTATTTCTACGATAACGACGTGATAGAGATTGCCAAGTCCGTCAAACCTTCGCCTCGCGGCGAGTTGGAAATCACAGACATCAATAACGCCTACCTGAAGCGTGGGGATCTGAAAGTAGAACGCTTCGGGCGTGGTTTCGCTTGGCTGGACACCGGTACTCATGACAGTTTGCTTGAGGCCTCGCAATATGTTCAGACCATTGAGCATCGCCAAGGCCTCAAAATTGCTTGCCTTGAGGAGATTGCATATCTGAACACCTGGATTAGCCGTGACTTGTTGCTGGAGCGCTCCAGATATTTCGGCAAGACGGGGTATGGTCAGTACCTTGCCAAGTTGGCAGGAGAGGAGTTCACCGGCGATTAGCTTCAATACTGTGATCATCGTGTACGGGACGTTCGAGTCTGATGTGCAACTATGAAAATCCTTATCAGCGGTCAGAATGGCCAAGTGTCGCGTGAGTTGCAGCGTCGGCTTGCGTCGTCATACGAATTGCTTCTACCAGGTCGCGACAGGCTCGACCTGGCGATACCTCAGCAAATTCGCCAATACGTACGTAGCCATCGTCCCGATCTGATCATCAATGCAGCCGCTTATACGGCGGTCGATCTGGCTGAGAGCGATCCGCATACAGCCTTTGCCATTAACGCTGAGGCCGCCGGAATCTTTGCCCAGGAGGCGACGGCACTCGACACCCCGTTGATCCATTACTCAACCGATTATGTCTTCGACGGCAGCAAGGCCACCCCCTACACCGAGGATGACCTTCCCAACCCGCTGAGTGTTTATGGTCAGAGCAAACTGGCAGGAGAACGTGCCATCGCCGAGGCATGCGATAAACACTTGATCCTGCGAACGAGCTGGATCTATTCAACCCATGGCCGCAACTTTCTGCTGACCATGCAACGCTTGCTGCGGGAGAAGCCTGAACTGCGGGTAGTCTCCGATCAGATAGGTGCGCCGACCTGGGCTGGCACGGTTGCCACCAGCACGCTGGCGCTTATAGAACGTTGGCAAACAGGAGGCGTTGCTAAATGGGGCACGTATCATCTGACCGCCATGGGTGAAACTTCCTGGTTTCAATTTGCTCAGGTGATCAGAGAAGCATTACTACGACAGAACTCTGCTTGTGCAGAGCTAGTACCCATCACCAGCGACGAGTATCCAACCCCCGCAATGCGACCGCCCAATTCACGCTTGGATTGCGGCCTACTGTTACGCGAATGGGGCGTTAGCCAGCCGGATTGGCAAACAGGTTTGCAGGAGTGTCTTTCTGAACAGGCAAAACCATAGCACTTGCTGTCGATGCCGCAACCATCCGCGCGTACGAGGCGAGCTTAATATATGATCAGCACCAAGCGGGCACTGCAAGCGGCGGCATGGGAGCGTCCATCGACGCCTGAAAGCAGTTTATAAATTAGAGTAAGAACTAATCGCTGACTTATAAGCCACAAAATTAATTGTCCGGAGACATTACGTGACTGTCGAAAAAATCCAGTTCAACCGACCATATATGACAGGTCAGGAGTTTAAATACATTGAACAGGCGAAGCTTGGCAACAAGCTCGCTGGAGATGGTCCCTTCACTAAAAAATGTCATGCTTGGCTGGAGCAAACAACCGGATCCGTAAAAACACTACTTACACACTCATGTACTGCGGCACTTGAGATGGCAGCACTATTGCTGAACATCCAACCAGGTGACGAAGTTATCATGCCGTCCTATACCTTCGTATCGACTGCAAACGCATTCGTATTGCGCGGTGCAGTTCCGGTATTCGTGGATATACGCGAAGACACCCTGAACCTTGACGAACGCCTGATTGAAGCAGCAATCACACCTCGAACAAGAGCAATTGTTCCAGTCCATTACGCCGGCGTCGCGTGTGAAATGGATACCATCATGGAAATTGCCCGTCGCCATGATTTGATAGTAGTGGAAGATGCTGCGCAAGGCGTGATGTCTACTTATAAAGGTAGGGCACTGGGAAGCATAGGTGACTTGGGAGCTTACAGTTTTCACGAAACCAAGAATGTCATTTCTGGTGAAGGCGGCGCGCTTTTAGTGAAAGATGCCACGTTGGCAGTGCGCGCTGAAATTATTCGTGAAAAGGGCACCGATCGAAGCCGCTTTTTCCGTGGAGAAGTCGACAAATACACCTGGCAGGAGGTTGGCTCCTCTTATCTTCCTGGCGAACTGATTGCAGCTTTTCTTTGGGCTCAATTAGAGGAGGCGAAGAACATCACCTCACAGCGCTTGGCGAGTTGGGACCATTACCATCGACTGCTGGCCTTCGCAGAGACCCAAGGGGTTCTACGCCGTCCGATCATACCAACTGAATGCCAACATAACGCTCACATGTATTACGTCCTACTCAACCCTGAGACTGATCGGCAAGCAGTGCTAAGCAAGTTAAAGGAACGAGCTATTGACGCAGTATTTCATTATGTTCCCTTGCACTCCTCACCGGCCGGGCAACGCTATGGTCGGGCACATGGTTCCTTGACTATTACTGATCGACAGTCAGAGTGCTTGATTAGACTGCCGCTTTGGGTAGGGCTGAGTGAACTGCAGCAAGACAGAATTGCCGAGTGTCTGTTGGCCGCCGTGAGCTAAGGCATCAATTGAATTAGATCCGCTCATTCGAATTTAACCCAGGACTTCTCGATATCAAAGCACAAGGGAAAATAAATAGCGATTGAGACATGATAAATAATTTTATCGATTGAGAAATAGCATCATGTCTTAATATTCTTAGCCTCAGAATTTCGAGCACTGAAATAAATTTTTCCAACCATCTTACCGTTCAATTCTACGCGACTTCTTGTCAAACGAGTCCCCAAGCTCTGCTCTATGGTAAGGCTAACCCCGTTCGTATCACCAGGAATAGGCCAAACAGAACTTTCCCAGCGGCAGAATACCCACTGGCTGTCGTTGGCGATTTCGTAGGCCTTTTGATGCAAAAACTTGTTCATGGAAACGAAAATTTCGATCGGCGAGATACCTATAGGTGTTTCATCAAGAGTGATATTTTTTTCCACTAACGAAATTACACAACGCTCGGAAATTACTGATTCGTCAAATGGGGCGCGCCCCTGAACATTATTCTCAATCTCGACAAGACCTCCCTCATAAGAGATGCCATCCACTTTAAAAAAGAAGGTAGCGATTGGGTTTGACTGGAGGGACAATGAGTCACCGTGTTGCCACCACCCGCACAATAATTTCCTCGCAGTCATTCTGTTAATTGAAAAATTCAAATCTTCAATTTCCGCACCGCTGGCCCAACTTGAAATAGCCATCATTGCAGCATCGAGCATGCTTGTACCATGAACATATTCCCTACTTCCCTTGAAGTAGAGTGGCAATTCAACCAATAACATTATTTTGATTTCCTGAGATGGGCGGTCATATTGGATCGATGATTGATAGCAAAGTTACCCGATACGACTTGCCCCGCCGCAATACTAGTAATCACTACCGACCCCATTTTGAGCTGCGCACCATCGCCAATAACTAGTCCTTGTGCGACAGAGCAAGACGTCCCCATCCACACTCCCTCACCGACCCGGGTTCGGCCAGCAACAACAGTATTGCCTGAAATCACAGAGTTTTTACCGATAACGACCCCGTGACCAATATTAGCCATGATCCCGATCTGACAGTTCTCACCAATCGTCGTAGGTGTTTGAAATAGTGCCTTGGCTATTACTGCACCAGCTAAAATCTGGCAACCATTCCCTACCTTTACGCCACCCTGATGTCTGACTGTCATCAGCACACCATCCGCACCACGTAGCGTTATAAGTCCCTCAGCACCTACAACTGCGTTGGAACCTATGTAAACATTATCCCCAATTACAACGTTACTCTCGATTACCACATTGGCCGAGATTTCGACGTTTTCTCCTAATAAAGCACTAGGAGAGATAACCGCAGCAGGGTGAATATTACAATTACTACCTATGCGAGGCTGAGACGGATCTGCAGCATCGAAGGCTGGCGCGAGTTGCTTATAAAGATGAAAAAAATCGGCCCGTGGATCGTCGCTGTAGATTAGAGTTTTATCTGTTGCCAGCACTTCATTCTTTAAGGAATTCGGACACAAAATGCAAGCAACGTTTTCCTTGCTCAGAGCCAACTGTAGATAATGCAAATTTTGGCAATAGACAAGTGCTCCTGGAGAAACGGCATCAGTTTCATCAAGGTGCGAGAATCCACCACTATTGAAGATATGTTCACTAGGAAAGTAATCATTCGCTCGATATGTATGGGCCATATTTAGTCCAAGTGTTCTTCGATAACTGGAAATTGGCTCAGACTCGTCGCATTCTCGACAAGCCTGCCAAGATATTCACCCTGAATACCCAAGGCTAATAGTATGTTACCAGCCAGAAATGAGATCAAGGTAGCCAATGACGCCCATCCGGGAACTGAATGATCTGTCAGCAGAGCTCGCAGCATTATAAAAACCGCGAAGAAAATACTGGAAATACTTACGAACAATCCCCACACTGACACATAACGCAGTGGCAATAAAGAGTAGTTAACTATCAAAAAAGAAATAGTTTTGATTAATTTCTTGAGGGTATATGTACTGACATCGCCATCAGCACGAGCTGCGTGCCGAATGGTGACATTCGCCATCATCGTGACCGGTACCGAATTGAAAATCATCGCCGCGATATGCGGGTGAGAACCCTGGTATTTGACAAGTTGCTTAACCACTGCCGAGCTCATTGCTCGATAACTGGAGAGTGAAAAAGAGGAAGGTTTACCCATTATTCTGCTGACTAATTTTTTATTACACTGCGAGGCCAGATTCCGCCACGCGCTGTGCTTTTTCTCACCGGATGGGATTTTTCCAATAACGACGTACTTACCCGCGTTGAGTTGATCGATAAATAATGGCAAATCTTCCGGAAAGCACTGCAGGTCGTCATCGATGGTTACGACATAATTCTTTCTGGCATAACTCAAACCGCAAAGCGTGGCATGCTGTTGTCCCTTATTTTTTGCAAATCGAACGATTTTTACCCGCGCATCCTTTTCCCGCAACGCCAATGCAGCAGACCATGTCTCATCCGGACTAGCATCATCCACAAGGATCATTTCCCAATCATTGCTAATTTTTTGCAGTGCCTGGCTTGCTCTTTCATAAAAAGCGGCCAGTGTGCTCCCGCTTCGATAAACGGGGACAACGAGGCTGATGGAAACAGCTTTATTCACCACGTTGGACCTCATCTCGATTATCCGATTATTTGTTAAACAGGCTGAGCTCTCATCCTAAGGACAAGTCAGCTTGATTAGATACTGCTCCCCAGTCGGGAAGGATAGCTCACGCTACCGCAGACGCACCACAGAGACTTCGTCGAAAGAGAACTGCATGACACTCATGCCAGCGATGTCGTTTGAACTATGAGCCCGCTTTTTTTGCCAGTACAAGTAGAGACCCGCCAAACGGTAGAGGTAAACCTAGCTGTATTAATTTGAACTCCACTTTCATAGCGAACTCAAGCATTCGATTGGTTGTATCGGAAATATCGAACTCACTATTTTTTTCGGCGTTTTTTTGACCACGTCGCTGGCGTGATAACCACATAAGAGGAACCAACAAACTCACGAAGGAGGTAACGTATTGTACCTCCAGCCCTGCTTTTCTAACCTTTCCAATGAGCTCTGCACGAGTGTAACGGCGCACATGACATGCACGCTCATCCGCTTCCGACCACAGCCATCGGTGTTGCGGAACAGTCAACAACAGGCACCCGTTTTTATTAAGGGCCCGTGAGATATTGGAAATTACAGCCTCATCCTCATTGATATGCTCGATCACATCAAACGCGCCTATCAAGTCGTATCGCTCAACATCACTCAGCAAACGAGCGTCCATCTGCTCGAAAGTCGCGGTGGGAATCCGGCCGCGTGCATGGGCCAAACCTTCTTCGAAATACTCCGTACCGAACAGCTCAGCCTCCGGAAAATTACGAGAGATACCATCCAGCACAAAACCGGTCCCACAGCCGATTTCCAGAAAATTTTGGAACTTGGCTGCGCGGGACTTGAGGACCCACAAAATCAAGCGATTTCTTGCTCGAAACCACCAATGACGAGCCTCTGATGAAGCTAAGGATTCGAACGCCGCTTTGGGAAATGGTGTGTGTTCAGAACTCATAGTATTCACTCGCCGTCATCTTGATTCATTCCGAGGATTTTCCCGGAAGCCACTTGACATGTAAACCACTGCACCCAATACCGCCGGTACAAGCGCCATTAGTGCATAGTTAACCAGAGACACCCCTACCGCAATATGTGCTGGCACCCCTATCATCGCGTAAAAATAAACAAAAAAACCTTCTCGAATTCCAAAGCCCGCAATGGTAATCGGGATCAACGTCAGTATGGAGATGACGGGATAGAGCGCAAGATGTTGCATAAACGGAATATCATAACCGTATGCTCGAAATACTAAGTAAACCACAGAAATAAGTGACACCTGATAGCCACTAATCAGAAAAATAGAAGGAAGCAATGCTCTTTTATAAGGGAAATTAATAGTACCCGCGTGCAGTTTATCGACGTAACCTAATACTTTTCTAACAATGCGACTCTGATATTGGACACCATTATAAAGCTGGTGAACTGTTTGACTAAGCAAGATGAACTGCGCCACGACAGCTCCTGCACTTATTATCACAACGATCGCTACAAGCGACAGATAGTCATCTGATGGTGGTAGAAAAGGTAGTGCGATTAGTGTAAATGAACATAGCACCAATAGGCCCATCATTCTCTCAACTATGACAGTGCTACCTGCAATGCCACGCTTGTGAGGATTGCGTTTCTCGATGTAAAAAATTCGAAAAGCATCAGCGCCTTGTGATGAAGGTAGAACCAAGCCTTGAAACTGAGATATCAGGCTAATCCGCCAAAGCGTAGTCAGTCGTTCGTCTATGCCACTTTGACGAAGAAAAACCTGCCATCGATTTGCGGACAAAAAAGCAGTAACTGTGACAGGCAACAAAGCTGCTACTGCGATAAAACGCCAATCAGAAAAATCCGCTATCAAGTCAGTAAGTTTGATATCAAACTTTAGCACCAAAAACAAACCTATGGCGATTGCGACAAACAACTTTACCAAAATAGCAGGCATTTCGGATGCTCGAAGTTAAAGATCAACATAACTCGAGATAAGGCATGAGCATACCAAAACGCACACAGACTCACCCCTACAAATCACTCACCACATAAGCCAGCCTAAACTGGCCTATAGAGACTCTGTCAGGAAAGCCTGCCAGCTAGATACTCAACAAAGTCATTGATTGTCTTCAAACGATCGAGATCACCGTCAGGGATTTCAATTTCGCATGCATCTTGAATGTTCATTACAACTGTAAATACACCTAATGAATCCACGCCTTGATCAGTAAGGCTAACATCGTCTCGCAGGCTTCCAGCATTTGGCACTGCTGCATCGACAATTGCTTTAACAACGATATCTCTAATATCGGCCACGCAAACTTACTCCTAATTGATATTTTGCTTTTTGCGAAACGATATAAAATTCAACTAGCGATCATAGGTGATCGCCGGCATCCGCGTGGGATCTTGCCACATTTTCTGCTCAAGCGACACCCGGATGGAATTGGCAACATCATTGACACCATCATCCCAGGTTGCCAAGCAACTCATACGCGCCGGGGATTTGCATCTTGTTCGATGCAATCGGAGAATTCAGGAATGGTCCATTCAGAGCTTGAATCGAGCTGGTCGCCCAAGCTCGTTGCTACGGCGTCTCGTAATTGTTCCATGGCTCCTTTTCCCGAAGATGAGCTAGAACGATCGCAACACGGGAGCTAAATGCTGCAGCGCCAAGAGATGCCAAGCACTGACCTGATACGAACTCAAATCCGTGGGCAGCCGATTGGCCAACATGCCAGCCCATGAACCTGCTCAAAATGGAACCACTGCGAACTCAAATTGCTCAATACTGTATTCAAGAACGACTGGCAAAACCGCCACTCGGCCTGTCCTGAAGGAGAGCCCCATGCCCTGGTATGCCTGGTTGATACTGATCGTTGCAATTGGCTCGATCGTTGGCGGATTGATGATGCTGCGGGACACCGCCAACAAGGTCGAGTTGACGGAAGAACAGCGCCGACGTGTTGCCGAGCGCAATGCCGAGGCGGATTCAAAGGATGCGCAGGACCGCTGATGGTCCCGAGACAAACGCAGCCCCTGTAGCAGCTGGCAAAGCCTGCGTCCGGCTGCGCAGCAGTCGTAAAATCAGCGAATGCGGTATTTCAGACAGATCGCGTTCACCGAATTTACGACTGCTTCGCAGCCGGACGCTGGCTTCGCCAGCTGCTACAGGTCATCTGTTATTCCCAATCGGCCCTGGCGATATGCAAACCATGCAGCCCGTTATACGCCGCCCGCTCCGGCTGGCTCCATCCCTCCAGCAACGAATCCTCCAGACGATAAATCTCCACTCCCAACGGGCGACACACGCTCAACGGATCCTGCGCGTCTGGCCCCCACATGGCCAGCGACAGATCACCGCCCGGACAGGTCGATAGCGCGCACAGCAGATCGATCTCGGAGAAGAACTCCAGATAGTCTCCCTTCTGCGCCGGGCAGGCCTTCATGAAGTACATGTCGTCGTGGTTCAGGCCGGTGCACTGGAAAATGTTTAATACGTCATGCACATCGAACTCGGTCAGGCCGAAAGGCAGCACCGCGCGGGTCAGATTGGAATGGCAGTGGTGATGGAAATCCTCGCCGGTGAGCATTTTGTTCACATACGGATCGCAGCGGGTGCCGAGCAAATCGTGCAAACGTCCTCCATGCTCATCGATGCCGTAATCGGCGAGGCTGTCGTCGGTGATGGTTACCAAAGGACGTAAAAACGGCAGGTTCGACCAGAGCCGGTCATGGGTGCTGACGTGCGCGCCCTGCAGTTGCCTTGTACGCGAAGCCCATAAGCGTTCACGCGGATCGTGGGCGTTCCACACATTGAAATCGCCCACCTGCGGGCCGACCGGAGTGGTCACCCTGAAGACATGACCGGCGGGCACCTTCCACGCGCGGCCGGTGCGAATCGGCACTTCGAACGACTCGATCAGCGTGCGCCCTTCCTTCGTGTCGCGCACCCGTTCATAGAAGGCCTTGTCCACCTGCAAGGCTGAGCCTTTGCTGACTTGATAGGCCGCTGGATAGTCTTTGTACATGGCGCGATTCCTCGTTCAGTGACGCGAAGTGGAGGCAAGCATTTGCAACAACAGATGTTCGGAGTCGTCGAGATAAAGGCTCAGCGCTTCTTCGGCTCCGTGTTTGTCGCCCTCGATCAGCAGTTCATGGATCTGCCGATCACGAGCCAGCCAGGGCGACTGAAAACGCGACTCGTCAGGCGCCATGCAGAACACCAGGCGCAATTGCGCGACGACATTGGTGAAGAACTCATCGAATAACGAACTGCGCATTAACCCGACGATGTGTTGATGAAATGCCAGGCTGTGGGTGCCAACGGCGCGCCAGTCCTCGCGCTCCGGGGCCAGCTCCGTGGCTTCGAGGGCTTCTTGCATAAGGTCGGACTGATAGTCGCGCAGCGGGCGACTGGCATGGATGGCTTGCAACTCCAGCGTGCGTCGGACCTTGAACAAATCCCGCACATCATCAGGACCCAGGCGGCGCACCATCACGCCTTTGTTGCGTACATAGCGTGCCAGACCCTCCTGGCCCAGCCGGTGCAAGGCTTCACGGATTGTATTGCGCGAGGCGTTGTAGGCGGACACCAGATCGTTTTCGACCAGGGCCATGCCGGGCAGCAAGCGCCCGCCGATAATGTCGGCACGCAATTCCAAAGTGATGTGATCGGCCAGTGACAGTCCGCTGTTCATGCTCAACGCCTCAGGATTGTTCAACAATCATCCGCCAATGAGTAATCACTATTCGTGCCACTAATGCGGGCGTTTAATACAAGTTCGACGCATCTGTGTGCTTTTCAGAAGTAGAAGTACAGTCACCATCCAATTTTCATTGGTTAATATGGCGCATTGATGCTGGAGAAATCAGATGCGTTACTCGCAGGACCACAAAGCCCAGACCCACCAACGCATCATCAAGGAAGCATCGGAGCGCTTTCGCCGTGACGGCATCGGCGCGACCGGCCTGCAACCTCTGATGAAGGCGCTGGGCTTGACTCACGGTGGCTTTTACTCGCACTTCAAGTCCAAGGACGAATTGGTGGAAAAGGCGCTGCATGAAGCAGGCGAACAAGTGGATGGACTATGCGCACAACTGTTTGCCGAGGAACATCCGCTCGAAGCATTCATCGACACCTATCTTTCCGAGTGGCACCAGACTTCGCCACACGAAGGCTGCCCGCTGGTGACCATTTCCTCCGAACTGGGCCTGCGCGGCCATCCGAGCCCAACCAGCGATGTGATATTGAAGGCGCGACTCGATCAGATCGAGAGCAAACTTGAAGGCCAAAACGCCGACGAGCGCAGCATCGTCATGATGGCTGCACTCGCCGGCGCTTTGCTTTTGTCACGCAGTGTTGCCGACGCCGAATTTGCTCAACGCATCCTCGACGTCACCCGCGAACACCTCAAAAAGAACCTCGGTTAACGTTCCCAGCGCTTGAACAGCACGCTGGCGTTTACCCCACCGAAACCGAAGCCATTGGATAACGCGTATTCAATGGGCATCGGCCTGGCCTGACCGTGAACGATATCCACACCTTCGGCGGCTGGGTCCGGGTTGTCGAAATTGAGCGTTGCGGGAACGACCTGATCACGGATTGCCAACAGGGTGAAAATCGCTTCGATCCCCCCTGCCGCACCGAGCAAGTGGCCGGTGGCGGATTTGGTCGAAGTCACCGCGATCTTGTTGTCTGCGCCGAACAGCGATTTGATCGCCGCCAGTTCTCCCAGATCGCCAACCGGGGTTGAGGTTGCGTGGGCGTTGAGATGCTGGACTTGTTGTGGGTTGATGCCCGCCTGAGCCAAAGCCAGCGACATTGCGCGACGTGCACCACTGCCATCCTCCGGGCCGGCGGTCAGGTGATAGGCATCGGCGCTGGTGCCGTAACCGACGATCTCGGCAATGGGCTTGGCACCGCGGGCCAGGGCATGTTCCAGGGATTCGATCACCAACAGACCGGCGCCCTCGCCCATGACAAAGCCATCGCGACCGCTGTCGAAGGGGCGTGAAGCACGTTCCGGGGTGTAGTTGTAAGCGCTGGACAAAGCGCGGGCCGCCGCGAAGCCGGCGAGACTTACTCGATCGATTGCCGCCTCAGCGCCGCCGCATATCGCGATGTCCGCTTCGCCGGCGCGAATCAGCCGAGCAGCGTCACCAATCGCCTGGACCCCGGCGGCACAGGCTGTCACCGGTGCGCCCAACGGGCCCTTGAAACCGTGCTGAATCGACACATGCCCGGCCGCCAGATTGACCAGGAAAGACGGGATGGTGAACGGTGATAAACGTCGTGGGCCCCGAGTATCGGTGGTCCGCACCGCATCGGCGATCGCTCCGAAACCACCGACGCCGGAACCGATGATGGTCGCGGTCCGCTCCTGGGTGTTGGTGGTCTGCGCTTGCCAACCGGCCTGCTCCAGCGCCTGACGCGCCGCTTCCATCGCGAACATGATGAAGCGGTCCATCTTCTTCTGTTCTTTGGGTGGCGTTGCCCGGTCCGGGTCGAATCCAGCTTCGGGATCTTCAGCAATAGTCGGCACTGCACCACCGACTTTGGCCGGCAGATCAGCCACAACATCGTCCGGCAGATTCTTTATGCCGGAGCGCCCAGCCAGCAGGCGCGTCCAGACCGCTTCAACACCACTACCCAACGGAGACACCAGGCCCATGCCCGTAACGACTACTCGACGATCACTCATCCCGCTTCACCTCTTGTCGGCTTTTGTCGCGCTTCATTTATAACGCGTCGCGGCTTTGCTTTTGGAAAGGTTCGGTGCCATCACATGACGCGCCGCAACGAAGGCCTCCCAGTCAGCGGCATCGGGAAGCGATGGGATAGTAATCAACTCGCCCTGATCCAGCCCCGACAACGCAGCATCGACCATCTCCCCCGCCTCCATGACCATGTCCGCGGGAATCTGTGAAGCATCGATACCGGAACGCTCCCAGATCTCGGTACGTGTTACGCCTGGCAACACGGCCTGGACCGTGACGCCGGTGCCCTGGAGTTCGGCATTCAGGGATTGGGTAAGGCTCAGAACGTATGCCTTGCTGGCGCTGTAGGTCGCGTTGAAACGCTCGGGGAACAGCGCCACCACAGAGCCGATATTGATGATCGTGCCTCGGCCCGCCTTGGCAAAACCGGCCGCTGCAGCAGAAGCCAGGCGCGTGACTGCGGTGATGTTCAGCTGAATCATTCGCTCCAGCTGATCGGTGTCTGCATTGGCCAGTAACCCATCTGCCGCCATACCGGCGTTATTCACCAGCAGACTAATGCTCGAGTCCGTGCGCAGGCGTTGTTCGAGTTTGAGCACGTCGTCTTTTTGCGTGAGGTCCGCTTTGAGCACTTCGACCTGGACACCGTGTTCGGTGTGCAGCTTGCTCGCTGACTCGTCCAGTCGTCGTTGATCGCGAGCGACCAGCAACAGATTAAAACCACGGGAGGCAAGGCGCTGCGCGTAAACCGCGCCGATACCGGAAGAAGCACCGGTGATGAGGGCTGTACCTTGGGACTTGGCGGGATTCATAGGTGTGCTCCTGGGAAGTGCTTTAAGGGAAACCTAACGCTTGGAATTCAAAGCGTCGGGACGAATGACCTATTGATTATATGCATAATTTAATTTGAATATGATAGCCGTAATTTTGAGCTCCCCGACAGGAGGCGTCTATTTTAGCGTCCGCCAACATGCAAAAGGCCGGTCAATGACCGGCCTCTTGGCGTTGAACAGAAAGCTTAGTTCACTTCCAGCTTCTCGCGGTTGCGATCCAGGATCGCCTTGCCGATACCCTTCACCTCCAGCAATTCATCCACGGATGCGAACGGTCCATTGATGTCACGATACGCAACAATCGCATTGGCCTTCGCTTCACCGACACCCGCGAGTTCACGTTGCAGCGTGGGTGCATCAGCACCATTAAGATCAATTTTGCTGCTTTGAGCCTTAGGTGCCATTTCCTGGCTCATCGGCGAACTGACGCCATCTGACTTGGCTGTGGAAGCCGCAATGGCAACCGTAGAAAGACTGGTAAGCAGGGCAAAAACGAGGGAAGAG
>NZ_JAIQWX010000012.1 GCF_020164475.1 Pseudomonas sp. REP124 | reverse complement strand
ACAGGGGCGGCGTTATGCCGCCCATTTGCGGGCGACTTCGAGCAGTTCGATGCGGGCTCTGGCGAGCGCCGCATCCCGTGCTTCGGCTGCCGCGAATTGCGTCGGCTGCGCGTTGACGAACGAAGGGTCTCGAACGCCGATGAAACCGAAGGCAGCGTTGAGCGATGGCGTCAGCGCATCCATATGCGCCAGAGGCATTCCGGCGCGCATGTCCGTGCCTCGGGTGGTGATGAACAGGGCTTTTTGCCGGTTCAGTTGGCCGACGTACTGGCCTGATTCGTCGACCACATAAGTCAGTTCAGCACGAACGATATTGTCGATGAACGCCTTGAACACCGAGGGGTAGGAGAAATTGTGCATCGGCATGGCGAACAGCAGCGCGTCGGCGTCCAGCACGTGGCGGCACAAGGCCGTGGACGGCGCCAGGGTCCGCTCCATCGCCGCGGTGCGCTGCGCCGAAGGCGTGTAGGTGGCGATGGTGAATGACTCGTCGATATGCGCCGGCGGCTGCTGGGTCAGGTCCAGATAGTCGATTTCGAGCTCGACATTCTGTTCGCGCAGGCAAGCAATAAAGTGGCGGGCAAGCGCTCGCGAATTGGATCGTTGGCCTTTGGGGCTGGCATCGATGTGCAACAACTTCATGCAGACGTTCCTCGGATGACGGACGGGGTACGCCTGACTATGCAAACGGTAAGCCATCTCCCCTGTGGGAGCGGGCTTGCTCGCGAAGGCGTCCTCACAGACGCCCCGGATTTAGAGGATGTCCCCATTCAAAATGTAGGAGCTGCCGAAGGCTGCGATCTTTTGATCTTGCTTTTAAAAACAAAATCAAAAGATCGCAGCCTTCGGCAGCTCCTACATGGGTGTGGTGCGTGTGATCAGCTCGCCTGTTCCAACGCCGAAAACAGGCTCACGAACTCCTGCGACAACTTATGCCGTGGCGCCAGATGAATCATCGGCACCGACGCCTCATGGGACTCACGCATCTTGACCGTGCTGCTCAAGTAATCCGGCAGCACCGGCAACCCTTCGGCCACCAGCTCATCGATCAGCGTCTTGTGCAAATTGGCCCGAGCCTCGAACTGGTTGACCACCACCCCTTCCACGATCAACGACTCGTTGTGGTCAGCCCGCAACTCGCTGACGTGCGCAATCACGTTGTACAGGGCTTGGCGGGAGAAGCTGTCGCAATCGAAGGGAATCAGCACCCGGTCAGCGGCGATCAGCGCGCTGTAGGTATAGAAGTTCAGCGACGGCGGCGTATCGATATAAATGCGCTCGTAGTCCTCGGAAAGCTCCACCAGCAGACGCCGCAGCTTGTTGATCTTGAACTTGGACTCAAGCTTGGCCTGCAGATCCGTCAACTCGCGGCTGGCCGTGACCAGATGCAGATTGTTGTAGCGCGTATCGGTGATGGCCACGCGATGCTTCTTGCTGGCCGGGCCGCTGGACAGGGTCTGCTTGAAGAAATCGGCGATCCCCACGGGAATGTCATCGCCGGTAAGCCCTGTCAGATAGTGGGTCGAGTTGGCTTGGGGATCGAGATCCACCAGCAACGTCCTGTAGCCCTCCGCAGCACTGACTGCCGCGAGATTGCAGGCGATGCTCGATTTGCCAACGCCTCCTTTTTGATTGAATACCGCTCGACGCATGGGACCGACAACCTTAATTAAGAATCCTTGTTAACAACTGCACTCGATCATAAGAATGAAATATTTCAGAAATGTTTCCAAATGACATTTTTATTTCACTTTCGAGTCAGTCATTGAGCCTGGACCATGGTTTCGACCCTGAAGTGACTTGCAAGTCGTGCGATTGAGCTAACGTCTAGATGGTCGCCTTGCCAGGTTAAGGACCACAGCACCATGAGCCATTCCGATTCTTCGCCGCCAGTTACGGAACCGGGTCGCATCGCACACAGGGGTGCTGGCGGCAACACCGGTCTGAGCCGTTGGCTGCCGGGGCTCAAAACGCTGCGCGAGTACAAGATCGCCTGGCTGCGCCACGACTTCATGGCCGGTCTGGTACTGACCACGATGCTGGTGCCGGTCGGCATCGCCTACGCCGTGGCATCCGGTGTTCCGGGCATTTATGGCCTGTACGCCACCATCATTCCCCTCATTGCCTACGCCCTGTTCGGGCCCAGCCGGATCCTCGTGTTGGGGCCGGATTCCTCGCTGGCCGCGGTGATTCTCGCCGTCATTCTGCCGCTGTCGGGCGGTGATCCCATGCGCGCCGTCGCCCTGGCCAGCATGATGGCGATCGTCTCGGGGGTGGTGTGCATTCTGGCGGGCATCGCGCGGCTGGGCTTCATTACCGAGTTGCTGTCCAAGCCGATCCGCTACGGCTACATGAACGGGATTGCGCTGACGGTGCTGATCAGCCAGTTGCCCAAGCTTTTCGGCTTTTCCATCGATGCCGACGGTCCGCTGCGAAATGTCATGGCCATCGTTACGTCGATCCTGAACGGCAAGACCAACTGGGTGACCTTTGCGGTGGGCGCGGCGACATTGGTGGTGATCCTGCTGCTCAAGGGCCACAAGCGTATCCCCGGGATACTGATTGCCGTGGCGGGTGCGACGATTGTGGTGGGCATGCTGGACCTCGGGGCGCGCGCCGGGGTGTCGATCCTCGGGCAACTGCCGCAAGGTTTGCCGGCGTTCGCGATTCCGTGGATCACTCGCGAGGACATTGTTCCGGTGATCATCGGCGGCTGCGCCGTCGCCTTGGTCTCGTTCGCCGACACCAGCGTGCTGTCCCGGGTCTATGCGGCACGCACGCGCACCTATGTCGACCCGAACCAGGAAATGGCCGGCCTGGGGTTTGCCAATCTGGCGGCCGGGTTCTTCCAGGGTTTCCCCATCAGCAGCAGTTCTTCGCGAACCCCGGTGGCTGAGGCCGCTGGGGCGAAAACCCAGCTGACAGGGGTGGTCGGCGCGGTGGCGGTCGCGGTGCTGCTGATGGTCGCGCCGAACCTGCTGGAGCACCTACCCAATAGCGCGCTGGCCGCGGTGGTGATCGCCTCGGCCATCGGCCTGATCGAAATCACCGACCTGCGCCGCATCTATCGCATGCAGCGTTGGGAATTCTGGTTGTCGATCGTCTGCACCATTGGCGTGGCGGTGTTCGGGGCCATCGAGGGTATCGGCATCGCCATCGTGATCGCCGTCATCGAATTCCTCTGGGATGGCTGGCGCCCCTACTCCGCCGTGCTCGGCCAGGCTCCGGGCGTGAAGGGTTTCCACGACATCCAGCGCTACCCGGACGCCACCTTGATCCCCGGCCTGGTGCTGTTTCGCTGGGACGCTTCGCTGTTTTTCGCCAACGCGGAACTGTTCCACGATCGCGTGCTGGACGCCATCGCCGCATCGCCAACGCCGGTGCGCTGGCTGGTGATTGCGGCAGAACCGATCACCAGCGTGGACGTGACCTCTGCCGACATGCTGTCCGAGCTGGACGACACCTTGAAGGCGGCGGGGATCGAGTTGTGCCTGGCCGAGATGAAGGACCCGGTAAAGGACAAACTCAAGCGGTTCGGGCTGTTCGAGAAGCTGGGTGAAGAGGCGTTTTTTCCGACGGTGGATGATGCGGTCGGTAACTACCTCTCGGCTAATTGATCGTCCCTCTGTAGGAGCGAGGCTTGCCCGCGAAGAGGCCGGCACATTCAACATCGATGTTGATTGGCCTGACGCCTTCGCGGGCAAGCCTCGCTCCTACAGTGATTTTATGCGACCTGGCGCCGCTCAGCCCCCCGCATCACAACCCACACCCCGTCACTCACCAACGCCAGCACAACCGCCACCCCACCAATGCAAAACAGCAGCACATGATTGCCATGGCTACCGGCAAACAACCACGAATACGCATACCCGGCCAATGCCTGAAACAGCGCAAAGACAACCGTGGCACGACTCCACGCAGCGCCTTGGGCCACCGGATCACGGGTCAGTTGCTGCACGCGCCCGAGGGTGACCGGCACGATGCCCGGTGGAAAGCTGCCGATCACGAACACCGCCGGCACCAGCCACAGTGTCTGGCTCGACAGCGCAAGCACAGCAATGGCGAACAACTGGCTGGTCAGCGCCACCCGATTGCTGGCAGTCGGGCCGATTCGGTCAGCCAATGCACCGTAGACAACTGGCCCCGCGATCGCCCCCAGGCCATACACCACCCAGAGCATGGCGGCCGAGTGAGTGCCCCACCCCAGCCCCCTCGCCACATAATCGACCAGGAACAACATCGTCGGCACCAGCACCACAGCCATCAGCGCGTATTGCACATAAATCAGCCCCAATCCCGGCGAAACAGCCGTGGTTCCAGCCACCGGCGCCGCGACTGGCGCAACGGCGCGCGGCCAGCCGGTCCAGCTGATCGCGGTCAGCACCAAGGCAACCACACCCAACCCGATCCAGGTTTCACGCAACCCCACTTCCAGCAACAGCGGAACCACGGTGCCCGAAGCGGAAATCCCCAATCCGAGGCCAAGAAAAATCGCCCCGCTGGCCAAGCCCTTGCGCGCCCCTGGCAGATACGGCAACACCGTCACGGCCGCCAGCACCATGATCACGCCGCCAGCCAGACCGGACACGAAGCGCCAAGTGAAAAACCACAGGATCGACAAAGGCAAAGAGCAAGCGAAGAACGCCAACGCCACCAGCAGCATCATCCATTGCAGGCTGCGTCGGGCCGTGAACATCCGTGCCAGCGGCCGGCCACAGAAGGCGCCGGCAAGGTAGCCGAGCAGATTCGCCGCTCCCAGATAAATCACTTCATTGGCGGCGAACCAGTGGGCTTCGATCAGCGCCGGAACCAGCGGCGTATAGGCAAAACGAGCCAGGCCAATGCCGACCAGGCTGGCGCAAAGCCCGGCCAGCACGGCATGTAAGGGGTGAGGTTGTGTACTGCGCATGGGGGACTCCTGAGGTGCCTCGATGGGGAGGCGCAAAGTGTGCGGATCATCTTTGACAGGCCTGTCATGCTTGGCAGTGTTGACATGTTTGACAGGCATGTCAAGATCGCCTTCATCCCCTTCACGCAGGACGATCGACATGGCAGGCGTACGTCAATTCAACGAAGAGCAGACCCTGGATCTGGCCATGGAGCTGTTCTGGCGCCAGGGTTTCGGGGCGACCTCGATGCCGCAACTGGCGGAGGCGACGGGCGTGTTGCGCGGTTCGCTGTACAACGCCTACGGCGACAAACAGGCGCTGTTTCTCGAAGTGTTCGGCCGCTACAAGGCGCGATTTCTGGACGCCGCACGCCAGGCACTGGACGAGCCGCAACTGGATCTGGCGCTCAAGGCATTTTTTGCGTACACCATCGCCTCCATGACCCTGGGCACCCCGCCCCGCGGTTGCCTGACCACCAAGACCGCCATCGACGAAGCTGCCAACAGCGAGCCGATCCGCGAAGCCTTGCGCGGTTTGCTCGATGGTCTGGAGGCATTGCTCGTGGAGCGTTTTTCTACCGAAGAGGCCCGAGAGAGCCTGACGCTGGACCCGGTCGCTGCAGCGCGGCTGGTGGTCAGCCAGACCCGGGGAATCGTGGTGATCGAACGGCTTTACCAGGACGCACAACGCCTGCAGGACATCGCCGATTCGCTGGTTGCGGTTCTGATGCATCCAACGGTGAAGTGAAAAACGCCGGCCAATTACCGTAGACTGCGCACCCTTTGGGCGTGAGGAAAAGATGCAGATCAGAGGCGAACGGGCCGCCACGGCGTGTGGTTTGGTGGCGATTCTTTTGTGGAGCACCGCCGCGGGACTGATCCGGAGCGTCAGCGAAATCTTCGGCCCCTTGGGCGGCGCCGCGTTGATCTACACCTTGGGCGCGATCATGTTGATCGCCTTTCTCGGTAAACCCCGCCTGCGCTCCACGCCGCGCATCTACCTGATTCTCGGCACCGCGCTTTTTGTCGCCTACGAGGTGTGTCTGTCGCTGGCCCTGGGTTTCGCCAGCAACCGCAATCAGGCCATTGAACTGGGCGTCGTCAATTACCTCTGGCCCTGCCTGACCGTGTTGCTGGCCATCGTCATGAACGGGCAAAAGGCGCGCTGGATCATCGTCCCGGGCACCGCCTTGGCATTGTTCGGCATCCTCTGGGTGGTCAGCGGCGACGGGCTGTCACTGCCCGGCATCGTCGCCAACGTGCAGTCCAATCCGCTGAGCTACAGCCTTGCTCTGGCGTGCGGGATTACCTTTGCGCTGTATTGCAATGTCACTCGCAAATACGCCGGCGGACAGAATCTGGTGGCGCTGTTTTTCGTCATCACCGCCTGTGTGCTCTGGTTCAAGCAAGGGTTGAGTGGTGAAGTGCTTCCTGCGTTTACCCTGGTTGGCTGCCTGCAACTGATCGCCGCCGGTGTTGCCATGGCCGGCGGTTACGCGCTTTGGAATATCGGGATTTTGCGCGGCAATCTGACGTTGCTAGCGACTGCTTCGTATTCTGCGCCGGTGCTTTCGTCAGCCTTTGCGGCGGTGTGGTTGGGGGCGTCCTTGGCGGCGCAGTTTTGGCAAGGCGCGGTGATGGTGACGGTCGGATCCCTCATCTGCTGGCAAGCAACCCGCGAACGCGCCGGTTCGGCCTGAGCACCTTGTGGGAGTCAACTTGTGGGAGCGAGCCTGCTCGCGATGGTGGTCAACGATGACGCGGGGTGCCTGATAGAACGCGTCGCCAGGAGATTTATCGCGAGCAGGCTCGCTCCCACAGTTAGCCAGTCTCCACATCTCCCCCTGTAGGAGCGAGCTTGCTCGCGATGGCCGAAAGAACGCCGCGGGGCATCAGGCAGCCAGCGTCATCGTTGACGACCATCGCGAGCAAGCTCGCTCCTACAAAGGGATCAGCGGCTCATGTATTCGTTGTAAAACGCCAACGTCGCCACATTCTTGTCCTTGGCCTCAAACATCACATCGAACCGATCCATGAATTGCAGCACATATTCATTAGTCCACCGATTCCACATCTGATCGCTATGAGCGTACAGCTCACGCTTGGCCACCACGCGGGTCACTTCTTCCATCACCAGCTTCTGCTGCGAACTGAACCCCGACTCCTGCAACCGCTCCTGCGGCTGTGAGTAGTGCATGGTCGGGCGCACGCCGCGCCAGCTGTCGATGATGCGCGATACACGGTCGCAATGCGGCGCTATGTAATCCTCTTCGTTGATCCAGCAATGGTGCACATCCAGCACCACCGGTGCCAGGTCGGCCAGCGCCAGGCAGTCATCCACGCCGTAGACCTTCTCTTCGTTCTCGAAGGTGATGCAGTTACGCGCCTCCTGGGACAACCGCCCCCAAATACTGCGAATCCCCTCGGCCCCCAGTCGCCCGGCAATGTGGATGTTGCATTTGAAATCCTGGAACCGTACGCCGTAACCCATCATCCGGATCATGTCGGCGTGGTATTCGAATTCGGCGAGGCTGTTTTCCACCACCTCGGGCCGGTCCGAGCCCAGCACGCAATATTGTCCCGGGTGCATCGACAGACGAACATCGGCATCCCTCGCACGAGAGCCGATAGCGGCAAACCCCTCGATCAACTTCGGCACGATGGCCGGATCCTGATAGAACGCCTTGATTTTCGGATGGCTATAGAACGGCAACAGATCACTGCTCAAGCGCAACATGCGCAAGGCCGCGGGCAGTTGCGCGACGTAATCCAGCAAGCGCAATTGAGCCTGAAGATTGTGCTCCACCACCTCGGTAAGCCGAGCCTCGGCCACCTGCGCCGACACGCTGTCCATCCAGCGCAACGTGGTGGTGCGCGGATTGAGCGCGGACTCGATCACTTTCAACTCGGCCAACGCCAGGCTGCGCTGGGGATGGCGGTATTGGCAGGCAAAACCGATGCGGGAAATAGACATGCTGCTCCATTTATTTTTAAACGTGACGACCATTATCCACCGAACGCGCATACCGTTCGGTCGCCGCGATCACCAATCCTCGTCTTTCATCCCGATCAATGACCCCCTGTCTCCAATAATCCTCCGCCAACCGAAGCAACTCTTCATATTGCTCCGGAGCGGTCCCGCGCATTTCTGGCTTGCCCAACAATGAATGCCAGACTTCAAGCGCCAGCACCTTGCGATCCTCGTTCATGACAGCGTCCCCCGCTGCGGTTATATAACGGTGGAACCGCGTGCAGGGCACTACGTTCATCAAGTGCGACGTATGGCGAAATTCGCGACCCCTGTAGCAGCTGGCGAAGACTGCGTCCGGCTGCGAAGCAGTTGCAAAACCTGAGTGCAATATCTGCCTGATACAACGCGTTGGCTGAATTCACGACTGCTGCGCAGCCGGACGCAGGCTTCGCCAGCTGCTACATGTCATGTGGCGCTTTCGAGACCGCATTTTTTGAACTCCCCAATCCCCCCCTACGTCTAGCAAACAGGTGGGCGTCGTCAGGCCGCTCATGTTTTTACGTCTGGAGTCCCGCCATGATCCCCACATCCGCTCACCTCAACTACCTGCACGACACCCTGTTCGGTCCCATCGCCTAAAGCCTCGACTGCGAGCTGGTCATCACCCCCATCACGCCGGGCGCGTTCCAGGTTCGGGTGCTGCCGCCCGAGGCTCCAGCCGGCGCATCCCACAAAAATCCGTGGCCGGCTCAACACAGCACTCTGCTCGCTTCTCGCAATCGTCATGCCCCCAGATTCGTCACCTGAATGAATACCGCCCAGGCACCCAGAACGACCCAGAAAACCGCAAAGATCCAGGGCGTGCGCACCGAAAACAACAAAGCCTTCTTGTAGCCCTTGTGGGTGGATTCACGGGCGCTGAACAACGGCGATTCGTCATAGGCCAGCCCCATCATCGGCTCGCTGCGCAACAGTTGGCTCTGTTTGAAATACCAGTGATCGATGATGTCGTACGAAGCCCGAATGCCAGGCCAGGCATTGAGGGAACTGAGTACTCCCAAGAGCGCGAGGAACGGCGGGACCACCAGCGTGAACGACTTGCCCCATTCAGGATTGAGGTTGGCCATGCACGAGGCGAAAGCGATGACCAGGAATGATTGGGCGGCCAGATAAGCGTCGGTGCGATTGGCGAGGATGCTGGTTTCGTAGTGAATTTCCTTGCGGTAGAAGTCCAGACGCTCCTTGGGCGTGCCGAACATCCGGGCGTTTTGTTCTTCGGTTTCTGCGGTGGGTGATGTGAGTATTCTTGGCAAAACGGGGCCTCCTGATTTGAGCTTTAGGTGGGCCGCAAATCGAGGCGTTCAAAGTTCTGGATGACTGGCACGGTAGCGTGGAGGCAACCGCTGTTGTGGCCGATCGTTCCCACGCAGAGCGTGGGAACGATCAGAGTCGGGGGCAGGCGGCGTTATTGGCATTGCTTTTCAATAATTTGAATTTTCCCGAGCCCCACGACTCTTTCCCATAGAACTTAAGGAGAGACTCATGGCCCGCGCAGATATGTTCATCATCGAATACCAGCTTCATGGAAAGCCAAAGTCTTTCATCATTCGCGCGCCTGTCATGAACAATGTCCAGGCATGGCATTGGGCAAGTTGTGATGCCGGTGTTGCACCGATCCCCAAGCCGGGGCGGCCGCCGTTGAAGGTGGTTTCGCGGCCGCAGGCGGAGAAGTACGGGATCACGGATGTGAAGTGGCGGGAGACGGCGACGTTGGAGTGGACGCAGACGACTTGATGTCTTGCTGAAAGAGTATGCCTGCGAGAACGGGCTCATCTGTGGCGAGGGGGCTTGCCCCCGTTGGGCTGCGAAGCGGCCCCAAAAGATGGGACTGCTACGCAGTCCAACGGGGGCAAGCCCCCTCGCCACAGGCCCCCCTCACCACAAAGTGCTCGACACCTTTTCAATCTCACTTGCCTTGCATCACGAAGTTTCGAGCCCGCCGGACAGATCAGCCGGTGAGGTCGAGGCAGGCCGCTGCCGCGCATCCGCCGTCGCATCGACCGACGAATTTTCAGTAGTCCGCGTAACCGTATCCCGCACCGCCTCATACCCCTCCTGCGCCTGCTTTTTCACCTTATCAACCACACCCGCACTCGCCCGCCCCATGTAACGCTGCTCGGTCGCGGTAGTCGGCAACGCTGCCCCCATCAAAGCCCCCAGGGCAATGCCCGCAGCCGCCACCACCAACGGCTGCTCCTTGAGCAACTGATTGAACTGCTGCCCCAACACCTGGCCATTGCGCGTCAACCGGTCGCCGGCGTTGTGCATCGCATCACTCACGTTATGCCCGGCAGCGCTGAGGCTTTCGCCCATGTGCGCCTTGCCCTTCACCGACTCATACCCTTCCTTCAGCGAATCAGCGGTGTGATGCACGCTCTCACGGGCACTGTCCAAGCCATCGGCCAGATTATCGGCCCACTCGCCAAACCGGTCCTGATCGGGCCCGGTGCGGTAAACGGGCTGCGCAACCGGAGGCTTGTTCTGACTCATCATCAGCCACAGCAACCCCACCGAAGTCAGCACCGCAGGCACCGGGTTGTTGCGCACACTGGTGCCGAGATTGGTGAGGAAAGTCGAGCCATTGTTCTGCATCATGCCCCACGCCTGATCGATCATTTGCCCAGGGGTGAACTTGCTCTCCAGTCGGTCGACGATGTTGCCGATGCTCTCGCGCTGCGCATCGATTTCGCGCTCGATCTGCTCGGGGCTTTTTTGTGATTCGTAGTCCAATTCGCTTTTCATGTGACCTTCCTCCGCAGCGCTTCCTGGTCTTTATTCAAGGCATCCAGCGTCCGATCGGGTTTGAAATGAGAGGGTTCGAACTGCTTTTTGCCCGACTGCAACATGACGAAGCCGATGATCATCACCACCACCCCGACGATCAGGGCAGCCAGCCAGGGCGCCATGAACAGCGCTAGCCCATAGACGGCTGACATCAGCAGGATGATGAAGCCCGCCAGCAGCACGATCGCGCCACCGGCGACCGAGGCGATCCCGGCTTTCAAGGTGCCAAGACTGGCCTGGAATTCCGCGCGGGCCAGGGCCAGTTCCTTGATGAATAACGCCGGCACTTCCCGGGTCAGCTGGCGCAACAAGCCCGTCACGGAAGCATCGTCTGTCTGAACGTAGGGTCTTTCTCCACGCAGGTCTGGATCGTCTCTGTTCATCACAGTTCTCCCCGAGTGTTTGGCAGCGAGTCAGGCGAAGCCGAAGCCCGGTGCGTCGCGAAGTCCGAAGGATGGTCCTGCGCACTGGGCGCGGCTGGGGTAATGCCGGTGTCCAGTCCGGCGTGTGGCGTCGATTGCGGCGTCACCGACGTTTCATAAGGTCTGTGGGCGCCGAAGCCGCCGGATGGAGGCACCGAAGTGCCTGCCGCCGGATCCTCGTGAGCACCCATGGTCGCGGCGGTAGAACTGCTTGCCTTGATGAACCGCGACAAGCCGAACCCGATTGCAATGCTGCCGGCGATGAACAAGGCAGGGTTGCTACGCGCCAGCTCGGCACCGTCATGCAACAGCTGTTCGGCGCTTTTGCCGCGCAGGTTGCCCGCCAGGCCGCTCATGGATTGCGCCATGTCGGAGAGGTAATCGGACATGCCCAGCGTGTCATGCTCTTCGAGCTCGGAAACGAACGACTTCGCTCCTTTGGCCAATGCATCGATCTGGTCGGCTGCCGTGTCACGGTATTGACCGAACTGCGCATCGGCCTGTTGCCTGGCGCTGCCGAGCGTATCGGTCAAATCTTCCTTCAAATGCTCAAAACGCTGCTCGCGGTCGTCGCCTCCCGGATTGCCCGTCGAAGTCCCCGCTCTGTTGTCTGGAGTGTCCATGTCGTCCCTCGCTGTGCGATGTATCGCCGTCGGGCTGCGCGGCACCATTGCTCTGAGCCCCTCATAGCAGAGGACGGAGCGAAGCTTGCGGGAGTTCAAAGAGGTTGATGAACGAAAGTCATGTCCGATTTGTCGATACAGACAAGAGGACCCTGCGCCTGTCCAAAGATGTACTACGCTGACTCCACGAATGACTACGCTTGATTAATGTTGTTGTAGAACAAAGGCATAAGGAGGCAAGCCGTGCGCCTGTCAGATTTCATAACGGCGAACATCGAGCCGATATTGCAGGAGTGGGAGAACTTTGCCCGTACCGTGAACACCCCCTACCCCACGATGGACAACAAGGGTCTGAGAAACCACGCCCTGCAGATACTGAGTACCATCGCCCTGGATCTGGACACGCCCCAGACGGATCAGCAGCAATTGGCTAAATCCCAGGGCAATGCCCCTGTCAATCCGCACGAAACCGCAGCGCAAACCCACGCGATCCTGCGGTTGATCGACGGCTACTCGCTGGATCAGGTGGTGTCGGAATACCGCGCGCTGCGTTCAAGCGTGCTCAGGCTCTGGCTGGCAAAAGCCTTCGTCGGGGAGCCGCATCAATTGCAGGACATGATGCGCTTCAACGAAGCGATCGATCAGGCGCTTGGGGAATCGATCACGGCCTATGGCAACGCGGTGGAAACCACGCGCAAAAGGGTGCTGGCGGTTCTGGGCCACGATCTGCGCTCGCCATTGGGCGCGATCATGATGTCGGCGGATTTGCTGCAACGCCCCAAAAAACCGGATCCCGAGCGCCAAGCGAATCTGACGACACAGATAGGGGTGAGCGTGCGGCGGGCCAACCAGATCGTTGACGACCTGATTGACCTGGCACGCTTCAATCTCGGCTCCGAGTTACCCCTGACTCGACAGAACACAGACCTCACACCGGTTTGCCAGATTGCCATCGATGAAGTCCGTGCCGGTTATCCGCAGCGGCAAATTCACTTCAATGCCCAGGCCGCTGTTAAAGGCCAGTTCGACCCATTGCGCATGGGTCAAGTGTTCACCAACCTGATCAGCAATGCAGTGCAGCATGGCGACCGGCAACAGCCCGTTGAAGCGTCGCTGGAAGTGGATGGCGGAAATGTATGCTTCACGGTGAAAAGCTACGGCGAACCCATTGGAGACCGTGAAATGCCCTTTCTTTTCGATCCGCAGGCGCGGTATTCAACCTATTCGCAGGACGATCAAAAGAAGTCTGCCGGGCTGGGTCTTGGTCTGTTCATTACGGCAGAAATCGTGAACGGACACGGCGGTAGCATCGAGGTGAAGTCGACGCTCGAGGAAGGGACGACTTTTCGTGTGACCTTGCCGGTCACATAAACCCGCTGTGGACGCAGGATCAAGCCCCGCCGGGGCGGGACTTGATTCGATCAGACAGCATCAGGAATTACGATTGCCGCCACCGCTGTGCTGCCCACCTTTTTTGCCGGCCTCGGAGGCCTTTTCCCGATCCTGAGAAAAGTTGCCGCCTGAGTTGCCGCGCCCGCCCTGCCCGCTGCCTTGGCCGCCAGTACGCTTGTCATCACCGGATTGACGGTTGTTACCGCCCGACGCCTGCCCGCCTTTCTTGCCGGCTTCCGACGCTTTTTGCGGATCGTTGGCGAAATTGCCGGAGTTATCTTCTTTGTTAGCCATTTCAATTCACCTCATCGTTGTCATTGCGAACTCGTGGAGTTCGTATAACTCCGAGAGAGAGAACCTTTGAAAGTTTGAACAAATTAGCGGGCTAGCGACGAGCGGACCGGGCTTATTGGTTCCAATTGATTTGGCCGATGCGACCACCGGTGAAACACCGCTCCAGACGCGTTGCGCTTGATCTTTGGCCGATGCGGTCAATGCTTGAATAAAGGAATCGAAGTTGTCGTAAGAGGAAGAATTCATGTCCGAGCACATCATTCATTTCCATTGTCAGATCGATCAGAACACCACCGAGCGGTTCAGGGATTGTTGCCTGGATGCCATTGAGCAAGGCGCGACGTCCCTGTTGCTGAACCTGTCCACCAGCGGCGGCAGCACCAGTTTCGGCTTTACGCTGTACAGCTTTCTCAAATCGCTGCCCGTGCCGTTGTGCGCGGTGAACGCGGGCAATATCGAGTCGATGGGCATCATCATGTTTCTGGCGGCGGGCCGGCGCATCACCTCGCCGCATTCGCGGTTTCTGATTCACCCGATGAATTGGTATTTCAATCAGAAAACCGTGGATCACCAGCGGTTGCGCGAGTATCTGTCGACGCTGGATAACGACTTGGCGCGGTACGTGGACATCTACAACGTCGAGACGGCCAATGCGGTGCAGAAGCTCGATATCTTTCACTGCCTTTCTGCTGAAGAAAAGGTCATTGCGGCGCATGAGTCGCTGTCGTACGGGCTGGCGCAGGAAGTGCGGCAGATGACCTTTCCTGCCGATATCAAGCACTGGAAAGTCTCGGGTATCGATTGACGGGTTTTTGGCTTTCTGTAGGAGCGAGCCTGCTCGCGATGGTCATCAACGATGACACTGGCTGCCTGACACCCCGCGGTGTCTGGACCACCATCGCGAGCAAGCTCGCTCCTACAGAAAGCGGGTGTTTTGGGTTGTCTATCGCCGCACAGGGAAATCTCTGAAGGCATCTTCGTCACACGCTGTAGGGCATTTCTGTTTTTCCTACACCCTAGTTTTGCCCCGCCTGACTGGGGCAGAATCCCACGCCCCGGGGGTTTGACACCCGGGGTGTAGGACGCGCTGTAGGTCCTGGGAAATTTTCTGGGCAAAGTCCTCGGAGATTTCCTTCGAAACGCGGCGATTTGCATGAACTGGTGGGCGTTGGATGGGCGGGATAGTCTTTTTCCCGTCGCCGTGAAAGCGGTGGCTGGGTGTAGGAACCCGGGTATCTGTGCATCAGTTCTGTTGCTTGATTGCGGCGGCTGTGTGCGGGACCACGTTTCGACGTGGCTGAGTTAGATGCCCTCAGTTCCTACTCCCGTGCACGGCTGCCACCCAAGCCCGTAGGAAGGCCGGTGGTTGCTTCAAACAGGTATCTAAAAGAGTTTTCCACCATGACAAAACTGCATCCCGATCCACCCTACGAAAAACCACTGCCCCCGCCCGTCAACCGCTGGATGGCCATGACCGGAAATTGCTCCGACATGCCCACCTTCTTCATCGACACCCACGTCCCGCTCGACATCCTGATGGAGGCGGCCAACTACCGAATCCGAGCCGTCACCCAGGTCCTGGAAAACCTCGCCATGCGCGGCTCCATCGAGTGCGACTCCTTCATCCTCAGCGACTTCGCCCTGCTCTGCGCCATCCCGCTGCGCGACGGCTGCGACGTCCTGGACATCATCGGCCGCCGCCTGCGCGCACGGCCTTCGCCGTAACCAACCTGCAAATCACCTGTGGGAGCGGGCTTGTCCGCGAAGGCGTCGGTTCAGGCGACATCGATGCTGAATGTGCCGGCCTCTTCGCGAGCAGGCTCGCTCCCACAGGTTCCTAGGCCGAGCGTCCCAAGAATTACATCAGCGATGCGCATGCTCGATCCTCGCCAGCCAGGCGGGCGATGCTCCGTGATAATCCCCGCCGGCGACCGCCTCCAGATAGGCCCGATCGGCTTCCATCCGCAGGTCTCGCCATTCGCTCCAACTGATGATGCCTAAACGGTCCATTTCATCAGTCTGACGCACCAACTCGTCGTGCCAGGCGTCGGGGCAGTCCATGCGCAGCGGCTTGTTATCCAGCGCGCGGTGCCAGGCATCCAGAGTTCGCAGCCGCAACTCCTGTGCCGGTGTCAGCAGATTTCTGAAGGCATGCATGCTCTGGCCCTCCCGGTATTTCTAAGTGGAGAGAGAGACAGCGGGATAGGTTCACAAGATCTGACGATCAGCGCGGCTGATCCAATCCAAACTGTAGGAGCGAGGCTTGCCCGCGAAGGCGTCAAGCCAGCCAACATCAATGTTGAATGTGCCGGCCTCTTCGCGGGCAAGCCCGGCTCCCACAGGGTTCTGTGTTGATCGCAAACCTTGCGTACGACACAAATCCACTGTGGGAGCGGGCTTGCTCGCGAAGGCGCCGGGCCAGCCACCATTGATGTTGAATGTGCTCTCCCCTTCACGAGCAAGTCCGGGCTCCCACAGATCCACTTTGAAATCATCTAATGTGACCGAGCGCCTTGGCTATCTGCAATGGCTCCCGAGGGTCAGTCTTGCAGACTGCACGCCTGTATTTCGTACAGGGCTTGTGCAAGTGCCTGATTTTCTTGGGACTGGAACGAGCAGCGAATTTGGCACAGGAAATGCGACAGCTCTTGGGACACCTCAACGCCTGACCCACGGTCAGGGCAAATTCCGTGAAGCCTGAGGCAGCCAAAAATGAACGCAATCGACCTTCTGAAAGCCGACCACGAAAAAGTCAAAACCATCCTGGGCCAGTTGAGTGAATCGACTGAGAGAGCGACCAAAAAACGCGTTGAACTGCTGGAGAAGCTTGAAATGGAGATTTCCATCCATACCAAGCTAGAGGAGGAAATCCTCTACCCCGCCTTCAAACAAGCCGGGACCAAGGAAGAGGACGTCATGTACTTCGAGGCCAAGGAAGAGCACCGCACGGTGGATTCGCTGGTGCTGCCGGACCTCAAGGAAACCGACCCTGGGACGCCTGAGTTCGCCGGGCGGGTGAAGGTGGTCAAGGAGTTGTTGGAGCACCACATTGAAGAGGAAGAGACGGAGATGTTTCCCAAGGCGAAGAAGCTGCTCGGCAAGGCCAAGCTTGATGAGCTTGGGGAGCAGATGGAGATGATGAAGAGCAGCTTCAAGAAGGAATGGGCGGCTAGTCATATGGCTGCCTAATTTCCCCCCCTGTGGGAGCGAGCCTGCTCGCGATGGTCGTCAACGATAATGCGGGCTGTCTGAATGCCTGCGTTGACCGTGCGTTCATCGCGAGCAGGCTCGCTCCCACGAAGGGGGCACGGGAGATCTGCAATGAAAAATCCGGGAGCCGACACACAGGCCATTTTGCTCGAACCCAATGACTGGGTCCCCAACAACCCGCGCCTGCCGGTATTGATCACCCGCAGGTGTTCCCCGTGCAGGGCAACGACCCGGCAGCCAGCATCGAACAAGTGTTCACCGCCAACGGCTGGCCACCGCAATGGCGCGACGGGATTTACGACTATCACCATTACCACACCGAAGGCCATGAAGTACTCGGCATTGCCAGGGGTCAGGCGCGGTTGATGATTGGTGGGCCGGACGGCTACGAACTTCATGTCAGCGCAGGCGATGCGCTGTTGCTGCCGGCGGGCACCGGTCATTGCAACCTGGGCTCCAGCGACGATTTTCTGGTGGTCGGTGCCTATCCGCCGGGTCAGCGGGCGGATATCTGCCGGAAGGCGCCCGATGACGTGCAAATCCAGCGCATCGAAGATCTGCCCTTCCCCGACAGCGATCCCGTACAAGGTCCATAAAGCTCATTCAGCGCAAATCCGTCTCAAGGGCTGGCAGGCTCACCATCAACCGCCCTCTCCCTGGACGAAACCGGCAGTGGCGGAAACTGCTCGTTGAGCAGCGAAATGTGGTCCAGCGCCTGGCGAAACATGGCATCGGCCTTGCCACGTTGCTGCAGATACTCAAGGAACTTCTCACTGTCGAAGTCCGGTTGCTCGAGCATTTCTGACGCACACCGATTGAGGGCATTGGCTTCTTCAAACAATTTTTTGTTCTGCTCCATCGCGAAACGTCGGCAGGCCAGGAGCTGAGCGGCTGAATAACGGGAATGCATGTAACGATTCCTCTTATAAGCGGCTCACGGACGTGACGGAGATGGCGCAGGAGAGCCGAACCTGATGCCCCAAAATCGACGCATTTTTAGCTGTCGATGAGTTTGTGACCCCGGGGATCGAAAGAAAGATCAAAGTATTTGGATGCCGCCGGGCGGGAAATTCGCGCAGGCGCGACCACTGGTAAAACCGAATGAATTTATGGTCCAGGCCGCTTCTCTGACGTTAACCACCAGGAAAAGTCAGCGGAGCAGCCCTATGACAGCGTTAGAAAGGATCAACGAACACTCGACTGCGGCGCCCACGTGCTCCCGTGACGTCCCTTCCATCTATCACGTGGCGCTCAATTGCGACGTCGGCGCTCACACTGACATGCTCAAAGACTTCCTGAACATACAACTGGATGCCGTGCGCGAGCTGCCCTGTCCTCTTCCGGATGATATTGGGCAGTGGTCCGAGTGGATGGAAGAAAACGCACGGAAGGTGGCCGATGAATATGCCCTGTACCTGCAAGGCCGCCATGCCGGAGAGCCCCGTCGTTTCTTCGGCAACAAGGCCCATGCATTGTATTTCCTGCAGCGGGTCGCGCCGGCCAAACTGGTGGACGGCGCCTGGCTCTACAGCGCAGTCAAGCACCCGACGGATTGGCGTTATCACGGCCTGATCCGCACCTATCTGGAAGAACTGGGCGACGGCGATCCTGCGCTGAACCATGTGGTGCTGTACCGCAATCTGCTGGCCAGCCATGACTGCGTGGCCTCCCATCAACTGGATGACGAGCTTTACCTGCAGGGCGCATTGCAGCTGACCCTGGGGCATCTGGGGGATGATTTTCTGCCGGAGGTCATCGGCTACAACCTTGGCTATGAACAACTGCCGCTGCACCTGCTGATCACCGCTTTCGAGTTCAATGAGCTGGGGATCGACCCGTATTACTTCACCCTGCATGTGACCATCGACAACGCCAGCACCGGGCATGCGCGCAAGGCGGTGGAAGCGGTTACGGCGTTTCTGGCCGGGGCTGACGATCCCGAGGAGTTTCTCGCCCGATTGCGTCGAGGCTACATGCTCAACGAGCTGGGCAAGGGTTCGACGTCGGTGATCCAGTCGTTTGATCTGGAGCAGGAGCTGGTCGACATGTTTGAACGCAAGCGCGCGTTCGGCCAGCACATGCATTCCGATTACTGCCGGCTGGAAGGCAAGACGGTCAACGAATGGCTGGCCGCGCCGGGGCAGATTCGCGGGTTTCTGGCGGCGCTGGAGGAACGGGGCTGGATCAAGCGTTATGAAGACCCCGAACTGAGTCGTTTCTGGCAGCTCGTCGATGGCCCGGGGGCCGCGATGTTCGGGGTGTTCAACGGGTATGAGAAACAGCTGCTGCGGGACTGGATTGCCGGAGATTCGCAGAGTGCGAATCCGTTCAGGGCACAGTTCCGGCGTACGCAGCCGGTGCAGGCGATAGAGGTCGAACCGCCTGGCGAGAACCTGACTCTGGACGAACTGATCGACAAACTGTCGCCAGCGCTGCATCCCAGCCCCGAAGGCCTGCAAGCCACGCGCCTGTATGCCCGGCAATTCGGCCTCACGGGGGGCAATCCATGAACACACTGAACGTCGTCGCACAGGACACCGAGCATGACCTTCCGCTGCTGCAATTGGGCAGACGATTGCAGGCCGATCAATACCGCTTCATCACAGTGACGCCCTTGACCCATCAGCGGGTCAACGCACGTCCGGAAAATCATCGGGCGCGCCATCTGCGAGATATTTTTGGCTGGAGTCGGCCGTTCGAGTCCGAGCTGTTGCCTGAGTCGGAGCTAAGGACGCTGATGGAGTGCGGTCTGCTGCGAGCCTACGGCGGGATGTGGCTGAGCGAGGTGCGGTGGTCGAGCATCGATGATTTGCTGTTCGTGCATTCGAGCTTTCCCACGACCAGTCATGATTCGGTGTTCTTCGGGCCCGACACTTACCGCTTCGCCCAGGCGATACAGGAGCATCTGCGCACGTCCAGCCACAGGATCCAGAATGCCGTCGACATAGGTTGCGGCAGTGGCGCGGGGGCGATCCTGATTGCCCAGGCCCGGCGCGATGCACAGGTGCTGGCGGTGGACATCAACCCTACAGCGCTGCGATACACGGCGGTGAATGCCGCGCTGGCGGAAGTGGAGAACGTGGCCACGCAGCCGAGCGATCTGCTAAGCAATGTCTTTGGCCAATTCGATTTGATCGTCGCCAATCCGCCGTATATGCAGGACATCCAGCAGCGGGCGTATCGGCATGGTGGGGAGAATCTTGGGTCGGATCTTTCGGTGAAGATCGTTGGGCAGGCGATTGAGCGACTGGCGCCCGGCGGCACGCTGTTGCTGTACACGGGGGCGCCCTCGGTGGATGGGGTCGATATTTTCTTCAAGCATGCGTGGCCGCTGTTCGACAGGCCTGACTTGAGCTGGACCTACAGGGAAATGGACCCGGACGTGTTTGGTGAGGAGCTGGAAAGCCCGACCTATGCGATGGCTGAACGTATCGCAGCAGTCGTGCTGACCGTCACCCGAATCTCATAACAAACACGATCCCCTGTAGGAGCGAGCATGCTCGCGATGGTCGTCAACGATGACGCTGGCAACCTGACACCCCGCGGCGTTCTCGAGTCCATCGCGAGCATGCTCGCTCCTACAGGGTCCGCGTGCACAGCAGATTCAGATTAGGCTATTGTCCGGCCGCTTTTCGCAGGCATGTTCGCCCCGGCAAGTCTCCATCAGCAGATGATCCACGACATGGGACAGCGCCTCCTGATCACCCTTCCCGCGGGTCAGCACTTCCTGATAAACCTGCCGCTGTCGCTGCGCACTGCTGCCGTCGCTGATGATCCTGCGAATCTGCGCAAAAACACTCTCCACCCCCATCGCTTTCGCGGTTTTCTTCAGAACCTGCTCGGTCAAAAACAACCACTGCTCAAGCGTAAACGGCCGATCGAACCCTTCCACAAGAAACGCCGCATTCAGCCCCGAGCGCTTGGCCCGCCAGCGATTTTCCATCAGCATCCAGCGCGATTTCTGCGTGTAACTCGACCCCGGGCACGGTTGTTCGATGGCATAGGCGATCATCAGGCGAAAGAACGAAGCGATGCACAGCGCGTCATCCAGGCGCGGACAGGCATCGGTCATGCGCAGTTCCAGAGTCGGGTACTTGGCTGAAGGCCTGATCCCCCACCAGCATTCGCTCGCGGACTTGATCGAGCCCGATGACATCATGAACGCCAGGTAGGCGTTGTAGTCGAAGTGATCGGCGAAGTACTCCGGCACGCCCATGCGCGGCCACTCGTCGCAGGCTGTCTGGCGATAGCTGTCAAAGCCGCTGTCGCTGCCTTCCCAGAACGGTGACGAACTGCTCAAAGCCAGAAGCAGCGGTGTCCAGGGCAGCACTTCGTTCATCACCAGGATGCGGTCCAGTCTGTGCGGCACTTCCACATGCACGTGCAACCCCGAGAGCAGGCTGCGCCGCGCCACCCGTTGGTAGTCCTTGAACAGCTGCTGGAAATGAGACTGGTCGGTGGCGTATTGCGTACGCCAATCGCCCATGGGGTGGGAGCCGGCGCACATCAGGCCCAGGTCAAAGGGCTGGAGTGCATCGCGCAAGGCCTCGCGGGCGTCGGTGAGGTATTCGGCGGCTTGCGGCAGGCTGGTGAACACCGGTGAAGCGACTTCGATCTGCGCCTGGAACATCTCGTAAGCGAAGCTCCCGCCGACTGCCGCTTTACAGTGGCCGACAACCTCTCCGGTCAGCTTGCCGGGCATCTGTCGGGTAAACAGGTCCGTCACGAAATATTCTTCTTCCATTCCGAACTTCAGCTGTTCGTTCATTGCTCCTCCAGTGAGCCAAATAAGGATCAGGTCCTTCGGCGCAGGCGTCAGTGTGCGCACGGATGGTGAGATCGGGTTCTTCTAAATGGAGGAACGGCTCGAGCCGGACGTTCCTGTGGACCGACCGAAGGTTGGTGGGTTTTGATGGGGGTGGCGTGTCTGGTGATGGGAGGGTGTTGCTGGTGGCCTCTTCGCGGGCAAGCCCGCGAAGGCGTCAGGCCAGCCAACATCAATGTCGAATGTGCCGGCCTCTTCGCGGGCAAGCCCGGCTCCTACAGGTTGCTTTGTCGTCCACAAATCCTTGTAAACAACACAAATCCCATGTGGGAGCGGGCTTGCTCGCGAAGGCGTCAGGCCGGCCGACATCAATGTTGAATATGCCGGCCTCTTCGCGGGCAAGCCCGGCTCCTACAGGTTGCTTTGTCGTCCACAAATCCTTGTAAACAACACAAATCCCATGTGGGAGCGAGCCTGCTCGCGATGATCGTCAACGATGACGCGGGCTGCCTGGATCAGGTACCCCACCGCCCCCATCACCCCTTGAGCAAATGCCGAATCCGCACCTGCGTTCCCGGCATCAGAAAACGCCGGGCGCTTGATTCGATTTTCAGCTCGGACCGGGTGACGCGGCCGTGGTGGCGAAGGTGGTCGAGCCAGGATTCGTCGAAGAACAGCTCGATCCACAGATTCGGGTTTTCGGTGTCCTGCATCAGCTGCCAGGAGAAGGATCCATTGCGGTTCCTCATTCTGCGCACCTGCTCCATGGCCTGTTTGAACGCCTCGGCGTCGGCCGGGGCGATTTCGTATTCCACGGTGATCATCACCGGGCCACGCTCGCCGTCGACATCGGCGCTGAGCAACGGCTGCGGCCAGTGCAGTGACGGGGCCAGGTCATCGGCGACGAGCACCGGGAGTTTTACCCACCAGCCCACCGCGACGCCGGCAATCATCACCCCGCCCGCGACACTCAATGAAACGGAGATGGAAACCCAACTGGCCAACAGCCCCCACACCAACCCGCCGACCGCCATGGTGCCGAAGAACACCAGGATGTACACCGCCAGCGCCCGGGCCTTGACCCAGGCCGGGACCGATGTTTGCGCAGACACCTGAAGGCTGGACAGCACGGCAATCCACGCCGCGCCGCTGATGAGCATGACCGGGATCAGCCCATAGAAATTCGGCACCCATGCCAAGGCCAGCAGGACAGCCGCATAGGTCAGGCTCGCCAGGGCCACCAGTTGGTTCACGGCAATCTGCCGACGCAACCACGGCAGGAACATCGCCCCGGCGACCGCCCCGACACCGACGCAACCCAGCAGGATGCCGAACTGCTCGGCGCTGCCCTTGAGCTCGCCGCGCACGATCAGTGGCAACAGCGACATCCCCGCACTGGCCCCGAGGAAGAACAACAGAGTACGCACCAACACCCTTTGCAGATGGTTCGAGCTTCGGGCATAGCGCCAACCCACACGAATCGCGCCGAACAGCCGTTCCGCCGGCAGCACCGGCTGCTGCGGTGTACGACGCCACATCGCCAGCACCGTGATCACCGCAAAAAAAGACAGCGCATTGACCGCAAAAGTGGCCCACGGCCCCACCAGACTGATGATGATCCCGGCGATGGCCGGGCCCAGCGCCCGGGCGACGTTGACCCCGACGCTGCTGAGCGATATCGCCGCGGGCAGATCCGCTGCCGGCACCACCTCGGGCGTCAGCGCCGACCAGGCCGGCATGGTCAGTGCCGTGCCCACTCCCATGGCCAGGGTGAACAGCAGAAGCAGCGGCGCGCTCATCATCCCGGCAAAGGTCAAGATCGCCAGCACGAGCGCGACCACCGCCATGCCGGCCTGGGTCATCAGCAGGTATTTGCGCTTGTCGATGATATCGGCCAGCGCACCCGCCGGGAGCGCCAGCAAAAACATCGGAGCGGCGCCTGCCACCTGGACCAGAGCGACCATCAACGGGCTCGCCGACAACGAGGTCATCAACCAGCCGGCGCCCACTTCATGCATCCAGGTTCCGATGCTGGAGGCGATGCTGGCCAGCCACAGGCTGAGAAAAAGTCTCTGGCGAAGGGGTTGCCAGGCCGAAGGCGCGGCTGCGATCGCTTGATCGCGATTGATCGTATTCATTGAGCTTCCATCAAAGTTGACGCAGAAGTGGCCAGCGCTGTGACACTTTCCAGCCAAGGGCCAGCCGTCCGGGGCCGGCGATAAAAATCGTCGAGAAGATGATCAGCAGCATCCAGGCGAACTGCCCCTCGGCCAGGCTCCATTCCGGGTGAACCAGCATCACCGAGACCGCCAGCAGAAACAGAATCGGCACGGTCGCAAGACGGGTCAGCACACCCGCCATGATCAACACCGGGCACAGTACTTCGGCGAACACCGCCAGTGAAAGGGTCAAGGTAGCGCCCATGCCGAACGGGTCCTCGATCACCCCCAGTTCATGCTGGAAATGCATGAGCTTGGGCAGCCCATGGACTGACAGCAGCAACAGGCAACCGCTGATGCGCAACCAAAACAGCGCGAGATCGCTGGTATTCATCCTGCTTGCATCGTCAGTCATGGACAGACTCCTTTTGTTGCGTGCCGATCAACCGTTATTGCGCCTTGTCCCCACCAGGGAACGAGGTAGACATCACATCAGTGTCCTGCGCTGCGCAGCGGTGCGATTGTATGAATGTGCGTAGTTGGAAAACCTGTGCGAGGAAAACCTGCAGATACGCACATTCATACAATCACTGCGTGCGACCGCACCGTGAAAATGTCCGCTCTCTCAAGCGTCCCCAGACAATGGGCACTCGATCAGGATCCGGATGAATGCGCGTCACTTACTGGCTGCTTTGGCTACTTCCCGTCACCAGTGCGGCAGCTCTGGCCGACGAACCCATGGCGTCAGGCTTTTTGGATGGATCGTCACTCAACCTGCTGAACCGCAACTTCTTCCTGCAAAGCGACTACCGATCCCCTACCCCGGCCAACCAGAGCTACAAGCAGGAGTGGGCCCAGGGTTTCATCGCTTCGTTCGCCTCCGGTTTTACCCCGGGCACTATCGGTTTCGGGGTCGATGCCCATGGTTTTTTCGGGGTGAAGCTCGACGGTGGCCAGGGACATGCCGGGACGGGGTTGCTGCCGCTGGATTCGGACGGGCGCAGTGACAGCAACTATTCCAGCGCCGGTGGCGCGGTGAAGCTGCGCACCTCGAAAACCACCCTGGCCTACGGCGAGATGATGGTGGAAACCCCGGTGTTCGACACCGCCGACAAGCGCCTGCAACCGGAATACGCCACGGGTTTTCTGCTCGACAGCCGCGAGCTGGACGATGTGCATGTGCAGGCCGGGCGTTTCACGGCGTTCAAGAATCAGGATGCCTCGACGAGCAAAGGAGATTTCACGGGTTACGGGGCGAGTACCGATACCGGCGGGATCAGCTTCCTAGGTGCGCAGTTGTTCGAAGATCAGCCGTTGGGTGGTGCGTTGTATGCCTCGCAGCTGAGCGAGACCTGGCGGCAGTACTACGCCAATCTGCACCTGAATCAGTCCGGGTTCTTTATTGATGGCAACGTCTACCACACCCGGGATTACGGCGAGGCGGCGGCCGGTGCAATCGATAACACGGCTTATAGCCTGTCGGGGAAATACAAGTTCGGCGCCCATGGCTTCACCCTGGCCTATCAGAAGATCCACGGTGATACGCCGTTCGATTTTGTCGGGGGCGACTCGATCTATCTGGCCAACTCGATCAAGTACGCCGACTTCAACGGCCCTGGCGAGCGTTCGTGGCAGGCGCGTTACGATCTGGATATGAGTGTGTTCGGCGTTCCCGGCCTGACGTTCATGACGCGCTATGTCACCGGTCGCGGCATCAATGGTACTCATGCGCCTCAGGGTGGCGCGTACAACCCGTTCGATCCGGATACCGGCCAGTTCGTGCCGCAGCAAGGGGATGGCGGACGCCATTGGGAGCGAGATATCGATCTGCACTATGTCGTGCAGTCGGGTCCGGCGAAGAATCTGTCGATGAAGCTGTCCCACGTGACTCATCGCGCCAACAGCGCCCAGGCCGGGGATGACATTGACCGGATCTACATCGTCCTCGAGTACCCCCTCAGTTGGGGGCACTTTTGAACCGGGTCAGGCGAGTTTGATAACCCCACCCTGAATCTCGTCCCGCGCCATGCGCAGGTCGGTGGCGTCCTGGTTGAGCTGGTGAATCAAATTGAACAGCCGTTGCCGCAACACCTCGTCCTTGAGCTGTTCAGTTGCACGCATCACATCCAGCGCCGCGGTTTCATTGTTGCTGGCGACGGAGTCGAGCAGTTTGCGCATGCTTCTCGATGGCCGATTCATCGTGGATCCCTTCTGATTTGGTGGAGCGGATGATACGGGGGCTTTGTTGCGTCTATGTTTCAAACCACCAACCCCGCAAACACCCTAAAACCCTGTAGGAGCGAGGCTTGCCCGCGAAGGCGTCAGGCCTGCCAGCATAGATGTTGAATGTGCCGGCCTCTTCGCGGGCAAGCCCGCTCCCACAGGTTTCTTTGTCGTCCACAAATCCTGCGAACACCCCACCCCCCTGTAGGAGCGAGGCTTGCCCGCGAAGGCGTCAGGCCTGCCGGCATCGATGTTGAATGTGCCGGCCTCTTCGCGAGCAAGCTCGGCCCCTACAGGGGTAGGTGTAAGCCTGTCAGCCCGCCACGCTCTCGCGAATCAGCTTTTTGTTGATCTTGCCAACGCTGGTCTTCGGGATTTCGCTGACGAATTTGAACTGCTTGGGGATGGCCCATTTATTGATGCGGCCGCCGTCGACGAAGGCTTGCAGGTGGGCTTCGAGCAGTTTGCGGTCCAGGTATTGGCCGGCTTCGCACACCACCATGGCCATCGGGCGTTCGCCCCATTGTTCGTCGGCGATGCCGACCACCGCCACCGACATCACCGCCGGGTGTTCGCTGATCAGGCTTTCCAGTTCCAGGGAGCTGATCCACTCGCCGCCGGTCTTGATCACGTCCTTGATCCGGTCCTTGATTTCCACGCAGCCCTGCGGGTCGATCGAGGCCATGTCGCCAGTGTGCAGCCAGCCGCCGTCCCAAAGCTCCGCGCCCTTGCCCTGCTCCTTCAGGTAACCCTGGGTCAGCCACGGTGAGCGCACCACGATTTCGCCCAGGGACTCGCCGTCGTGGGCGACATCCTGGCCATTGGCGTCGATGATTTTCAGGTCGACCATCGGGATCGGCGTGCCGGTCTTGATCCGCGTCGGCAGTTGCTCCGCCATCGGCTTTTCCAAGTCCTCATCACGCAAATAGGTCAGGCACAGCAGCGGACAGGTCTCCGACATGCCATAACCGGCATGCATCACCATGCCCCGGCCGCTGGCTTCGCTGGCAATGCCCAAAGGCAACGCGCTGCCGCCGATGAGAATCTTCCAGCCGTCGAAACGCCCCTTCTTGCCCTCTTCGCAGTTGAGGATCATCTGCAAAATGGTCGGCACGCAGTGGGAGAAACTGACCTTCTCCTCGCGATACAGGCGCACCAGGCTGTTGGGTTCGTAACGCCCCGGATAAACCTGCTTGAGCCCCAGCAGGGTCGCGACATACGGTACACCCCAGGCATGCACGTGGAACATCGGCGTGATCGGCATGTACACGTCATCCGAGCGCAGCAGCGGCTGGCCCTGATACACGCCCAGAGTGCCGACGGCGTTCAGGGTGTGCAGCACCAGTTGCCGGTGGGTGAAGTACACGCCCTTCGGATCTCCGGTGGTGCCGGTGGTGTAGAACAGCGTCGCCACCGAGTTTTCGTCGAAATCCGGGAACTCGTACTGGTCCGACGCCTCGGCCAGCAGCGCCTCGTACTCGCCGATCACCGGCAGCGAGGCATCGGCTGCGACGTTGTCGCTCAGCTGGACGAAGCCCTTCACCGTGGTCAGCCGATCCTGGATCTGCTCCACCAATGGCAGGAAGTCGTCATGCACCAGCACCAGGTCGTCCTCGGCGTGGTTCATGGTGAACAGCACCTGCTCCGGCGACAAACGAATGTTCACCGTATGCAGCACCGCGCCAATCATCGGCACAGCAAAGAAGCATTCCAGGTAGCGATGGCTGTCCCAGTCGAGCAAGGCCACGGTGTCGCCGGCCTTGACCCCGGCCGCCGTCAGCGCGTTGGCCAGGCGGCGGATGCGCTGGTTGAGCGTCTGGTAGCTGTAGCGCAGCTTGTCGGCGTAGACGATTTCCCGGCCCGGCTCATAACGCACGCCGGACAGCAGCAATTGCTTGATCAGCAAGGGATAGGCGTAGGCGCCTTCGGCGGGCGGAATTATTTTTGTCGCCATCATCAATAGTTTCCTTGTTCTTTAGAACTGGTCGGCTTGCAGCGCGAAGAGGCAGTCGCTACCGGCCTTAGCCGATGCGCTCAGCGAATGGATACGCGGCAGCAGTCGTGCGAAGTAGAAGCGCGCGGTGGCCAGCTTGCTGGTGTAGAAATCGTCCGAAGAATCGGCAACCAAGGCTGCCCCCACCATCTGCGCCCACATGTAGGCGTAGGCGGTGTAGCCGAACACGTGCAGGTACTCCACCGACGCCGCGCCGATTTCATTTGGGTTGTGCTGGGCGCGGTCGAGCAGCCAGCCGGTCAGTTCGTCGAGAACGTCCACGGCAGCGTTCAGCGGCTTGGTGAACTCGGCAAGCTCGGCATCGGCGTTAGCAGTGAAATTGCGGATTTCCGAAGCGAACAGACGGTAAAGCGCCCCGCCGCTGCCGACGATCTTGCGCCCGGCCAGGTCCAGGGACTGGATGCCGTTGGTGCCTTCGTAGATCTGGGTGATGCGCACGTCGCGCACCAGTTGCTCCTGGCCCCACTCGCGTATGTAGCCGTGGCCGCCGAAGACCATCTGCCCGTGCAGAGTGGTTTCCAGGCCCATGTCGGTGAGGAACGCCTTGGCCACCGGGGTCAGCAGCGCCACCAGTTCCTGGGCGCGGTTGCGGGCTGTGACATCTTCGCTGTACTTGGCGGTGTCCAGTTGCAGCGCGACGTAGCTGGAGAACGCGCGACCACCTTCGTTCAGGGCCTTCATGGTCAGCAGCATGCGGCGCACGTCCGGGTGGACGATGATCGGGTCGGCCGCCTTGTCCTTGTTCTGCGCGCCGGTGGGCGCACGGCTCTGGATGCGATCCTGGGCATAGGCCAGAGCGTTCTGATAGGAACGCTCACCCTGGGCCAGGCCCTGAATGCCGACGCCCAGGCGCTCGTAATTCATCATGGTGAACATCGCCGCCAGGCCCTTGTTCGGTGCGTCGACGATCCAGCCGGTGGCGCCGTCGAAGTTCATCACGCAGGTGGCCGAGGCCTTGATACCCATCTTGTGTTCAATAGAACCGCAGGACAGTGCATTGCGCTCGCCCAGGGAACCGTCGGCATTGACCAGCACCTTCGGCACCAGAAACAGCGATATACCCTTGGGTCCCGCCGGTGCATCCGGCAGGCGCGCCAGCACCAGGTGGATGATGTTCTCGGTCAAGTCCTGCTCGCCGCCGGTGATGAAGATCTTGCTGCCGCTGAGTTTGTAGCTGCCGTCGGCCTGGGGCTCGGCGCGGGTGCGGATCATGCCCAGGTCGGTGCCGGCGTGGGCTTCGGTCAGGCACATGGAACCGGTCCAGGTGCCGGCGTACATGTTCGGCAGGTAAGCGGCCTTGAGCTCTTCGCTGGCGTGGGCGTTGATCGACAGGCAGGCGCCCGCCGTCAGCATCGGGTACAGGCCGAACGACAGGCTGGCCGCGTTGACCATTTCCTCGACCTGCGCCGAGATCGCCTTGGGCATGCCCATGCCGCCGTAGTGCGGATCACCGCCGACACCGACCCAGCCACCTTCGGCGAAAGCCTGATACGCCTGGGCAAAACCTTGCGGCGCGTTGACGGTGTCCGGGCTCCAGGTGCAGCCCTGTTCGTCGCTCGGGCGGTTCAACGGTGCGATGACCTCGCCTGCGATCTTACCGGCCTCTTCGAGGATCGCGGCCGCGGTGTCTTCGTCGATCACCTCGGCCAGGCGGGGCATTTGCGCCCACAGCCGGGAGACCTGGAAAACCTCGTTGAGTACGAAGCGCATGTCGCGCAGGGGAGCTTTGTAGTCAGACATTGTTGGCTTACTCGGAAGTGGTCAGGGCATGCGGTACGCCCGGACGTTCAGTGGTTTCAATGTTTTGTGGTGTTGCAACGGCATCGGTCGCAGGCACCCGCTCGCGCAGCAGGAAGTACGACAGGGCCGGGATCAGGATCAGTGCGCCGAGCATGTTCCACAGGAACATGAAGGTCAGCAGGATGCCCATGTCGGCCTGGAACTTGATCGGCGACCAGACCCAGCACACCACGCCCGCCGCCAGGGTGATGCCCACCAGCCCGACCACCCGGCCGGTGAAGGAGACTGCATTGCGATAGGCCTGGGACAGCGGCAGACCCTGGCGCTGGAAGTGCAATTGCACGCTGAGCAGGTACAAGGCGTAGTCGACGCCGATCCCCACGCCGAGGGCGATCACCGGCAGGGTCGCGACTTTCACGCCGATGCCCATGGCGACCATCAGCGCTTCGCAGAGGATCGAGGTCAGCACCAGCGGCAGCAGCGCCACCAGGGTTGCGCGCCAGCTGCGGAAGGTGATCAGGCAGAACAGCGTCACTGCGGCGTACACGTACAGCAGCATGGTGTGATTGGCTTCGCGCACCACGATGTTGGTCGCCGCCTCGATCCCGGCACTGCCGGCCGCCAACAGGAACTGCCGGTCAGGGGTGCTGTTTTCACGGGCGAACTTGTCGGCAATCGCCACCACGGCGTCGAGGGTCTCGGCCTTGTGGTCCTTGAGGAAGGTGATGACCGGCATCACCGAGCAATCGGTGTTGAACAGTTCCGGCGAGTTCACCGAAGCCTGCTGGGCGGCGTAGTTCAGCACGTCCTGGTTGCGCTGGATGCTGTTGAGCTTGGGGTTGCCCTCGTAAGTGCCGGCGGTGATCTGCCGTACCGCGTTGACCAGCGAAGCCGTCGCCTGCACGCCCGGATACTGTTGCAGCTCCCAGGCCAGGCGATCGGCGAGGATCAGGGTTTTGTAGTTCAGGCAGCCTTCGGGCGCGGTCTTGATCATCACCGCGAACAGGTCGCTGGACAGCGCGTAGTGGCTGGTGATGTAGGCGTTGTCGCGGTTGTAGCGCGAGTCGGCACGCAGCTCCGGCGCCCCGCTTTCCAGGTCGCCGATCTTCAGGTTCTGGCTGACCATGAAGCCGCCAACGCCCATCAGCGTCGCCACCAGCACGGCGCCTGTGGCCCACTTGGCGCCGGTAAAGCGGTCGAGCAGGTCCCAGAGTTTGCCGAAGCCTTTGCTCTTCTCGGCACGGGTATCGATTTTCAGTGCGCGCTCGGCGGCCTTGGCGCCGACGCCGATATAGGACAGCGCCACCGGCATCAGCAGCAGCGAAGTGAAGATCAGTACCGCGACACCGATACTGGCGGTGATCGCCAGGTCCTGGATCACCGGGATGTCGATCAGCATCAGCACCGCAAAACCCACGGCGTCGGCCAGCAGCGCGGTTACGCCGGCGATGAACAGACGGCGGAAGGTGTAGCGCGCGGCGATCAGCTTGTGGGTGCCACGGGCGATGTCCTGCATGATGCCGTTCATCTTCTGCGCGGCATGGGACACGCCGATGGCGAAGATCAGGAATGGCACCAGCACCGAGTACGGATCGATGGCATAACCCAGCCATGCGACGATGCCCAGTTGCCAGACCACCGCGATCAGCGAGCAGCCGACCACCAGCAGGGTGCTGCGTACGCAATGGGTGTAGGCGTAGATGATCACCAGCGAGGTCACCACGGCCAGGCCGAAGAACATCATCACCTGGATCAGGCCGTCGATCAGGTCGCCCATCAGCTTGGCGAAACCGATCACCCGCACCTTGTACTGACCCTTGCCCTCCTCCCCGGCCTTGCGCGCCGAAGCGTCACCGCCAAACTCGATCTTGTCGCGCAACTGCTCCTCGAGCATCTGCGAAAAGGCGTGATAGTTGATCGGTTTGCCACCGGCGGCGGCCTTGTCCAGCAGCGGCACCACCAGCATGCTCGACTTGAAGTCGCTGGCGACAAGACTGCCCACCAGGCCCGCGCGGGCGATGTTCTGCCGCAGTTGTTCGATTTGTTCAGGCTTGCCCGCATAGGTGTCGGGCATCACCGGGCCGCCCTGGAAGCCGTCCTCGGTGACTTCGGTCCAGCGTACGCCCGGGCTCCACAGCGATTTCATCCAGGCGCGGTCGACACCTTCGCTCAGGAACAGCTGGTCGTTGACCTGCTTGAGCACGTCCAGGTAACCGGGGTCGAAAATATCGCCCTGGGTGTTTTCCACCACCACCCGCACCGAATTGCCCAGGCCGCGCAGGGAGGCGCGGTTTTCCAGGAAGTTCTGGATGTAGGGCTGGCTCTGGGGAATCATTTTTTCGAAGCTGGGACGCAGCTCCAGGCGCGTGGCCGCCATGTAGCCCAGCAGCACCGTGGTCAGCGCCATCAGCAGCATGAACAGCGGGCGGAAGTTGAATACCAGGCGTTCGAGGATGTTGCCGGAGCGCTGGTCGAAATCCCGCAGATCGCGGATCACCGGCATGGCGTCTTGTTTGATATTGCCCATGTCTGGGTTCTCGCTCTTAGGGTTCGAGGGCTGGCGGGACGGCCAGAGTGCGGGCGCCACGGCTTCCCGCCAGCACCAACTGGCCGTCGGCGGACTGAGTGGCACCGGCCACCGGAGACGGTGCCGGTTGCTGCACCAGTCGCAATTGCTCGCCCGTGCCCTGGCTGACCAGCATCTGCCCGCCCTGGGTGAACAGGCGGTAGTTGCCGGCGGCATCGACCAGGCCGGCGGTGATGCTGATGTGCAGGCCGGTGTCGAGCGCGGTCCAGTTCTGGCCGCCGTCGGTGCTGCGCAATACGTTGCCGCGCAGGCCGTAGACCAGCACTTCGCCAGGCTTGCCGAGCACGCCGAAGAAACTGCCCTGATAAGGCGTCGGCACGGCGACGAAGCGCTGGGCGCTTTCGTCCCATTTGAGCAACAGGCCCTGCTCGCCGGCGATGTACAGCGCATCGCCCGTGGAGGCGATGGCGTTGAGGTGGAAACCCTGGGGGTTGTCGGTGCGATCCTGGAACGGCGTCCAGCTCTGGCCGCCGTCTTCGGTGCGCAGGATCAGATTGAAAACGCCCACGACGTAGCCGACTTTGTCGTTGGCGAACCAGACATCCAGCAGCGGTTTGTCCGCGCCCTGATCGACAAGTCGTTGGCCTTCCGTGGCCAACTGGGGCCATTGCTCGTTGTTCGGCTCGGCCTTGGCCAGGTCCGAGTAATGCTTGACCAGCAACGCGCCGATCTGGCGACCGTCCAGTTGCCGGGTCCAGGTCGCGCCGGCGTCGCTGCTGTGCAGCACCACGCCGTCGTTGCCCACCGCCCAGCCTTGGCTGGCGGTCGGGAACGTCACGGCGGTGAGGTCGGCACTGACCGGCACGGAGGCCTGCTGCCAGTGCTGGCCGGAATCATCGGAAAACAGAATGTGGCCACGCTGGCCGACGCCGATCACCCGCGAACCTGCGCGGGTCATGCCGGACAACGGGCTGTTGATCGCGAGGGCGCTGGTTTTGGCCGGCAGGTCCAGTACGTCGACGTAATCGGCGGCAAAGCTGACGCTCTGCAATACGCTCAATACGACGCCACAGGCCAGCTGCAAGTAATTATTTTTATATGAACACATACCGCGTCCTCTTCGGAAAACCGCGTCGGGACACAGGTGCGTGTACCCGACGTTCAAACGGCGCGCGCGCTTTGCCGCAAGGCCCGCCGTCTTGTGGACGGAGGACCCTGTGAGCGCACTGTGTAGCGGGTGTTTTAGCGAATACCGGCGCCAGCCAGGGATTCGGAAGACCACTGGGCCTTGGAGAGCGGATCGGTGTACTTGATGCCGCCGTACGGGCCGACCACACCGTTGATGTTGTAGGAGCCACCGACCAGGTCATAGATCATGAACGGGGTGGAGTCCGGCACCTGCTTGTCGTAGCTCTGGCTCAGGAAGGCGAACGAACCACGGTAGAGCTGACCACGGGCGTCATACTGGTCGGAGGCCAGAGCGGTCCAGCTGTCTTCGTCGAGGTAGAAGCGACGCTTGGCGTAGATGTGACGGGCGCCGGCCTTGAGGGTGCCTTCGACGACCCACACGCGGTGTTTTTCCCAGCGCACGAAGTCCGGAGCCAGGTGGTTGGCGGTGGTCAGCAACTTCGGATCCTGGGCGTAGGTCAGCTTGTAGGTGTTGTAGGGCACGATCATTTCCTGCTTGCCCACCAGCTTCCAGTCGTAGCGGTCCAGCGCACCGTTGAACACGAACACGTCGTCGTAGGTGCCGGCGCCTGCGGTGCCCGGGTTAGGCGTGTCGTAGGCCAGGCTCGGTGCCAGTTTCACCCGACGCTGACCGGGCAGGTATTGCCAGGCGCGGCGCGGTTGCTGCAGCGGGTTGGCGGCGTCCTTGAGCATCACCGCTTCACCGGCGCGGCGCGCAGGGCCGGTGTAGGCCAGCTTCATCTGGTAGTAGACGTCGGCGCTGCTGATCGGCTGCGTCAGGTTTTCGTAGATCGGATAGGAAATGAAAGCCTGCCCGGTGATCGCCAGGCTCGGCACGCCGGCAGAGTCAACGTTCCAGGAGTCGTACTTGGAGCTGATGCTGACGCCCTGATAACGCAGCAGGAAGTTCCACATCGCTTCGTTGCCCGTTTGCGGAATCGGGAACGGCACGCCCGGCAGCACGTTGTCGATGGCCAGACCGTTTTCCAGAGACTTGGCGCCGCTGGCGTTCTTCACGCCGTTATCGAGAATCGCCTGAGGCAGCGAAACGGTACGGTGAGTCGGGTACACGTCGACGCGGAACGTCGGGAAACGCTTGGCCAGTTCCACGGTGGTCGCGGTCAGCAGGCTCTTGTACTGATCGACGTTCTTGCCGTCGATCGACACCAGCGGCTTTTCACTGGCGAACGGATCCGGACGCATGCTGTCGCCGGACTTGTAGCTGGCCGGCGGGGTGGTCAGGCCACCGTTGTAGGCCGGGATCGAACCATCGGCGTTGCCGGCTTTTTCGGCGCCGACCAGGGTCAGGCTGCTACCCAGTTTGGCAGCATCCTGGGGGGACACGGCGGCCAGTGCCTGGCCGGCAAAAATCAGGGCGAGCGATGTGGGCAATACGGTTTGAGCAAATTTCATCTTGATATTCTCCTGCTTGCGTCGAGCAAATCAGTGGTGAATCAAAAAGTGGTTTTCATCGTCAGGTACAGGGCGCCGCGGTCCTCGGTGGTGGCACCGCCACCGGAGAAGGACGAGTAGCCGCCGGCGTAGCAGGCATAGTTTTCGTTGCCGCTGAAAGCGTTCGGGGTCGAACCGTCACCGCCAGTCGGGCCGGTGCTGACACCGCTGACGTTGCACTTGTCGGTCTTGCCGAAGGAATCCACGTATTTCAGATCGACGAAATATTTGTTGTACACAACGGCCCCCAGGCCCACTGCGTAGTTGCCGGTGTCCTTGGCACCGCCACCGGAAACCGGTGACACGCCGTCCAGACCGACGTTGATGGACATGGGTGCGTTGAGATCCACGCCCGGGAACACCTGGTACCAGGTCGGGGTGAAGTTGATTGCCAGTCCCCAGTTGTCGCGAGTCGGCTGGTCAATGCCGCGATAGCTGTCCTTGCCTTTGTAGAGCGCCTCGTTTTTGCTATCGAGTTTGAGAAGGTTGCTGTAGTAGAGCTCGGCGAGCACGGTCGCCTGATCGAAAACCGGGGTCTTCGGCAGGGTCATCAGGCCGTTGATGGTCCAGTGCAGGGTGTCACCGGTGGCGGCCATGGCATCACCCTTCTGCGGGGTGTCATACACGATGCCGGTGGCGGCGGTACGGGCCGGCAGCAGGCCCAGACCCTGGCCCAATCCCAATGGGCTGTTGGTGCTGACGATCGCCGGAATACTGGCCAGCGGCATGTTGTGGCGCACGTTCAGGTCCGAACCCACGCTCACTCCGCCCACGTCTTTGGACAGGCTCAGGCCGACGATCTTGATGTTGTCGGCATAGGCCAGTTGATAGGTGGCGGTGCTCAGGGAGTTCAGCGTGTTGACCACTGCCGGGACCTGGCCTGCCGGGCGCGTGCCGTTGGCATTGGCCGAGCTGATGCCACGGGCGTCCAGCCAGGCTTGCGGGAGAATCTCCGAGGTTTCGCGGTAGTAAACGCCAAGGGTGCCGTCCAGCCACGCCGGCGACCACTTGGCCATGATGCCCCAGTCGCCACGCTTGTCCGGCGTCAGGTCGTGGCCGCGACGTACGTTGGTCAGCGCATTGCACGGCGCCAGGCCGCAGCCCAGAGGACTGCCAGGCACGACAGCATTAGTGTTACCCAGCAGGAACGACTGCGCGCCGAAACCGACCAGGTCGGAACCGCCGTAGTAGGTGCCGGCTTCTGGTAAGCGAGCGGCGTCCCAGTCGAGAAAGTACTGCGCACCGATGGTCAACTCGGGGTTGACGGTGAAAGACATCGACAGCTGGTTACGTGGAACGAACAGTTCCTTGGCTTCGGTGCCCGGCGACGCGGCCAGTTTGGCCAGGTCCAGACCCGACTGGCCGTAGCTCATCGAATGCACAGGGTTGAGGATGGTTTCGCCCCAGAACACGTTGTGCTGGCCAGCCTTGACGCTGAGCATCGACTCCTCGCCCACTTCGGTGCTGTAGAACACGAAGGCATCGAGGATTTCGCCAGACGGGCCGGTGTAGTAGCGCTGGGCATAGTTGCTCAGGTGCGGGCTGCCGTTGCCGACGTTGTCATTGGTGACCGGCGCCAGGCGCGGGTCGTTGGCTACAAGACCTGAGGTCGAGCCATTGCCGTTGACGAACGGGTTGGAGTTGGAGCCGGTGTTCTCGTAGGCCTTGTCGTACCAGCTGGCGGCGCTGACGCGAAAGCCCATGGCGTTCTGGTAGACAACGTCCATTTCGGTCAACAGGTCGATACGGTTGGTGATGTTGGTACCGGCCTTACGGAAGTTGTAGTCGCCGTCGTTGTTGTTCGGCGTTCCCAACATGCGTTTGTCCGCGCTTTCGGTGCGCACGCCGTAGTTGTACTTGATGGTGTTGTCGACACGCATCGTCCAGTCCGGATTCCCCGTATCGATCTCGACTGCCTGCACTACCGGAGTAAAGGCAGCGGGCATGATGGCGGCCAGGATGGCCGACGCCAGCAGGCTGTAGCGTGGAGCGGTGAAGCCGTGACTCTTGTTGTTGTGCATTGCGTTGTCTCCGCCTTTTTCTATTTGTTTTAAGCGCAGCCGCCCTCTCGCAAGCCTCTTGTGAGCCTGCGTTTTCAGGAATGAGGGCAATGGCCGGTTGCGTGTTGCCGGACCGGCTCCTGTATTAGCGATCCAGCTCCAGGATGAGCGCCTCGGCTTGCTGCCATGGGCCAAATCCTGCGGCCGGATTGAGATGGCCGACGTCGCCCAGATCGAGCAAATCGGCGCCCCAGTTTTCCGCCATGCGCGTGGCGGCGGTGAAACTGGCCAGGTGATCGTTGGTGCTGGCGGCCACGATGCTCGGGAACGGCAGCGGACCTTGGGGAAGTGGATTCCAGCCCTGGCTTTTCAGGGTGTCGGAAGACGGATAGTTGGACGGCCAGACCGCATCGAGGTCCGGCGGCGCGGCCAGCAAGGCGCCCTTGATCGGACGGCTGTACTGCGCGGCCCAGTGGGCGACCATCAATACGCCGGCGCTGTGGGCGACCAGAATCACCGGGCCGTCGATCTGCTCGAGCTCATGCTGGATCGCACGAACGCGCGCGCCACAGTCGAGCTTGTCGGTTTCCAGCGGCGGCACACTGCGTACTTTTTCGAGCTTCGCCTCAAGCAACGTTTGCCAATGTTCGGCAACGTGCTCGCGCAGGCCCGGTACGATCAGAACGGTTGCGGCAGTTTGCAGTTTGTCCACGTCTACACCTTCGCTATCACGGTGAATCGGCTGACTCGGTGGTCAGCGCTTTCTTGTAGTACCGACATTAAAGACCCCCCACCCCGGGCGCTTTTCATTGGACGTCAGGCACTTTTCTTTTCATGACAAATGGGCATTGGCCATCGCTGTGCTACCGTTGATCAAGAAATCCCACGGTTGCCGTGCAGGCCGCTGTAATCAATGGGTGCAGCTCGATCGAGGCGTCTGGGACGGGTGATTTTCGGCCGTTCGCAACGACCGTCGGCGGCGAATTCGCAACTGTTCAATCGATGATGTGCTGGCTATAGTCGCCACGCTTGTTTCCACCGCAATTGGCCCGGGAAAGACCATCGCATGACCAAGCTTGTACGCGCCGCTGTGTTGACCAACTACCTGGAGGTCACTCAGTACCTGTCGTTCAACCCGCGTGATGTATTGGCGGGCGTCGGCCTGAGCAAGGCCCAGCTGCAAGCGCCCGAACACCGCATTTCCATCGATGCCGCCGTGCGTCTGCTGGAAGATTCGGCCGCCGCCAGTGGCTGCCAGAACTTCGGCCTGAGCATGGCCGAGTCGCGGCAATTGTCGGATTTCGGCGTGGTCAGTCTGTTGCTCAGTCACCAGCGCACCTTGCGCGAGGCATTGCAGGTGGTGGTCAACTATCGGCACCTGATGAACGACTCATTGGCGATCTTCATCGAAGAAGCCGGCAAGATGGTGATCATTCGCGAAGAGGTGGTCACCGAATCACCAATGCCCAGCCGCCAGGCCACGGAGCTGGCGCTGGGGGTGATGTTCCGCCTGTGCTCTGCCCTGCTCGGCTCGCACTGGCATCCTTACAGTGTCAATTTCACCCATCAGGCGCCGGAGAATCTGCAGCTGCATCGGCGGTTGTTTGGTTGCACGCTGGAGTTTGGCAGCGAGTTCAATGGCATCGTGTGTTCGGATGCGAGTCTGGACATGACCAATCCCAATGCGGATCCGGCCATGGCGCGGTATGCGCAGAGTTATCTTGATTCGCTGCAGAGTAATGAAGGCGCTTCGATGTTGTTCGAGGTGCGTAAGGCTATTTATCTGCTGCTGCCGATGGGGCGTGCCACGATTGAGCAGGTGGCGCAGAGTCAGGGGATGAATGTGCGGACTTTGCAGCGGCGGTTGAAGGATGATGGTTGTGCGTTTAACGATGTGATCAATGATGTGCGGCGGGATCTGGTGTTGCGGTATCTGGATAATCCGAACTACTCGCTCAGCCGGATCGCCGATATGCTCGGGTATTCCATGGCCAGTTCGTTTACCCGCTGGTTCATCAGCCAGTTCGGCATGCCTCCGGCGGCTTGGCGGGCATCGCATAAGCAGGGCAAGCCCTCTACCCCACCGGACCTGTAGGAGCGAGGCTTGCTCGCGAAGGCGTCCTCGCGACCAACCCTTTTTTTGCGGATGTACCCCGAACTGTGGGAGCGGGCTTGCTCGCGAAGGCGGCCTCGCAGCCAACCTGATTTTTGCGGGTGTACCCCTGACCCATTGTGGGAGCGAGCCTGCTCGCGAGCTTTTTGGTTGTGTACATATCCATTGCTGCGGTAACGGCCGCTAATGGTTCCGCTCTTACAGCGGGTCACTTGGAAAAGCGCCAAGTAACCAAGCGCTTTTATCCCCTGACGTCCGGTGCCTCGCCTAGGCTCGGCATTCCCTCGCTCCGGTCCTGCTCCGTGGGCCCGCCGCCATCGGCCATCCATGGCCGGGGGCGGCTAACCCGGCATCCATGCCGGGTTGCCCACTGCGCAGAACCTGCGCTCGGCCTTCCGACGGGGCACCTCAAAATCAAAAGCCAAAGCAAAGCAAAAGCGAGGCGGCCTACCGGCCGGCCTGGCTGTGGTTTCGTGTAGCAGCCGAGCTTGCTCGCGATGAAGGTCGGGATGCCGCGGGGCATCAGGTAGCCAGCGTTATCGTTGAACACCATCGCGAGCAAGCTAGCTCCTACAGTGATTTGGTGTGGATCACAGATCTTGTGTTCACCACAAAACCTGTGGGAGCTGGCTTGCCAGCGATGGCGGCCTAGTAGCCGACCTGGTTTCCCGGGTGTACCCCAAACCAAATGTGGGAGCGGGCTTGCTCGCGAATACGGTGTGTCATTCAACAGTGATGTCGCCTGACACGGCCTCTTCGCGAGCAAGCCCGCTCCCACAGGTGTTATGTGTCGGTCACAAAATTGGTGAACGACGCGATCACTGTAGGAGCCGAGCTTGCTCGCGATGCACGAGAGAACACCACGGGGCATCAGGTAGCCAGCGTTATCGTTAACGACCATCGCGGGCAAGCCACGCTCCCACAGGGGGAACGCGTGCGCTTCAAGGACCAGGTCGGCTTTCAGGCCGCCTCGGCTTGGCGGTGTACGCCCCCTCGAGAGGCCGAGTGGAGGTTCTGCGCAGTGGGCACCGCGGCAAGGATGCCGCGGTAGCCGCCCCCGGCCATGGATGGCCGATGGCGGCGGGCCCACGGAGCAGGACCGGAAGGAGGGCATGCCGAGCCACAGCGAGGCACCGAACGTCAGGGGCATGAGCGCTTTGGTTACTTTCGCGCTTTTCGAAAGTGACCCGCTGTAAGAGCGGAACCATAAGTGGCCGTTACCGCAGCAATGGATATGTACACGACCAAAAAAGCTCGCGAGCAGGCTCGCTCCCACAATGGTTCGGTGTACATCAGGAAGAATTGGGCTGTCTGTGAGGCCGTCTTCGCGAGCAAGCCCGCTCCCACAGTGGTTCGGTGTACATCAGGAATAAAGTAGTTGGCGACCCGACGCCTTCGCGGGCAAGCCTCACTCCTACGGGTCCGATATCCAGGCAAAAAAAAACGGCAACTGCTGGTACAGTCGCCGCGAAAAGCCGGTGTTTTCAGGCACCGGCCGTCGACCGCAACACGTCAGGAGTCAACGTGCTGCAGCCCTGCCACTATCGTCAGGCCCCCCAATGCAGCAACAGCAACACCAGAACAACCAAGAACACAGTCTCCCCCACCATCAACAAAATCGGCTTGATCCCCACCGACGCCAGCTCTTTCAGCCGGGTCTTCATCCCCAGAGCACTGATGGAAATCACCAGGCACCAACGCGACAATTCATTCACTGCACTCTGAACCGCCGGGACCACCCAACCGGTGCTGTTGATGCAGGCCAATATCAGAAAGCCCACGGCGAACCAAGGCAGCAACGGCGGCCGCTTGCCGGTCGGGTCAGCGCCCTGCATACGGGTAATCATGGCGGCGGTGACGATCACCGGCAGCAACATGGCAACACGCATCAGCTTGACCACCGTGGCCGTGTCGCCGGTCTCGGTGGACATGCTGTAACCCGCACCCACCACCTGGGCCACATCGTGAATGGTCGCGCCGAGGAACACCCCCGCCAGTTGCGGCGACAGGTGCAGCCAGTTGGCGATCATCGGGTAGACGATCATCGCCATCGTCGACAGCGCAGAGACGCCGATCACAGTAAACAACGTCGCGCGCTCTTTCTGCGGATGATTGGGCAGTGCCGCCGCCAGCGCCAGGGCCGCGGAAGCGCCGCAGATGGCCGTCGCGCCGCCGGTGAGCATGCCGAACAGGCGCTGGAAGCCCAGGGCCTTGGCCGCGATCACCGACACGCCGATGGTCACCACCACCAGAATCACCACCAGCGCAATCGGCTTCCAGCCCAGCGCCGCCATCTGTTCCAGGGTGATGCGCATGCCCAGCAACGCCACGCCAATGCGCAGCACCGTGCGCGCGGTGAATTCGACGCCGGCCTTGCACGCACCGTCATCGGCTAGAAAATTCAAGGCCATGCCCAGCAGCAAGGCAAACAGCATGACCGGCGCACCGTAGTGCTCGGACAGAAACGAGGCGGCGGCGGCCACGATCAGGCTGACGATAAACCCCGGTGCCAGTTCGCGCGTGCGACTGTGGATACGGGTCAGGGCAATGGCGCTCATGGCGCGGACTCCTCTGAAGCGATGACGATAAACGCCTGGTCGTCGATGATCTCGACCGGGTAGTTGTTGACCTTCACCAGATTGGAATTGAGCAGATAACCGCTGCGCAGATCGAACCGCAGACCGTGGGCGCAACACTGAATCACCCTGCCCTCAAGGCGCCCGCCACACAGCGAGGCGCCCTGATGCGGGCAGCTGTCGTCGATGACGTACAGCTCACCGTCGACGTTGAACAACGCCAGGCTCTTGTCATCGAATTCGAACAGCGCCCGGCCACCGGCCGGCGGGAATTTGCCCGCCGGTACGGGAATGCGCCGGGTCATGCTGTCTGCCGCTCGCGCTCGCCTTCCTTGAGCGCTTCGTTCATTGCCCCGAGCAACGCCTGGGCCGGTTGCGCGCCCACCACGGTCAGGCGGCAATCGAACTGAAAGCTCGGCACGCCACTGGTCCCGCCGGGGAAACCGTCGAAGGGTGTGGCATCGCCCTTCAGGCAGTCGGTCACGACCTGCGGATCGATACCGCAGGAACGTGCGATGTCGAGCAAGGTTTCACGGTCGCCCAGGTCTTCGCCCTTCTGGAAATAGGCAGCGAAAAGACGCTCCAGCAAAACGTCACGCTGCACGCCATTGCCCTGGGTGCTGATCCGCTCCATCAACCGATGGGCATCGGCCGTGTTAGGCATCGTCGCAATGTTAGTAAGGTCGATCTTCAACCCCACCGACGCGGCCGCCTGCTGAACCTGGGCCTGACGCATCGTCACCGCGTCGGCATTGCCCAGACGCTTGCGGTAGAACTCGGCGAAGGGTTCGCCCTGCACCGGAATCTGCGGCAGCAACTGCACGCCATGCCACATCGTGGTGATCTGCACATCCGGGTGACGGCTGCGAAACTGCACCTGGGCATGCTCCAGTTGACGCTTGCCGATCAGGCACCAGGGGCAAATGAAATCGAAAAACACATCAATACGTAAACGACGACTCACAACTTCACCTCGAGCCCGGCTTCACCAACAGGGTCAGACACGCTCTGACCCTGAATCCGGGCAATATCTTTGTGGTAATGACACTTGGCGTAGAAGAACACCGCCGCGGCAGCGAGGCTGACCAGCGGCACCAGCTGGAAGGCCGCATGCAGACCGATCAGGTCGGACAACTTGCCGGTCAGGAACGGTCCGGGCGCCAGGCCCAGCATGTTGTTGGCCAGGGTCAGCGTGGCGAACGCCGTGCCGTGGACCGAGTAATGGGTCAGGTTGGCAACCATCGCGCCCGCAGGTCCGGTAGTGCCGGCGGCAATCAGCATGCCCAGGCAGATCAGCAGCAGTTGCACAGGCCCCGCCGGCAAGGCGAACGCGGCCGACAACAGCAGGCAACTGCCCAGGCAGTAGGCGATTGCCAGCGCCACCTTGCGCTCCGGCGAGTTGCGGCACAGACGGTCGCTGAGCATGCCGCACAGGATCATCCCCGCACCGCTACACAGCACGATGATTGCCGCGACGCCGCCCGCCTTGTCCGTGGTCATCTCGTAATAGCGATTGAGGTAGCTGGGCATCCACACGATCACCGTACCGCCGACGAACAGTTGCAGACCGCTGCCGATATAGGTGGCAATCACCGACTTGCTCGACCACAGGGTGCGCAAAGGACGCTTGACCGCGGCAGTCGCCGTGTCCACCACGCGCTTGGGCGCAATCCTGGCTTCCTTGACGATGATCGGGTACAGCGCCGCCAGCACCAGGCCGAACAACGACATCCCGGCAAACGACCAGCGCCAGCCCAGCTTGGCGGCAATCGCGCCGCCCAGGGCCATGCCAAGCACCGAACCGAACATGCCGCCGGCCATGAACGCGCTGGCCAGGGTCGCGCGCATGTGTTTGGGGAACACCGAAATCACCACGGCGATGCCGACACTGCCGTAGGCGGCCTCGCCGACGCCGACCATGAAGCGGGCGATGAACATCTGCTGGTAGTCCTGGGCCAACGCGCAACCCAGGGTCGCCACGCTCCAGAGCATGGCCATCAGCGCCAGGCTCTTGACCCGGCCGAAACGATCAGCCAGCAACGACAGCGGGAACGTCAGCAGCCCGACCATCAGCGCGACGATGCCGCTGAGCAGGCCCAGCTGACCGTCGCTCAGGGCCCATTCGCCCTTGAGCAGCGGGAATACCGCGTTCAGCACCTGACGCGACATGTAATCGGAAATCAACAGACCGAACGTCAGAGCGAAGACGATCCAGGCATACGGACGCGTAACAGCGACGGCACCGTCGTCATCGCCACCAGCGATTGGGTGAAAGGCCATTCAGCCTCCTCGAAACCTAGTTTTATTGTTGTTATCGAGCTTGTTTTGGCGATTGGGGCGAGAAGTCACGGCTTCTCGCTTCCAATCTTTCGATCAGCCGCGCTGCGGCACGCCCTTCTGCCCCGCCTTGCGGTTGGGGGCCATGCCGTTGGCCAGCAGGGTTTCTTCGATGCTGTTGTACTTCACACCGATGCGGTAGATCTCGCGGGCTTCTTTGCCGGTGGCGATTTCGCGACCCAGTTCGTGGGCGATGCGCACGGTCTGCTTGATCTGGTCGACCGAACCGAAACGGTCGCCCTTGTGATCAATGATAGTGTCCTCGTTGCCCACTCGCGGGTGCAGCCCCATGGCCATGGACATGGTGTTGAACGGCATGACGTTCTTGAGCAGCGATTCGCTGGTCAGGGTGCAACCGTCCGGCGCGCGGTGGATGAAATTGAAGAAGTTGAACGGGTTCGGGCCGTCGAAACCGCCGCCGATGCCGATCCAGGTCAGGTTCAGCGGGCCCATGTACACGCCACGGCGCACCAGGCGCTCGAGGGTTTCCAGGGCGTGCATGCCGGTCAACTGGAAGTGCGGCTGGATGTTGTTGTCCATCAGGCGCTTGAGGTGCTCGGCCACCCAGGCCGGACCCGCCGGTACGGTCATTTCGCTGTAGGCGGCATGCACCATCGGGTTATCCAGGGAAGTGCCCTTGAGGTACTCCGGATACAGCAGCTCCATGATGTTCATCTGGGTGGTGTTGATCGCCACGGTGACCTGATCCGGTTTTGGCGTCAGCTCGGCCAGCATGTGGCGAGTGTCGTCCGACAGCCACTTGGCCGCTTCGCCTTCGCTTTCCGGAGCGAAGGAGATCGAACCGCCGACCTGGATGATCATGTCCGGCACGGCTTCACGCACACCGGCGATCAGTTCGTTGAACTTGGACAGGCGCTTGGAACCCTTGCCGTCCAGTTCACGCACGTGCAGGTGCAGCACGGTGGCGCCGGCTTCGTAGCAGTCGACCGCTTTCTGCACCTGCTCGTCCATGGTCAGCGGGATGTCTTCCGGGAAGTCTTCCGGCATCCACTCGGGGCCGTACGGGGCCACGGTGATGACCACCTTTTCCATGTTTTCCGGGTGCAGGGAATCGTCAAAAAATTGCATGGTGTACTCCAGTTCTTATGATTGTCCCGTCCGCCCGGGGTCGTGCCGGGCAGACGTATTTATGAGTGCGGATGCAGAAAGGTCGGATCAGTAGGTCTTGTCACCGATGATCCCGGCGCGCTCCATCTTGCGATGGCACGGCGGGTAGTCCATGACGGCGTAATGCTGGGTGCTGCGGTTGTCCCAGATGGCGATGCTGTTGGGTTTCCAGCGCCAGCGCACTTGGTACTCCGGGATGTAGGCCTGGCTGATCAGGTAACGCAACAAGTCGCTGGCACCCGGGTTGGCGTCCTGGCCGAAGCGCACCCGGTCAGGGGTGTGGTAGTTGCTGAAATGGGTGGTGAAGGCGTTGACGAACAGCACTTTTTCACCGGTTTCCGGGTGCGTGCGCACCACCGGGTGCTCGGCGTCCGGGTACATGGCCTTGAGTGCCAGGCGCTTCTCGATCGGCATGGCCGCGCCAAAGCTGGCTTCGATGCTGTGACGGGCGCGCAGGTCGGCGATCTTCAGCTTCACGTCGTCCGGCAGATTGGCGTACGCCTGGACCATGTTGGTCCACATGGTGTCGCCGCCCACCGGCGGGCATTCCACGCAACGCAGCACGCAGCCCATGGGCGGCGCCTCGCGCCAGGTGGCGTCGGTGTGCCAGGCGTTTTCGTAGCGGTCCATCGGCTGGTCGGGGTTCTTGTAGATGCGCACCAGGCCCGGGTGATCCGGATCGCTGCCGGCCACCGGATGGTCTTCCAGCTCGCCGAACCGGCGGGCGAAGGCCACGTGCTCGGCGCGGCTGATGTCCTGATCGCGCAGGAACAACACCCGGTGCTTGAGCAACTGGGCACGAATCTCGGCGAAAAGACCATCGTCGTGGACCGCGTCGGCGAGGTTCACGCCGATCAGTTCCGCGCCGATGTTGCAGGTCAATTGTTCGACTTTCATGGCAGGCAAACTCCCTTAAATGACGAAAATCGAGGAGCCGGTGGTCTTGCGCGATTCCAGGTCACGGTGAGCCTGGACGGCGTCCTGCAAAGCGTAGTGCTGGTTGATCTCGATCTTGATCCGGCCGCTGCCGACGTGATCGAACAGCTCGCCGGCCAGGGCGGCTTTTTCCGCAGGGTCGGCGATGTAGTCGGCCAGTGCCGGACGGGTCATGTACAGCGAGCCTTTCATCGCCAGCATCACCGGGTCGAAGGCCGGGATCGGACCGGACGCAGTGCCGACGCAGACCAGCAGGCCGCGGCGCTTGAGCGAATCCAGCGAGCCCATGAAGGTGTTCTTGCCGACGCTGTCGAACACCACGTTCACGCCGACGCCGTCAGTCAGTTCGCGTACGCGCTGGGCGACGTCTTCGTGGCTGTAGTTGATGAAGTGGTCGCAGCCGTGGGCCTTGGCGATTTCGCCCTTGGCGTCGCTGGAAACGGTGCCGATGACGTTCAGGCCGAGCAATTTGGCCCATTGCGAAACGATCAGGCCGACACCGCCGGCCGCGGCGTGCAGCAAGATGCTGTCGCCGGCCTTGAAGTCGTAGATGCGGCGCATCAGGTACGAGGACGTCAGGCCGCGCATGGTCATGGCCGCGGCGGTCTCGAAGCTGATGGTTTCCGGCAGCTTGATCAGCGGCGCGGCCGGGATCAGGCGCTCGGTGCTGTAGGCGCCCAGGGTGTTGAGGAAACCGGTGTAGGTGACACGGTCGCCGACCTGAACATTGGTCACGCCCTCGCCGATGGCCTGGACCACGCCGGACGCTTCGACACCCATGCCGTTGGGCATCGGGATCGGGTAGGTGCCGTTACGAAAGTAGGTGTCGGCATAGTTCAGGCCAACGGCTACATGACGAAGACGAACCTGGCCCGGACCGGGTTCGCCGACTTCGACATCTTCATAACGAAGTACTTCGGGACCACCGGTTTCGTAAAAGCGTACGGCTTTGGCCATTTTGTTGTTTCCCCAGTCAGCATTATTGTCGGGTGCGTCGAATTGCGCTGATTGGAATGTAGGACTCCGCCCCTTGGGTCGCTTCTCATCAGACGACAATGGCTTTTCATTTCATGACAGCAGGCGTTTTCATGGGCTGGCCTCTTCGCGGGCAAGCCTCGCTCCTACAGGGGTATGGGTCGATCACAGGTTTCGCGAACACCGCAAAAACCTGTGGGAGCGGGCTTGCTCGCGAAGGCGTCAGGCCAGCCAGCATTGATGTCGAATGTGCCGGCCTCTTCGCGAGCAAGCCCGCTCCCACAGGGTTCCGTGTCGATCGCAAGGCCTGTGAGCGACATAAAAACCTGTGGGAGCGTGGCTTGCCCGCGAAGGCGTCGGTTCGGCCTACATCAATGTCGAATCTGCTGATTTTCATCGGCTTCCAACGCGGTTAGCGCTGCGCAAGCTTTGTGTCTACGCTTCTGTTCGGGGAGACAGTCAGGAGCGTGGGGATGGGTGTGAAATCATTCGTTGTCGGGCAGCGCTTGAGCCTGCCTGTCGTTGCCCTTATCGGGCTTTCGTCTCTTCTGGCCGGGTGCGGCAAAGAGCCGGTTGCACCGGCCCGCCAGCCACCGGAGGTGACCGTGATGACGGTCGTCTCGCGCGATACGCCGGTCACTTTCGAATTCGTTGCCCAGACCCAGAGCTCACGGGAGGTGGAAATCCGCGCCCGGGTTGCCGGCTTCCTGGACAAGCGCCAGTACACCGAAGGCGATCTGGTGAAAACCGGACAAGTCCTGTTCCAGATGGACCGCAAGCCGTTCGAGGCCGCCCTTGCCTCGGCCCAGGGCCAGATGGCCCAGCAACAGGCGCGCTGGGAAGTGGCCAAGGCCACCCTCGCCCGCGTCCGTCCGCTGGCGGCGCAGAACGCGGTCAGCAAGATGGACCTGGACAATGCCGTCGGCTCCGAGCGCGAAACCAAGGCCGCGGTGCTCGCCGCCGAGGGCCAGGTGCGCACCGCGCAACTGAACCTGAGCTATACCACCATCACCTCGCCGCTCAACGGCCTGTCCAGCGACGCGAAAAAACAGGAAGGCAGCTACGTCACACCGGGCGAATCAGGCTTGCTGACTTCCGTGTCGCAAATGGACCCGATGTACGTCAACTTCAGCCTTTCGGAAAACGAAACCCTCAAATACCGCGACGAAATCGCCGCCGGACACCTGGTCTTCCCTCCACGCAGCGACTTTATCGTCGAAATCGTCCTGGCGGACGGCACCACCGTTCCGGAACGCGGCAAGGTCAACTTCACCGCGCCGTCCTACAGCCAGGACACCGGCACCTTCCTGGTCCGCGCGGTGCTGGCCAACCCCAACGGGCTGCTGCGTCCCGGCCAGTTCGTGCGCGCCCTGGCCAAGGGCGCGACCCGGCCGAATGCGATCCTGGTACCACAAAAAGCCGTGCTCGAAGGCGCGAAAAGCCAGTTCGTCTGGGTGATCAACGGCGAAGGCAAACCCGAGCAACGGGTGGTCGAGGTGGGCGAATGGCAAGGTGATAACTGGTTCATCAACAAAGGCCTGAAAGCCGGCGAGCGCATCGTGGTCGATGGCGCGCTGCGGGTAGCGCCCGGAGCACCGCTGAAAATCAACGAGGCGGCCGTCAAGGCGCCGGTCCCCGCCGAATCCGGACAAACCATCAAGGCCGGCCCCACTACTCCGCCAGCCGGTGGGAAAGCGCCATGAGCATTTCCCACTATTGCATCGACCGGCCAATCTTCGCTTCCGTTATCTCCATCGTCATCACCTTGGCCGGCGCGGTAGCCATGCTGTCGCTGCCGGTGGCCCAGTACCCGGACATCACGCCGCCGCAAATCACCGTGGCGGCCACCTACCCCGGCGCCGATGCGCAGGTGGTGGCCAACAACGTCGCTGCGCCGATCGAGCAGCAGGTCAACGGCGCCGACAACATGATCTACATGAACTCGTCGAGCTCGGCGACGGGCAACATGACCCTCAACGTGTTCTTCGAGATCGGCACCGACCCGGCCCTGGCCCAGGTTGACGTGCAGAACCGCGTAAACCTGGCCCTGCCGCAACTGCCCGACGCGGTGCAGAGCCAAGGCATCCAGGTGCAGAAGAAATCCTCGGCGTTCATGATGGTGCTGGCGGTTTACTCCAATGGCGACCGTTATGACAGCACCTACGTCGCCAACTACGCCAACCTCTACGTGCTGGACGCGCTCAAGCGTATTCCCGGCGCCAACCAGGCCAGTATTTTCGGCACACCTGACTACGCGATGCGGATCTGGCTCAAGCCCGACCGCATGGCGCAACTGGGCATCACCGCGGCCGATGTGCAGAAAGCCGTGGCCAACCAGAACCAGCAATTCGCCGTGGGCCGGGTTGGCCAGTCACCGACCGGCTCGCCCGTGGAGCAGTCGTTCGCGGTGACCACCAAGGGTCGCCTGACCGAGCCTTCGGAGTTCGAAAACATCATCCTGCGCGCCAGCAACGAAGGCGCGGCCATCGTGCGGCTCAAGGACGTCGGCCGGGCGGAACTTGGGCAGAAGGACTACTCGCTGCGCAGCACCTACCAGGGCAAACCGGCGACGCTGATTGCGGTGTACCAGCAACCTGGGGCCAACGCCCTGGACGTTTCGGCGGCGGTGACCAAGACCCTCTCGGACATGAAGGCCACCTTCCCCGAGGGCATCGAATACAAGATCGTGATGGACACCACCGCCTTCACCCGCGCGTCGATTTCCGAGGTGATCCACACCTTCTTCGAAGCCCTGGTGCTGGTGGTGATCGTGGTGTTCCTATTCCTGCAGAGCCTGCGCGCCACGCTGATTCCGGTGATTGCGGTGCCGGTGTCGATTGTCGGCACCTTCATCGGCATGACCGCCCTGGGCTTCTCGGTGAACATGCTGACGCTGTTCGGCATGGTGCTGGCCATCGGTATCGTGGTGGACGACGCGATCGTGGTGATCGAGAACGTCGAGCGCAACATGCACGTGCACAAGATGAACCCCAAGGACGCCGCGAAACGGGCGATGGACGAAGTGGCAGGCCCCGTGGTTGCCATCGTGCTGGTGCTCTGTGCGGTGTTCATTCCGGTGGCGTTCATGGGTGGGATCACCGGCCAACTCTATAAACAGTTCGCCATCACCATCGCCATTTCCGTGGTGATTTCAGGCCTCGTGGCCCTGACCCTGTCCCCCGCCCTCGCCGCCCTGCTGCTCAAGCCGCAGCACGGTGAAAAGAACAGATTCTTCCGCTGGTTCGAACGCAGCTTCGAGCGCATGACCGACGGTTATTCGCGCTCGGTGGCGTTCATGATCAAGCGTTTCGCCCTCGCCTTGCTGGTGTTTGCCGGGATGATCGTGCTGATCGTGCTGATGGGCAATCGCATCCCCAGCGCCTTCCTGCCGCCGGAGGACCAGGGTTACCTGCTGGGCGCGATCATCATGCCCGATGCCGCGAGCCTCGATCGCACCGGCGCGGTGGGCCAGGTGGCCAGTGATTTCTTCCAGAACGACCCGTCGGTGGAAGGCGTGGCCATCGTCAATGGTTACAGCCTGCTGGACGGCCAGAACAAGAACAACGCCGGTGCTTTTTTCGTCGGTTTCAAGGATTTCGAAGGCCGCTACAAGGACTCCGACACCATCGCCGAACAAAGCGCGCCGGCGGTGATCCAGAAAGCCGCCCATGCCTTCTCTACCGTGCAGGAAGGCATCATTCTGCCGGTCAACCCGCCGTCGATTCCGGGCCTGGGCACCACCGGCGGCATGGAGGTCTGGGTGCAGAGCAAGGGCGACGGCAACGTTGACCAGTTGGCCGAGATGGTCGGCACTCTGGTGGCCAAGGCCAAGGAACGTCCGGAACTGGGCGCCGTCACCTCGACCTTCAACGTGCATTCACGGCAGTTGATGGTGGATGTCGACCGGGAAAAGGCCGAGTCCCTGGGTGTACCGGTGGAAGACGTCTACAGCGCGATGCAGACCATGTTCGGCTCGCTGTACGTTTCGCAATTCAACAAGTTCAGCCGCTTGTGGCAGGTGATCCTGCAGGCCGAGCCGGCCTACCGTCTCAAAGCCGAAGATCTTCAACAGATTTACGTGCGCAGCAAGAACCTCGACATGGTGCCGCTCAAAGCCGTGCTGACCACCCGCTACGTCACCGGGCCCGACCTTCTGACCCGTTTCAACAACTTCCCGGCGGTCAAGCTCACCGCCAACGCCGCCCCCGGCTACAGCACCGGTCAGGCATTGGCGGCGCTGGAAGAGATCAGCGCCGAGATCATGACCGACGACTATGCCCTGGCCCTCAGCGGCGAAGCGTTCGAAGAGAAAAAGAGCGGTGGCGCGTCCTCCCAGGTGTTCATCTTCGGCCTGGTGATGGTGTTCCTGATCCTCGCGGCGCAGTACGAAAAGTGGTCGCTGCCGGTGGGTGTGCTGATGGCGGTGCCGTTCGCCATCTTCGGTGCCATGCTCGCCGTGTTGATCCGGGGCTTGAGCAATGACGTGTATTTCCAGATCGGGCTGACCATGCTGGTGGCCCTGGCGGCGAAGAACGCGATTCTGATTTTCGAGTTCGCGGTATTGAACCGGGAAGCCGGGATGTCGGCGTACGATGCGGCCATGACCGCCGCGAAAGAGCGCCTGCGGCCAATCGTGATGACGTCGCTGGCGTTCATTCTGGGTTGCGTGCCGTTGGCGATTGCGGTCGGTGCATCCGAAAACAGCCGGCACTCCATCGGTACCGGAGTGATCGGCGGGATGCTGGCGGCGACGGTGATCGCGGTGTTCTTCATTCCGGTCTTCTACTTCCTGATCGAGCGCATGACCGGCAAGAAGGACGACAAGCAAAAACTGGTAGCCCAGACACCTTCTGCGCAGATCCCTGACGGGGCGGCGCAAAACAAGCATGAGGGGGATTGAGATGCGCAAGAACTCTTTCCCGCTTTGTCTATGCCTGGGCTTGAGCCTGACCGGCTGCATGGTCGGCCCCGACTATCAGGCGCCGAACATCGACACCCCGGCGGCCTACCGTTACGCGGACAAGGAAGCCAAGGACCTGTCCAATACCCTGTGGTGGGAACAGTTCCAGGACCCGGTGCTCAATGAGTTGATTCGCAGCGCCCTGCTCGAAAACAAGGACATCAAGATCGCCGCAGCCCGGGTCGAGCAGTTCCAGGGGCGCTATGTTGAAACCCGCTCCCTGTTCTTTCCTCAGGTCGGGCTTGATAGCCAGGGTCAGCGTACCCGCTCGCCGCGGGACAACGGCCCGGTGCCGCTGGATTCGTCGGTCGATCCGGTGTTCAACAATTATCAGGCACTGCTCAGCGTCAATTGGGAGCTGGATATCTGGGGTCGTCTGCGGCGCCTGAACGAGTCGGCCCGCGCCGATCTGCTGGCGTCCGAGGAAGGACGGCGCAGTGTGATCCTGAGCCTGGTGTCGTCGGTGGCGACCAGTTACATCACCCTGCGGGATCTGGACCGCGAGCTGGAAATCGCCCGTACCACGGCCAAGGTTCGGGGTGATTCCTACGGCATCTTCAAACAGCGCTTCGAGGCCGGGGTCATTTCGGAAATGGAGTTGGCGCAGAACCTCTCCGAGTACCAGCGCACCCAGGCTTCGGTGGCGCAATTCGAGCCGCTGGTGGCGCAGCAGGAAAACCTGTTGGCGATTCTGCTGGGTCGCAACCCCGGGCCGATTCTGCGCGGACGCAGTCTGGCGCAACTGACGCTGCCGGCGGTGCCAGCCGGGTTGCCGTCGGATTTGCTGGAGCGCCGGCCGGATCTGCGTCAGGCCGAACTGGATCTGATTTCGGCCAACGCCCAGATCGGCGCGGCCAAGGCCCAGTATTTTCCGACCATCTCCCTGACCGGGATGCTCGGTTCGGTCAGTAACCAGCTCTCGGACCTGTTCACCGGGCCGGCTGCCACCTGGTCCTATGGGGTGGCGGCGAGCATGCCGATCTTCACCGGCGGCGCGATTTCCGGGCAAGTCAAACAGGCCGAAGCCTTTCAAAAGCAAGCGCTGCTGACCTATCAGAAAGCCATTCAATCGGCCTTCGGCGATGTGGAAAACGCCCTGGTCGCCTCGAGCAAATCCCGCGAACAAATGGCCTTCCAGGCCGGCCAGGTCGACGCCCTGCGCACCTACGCGCACTTCGCCCGGCTGCGCTACGACAACGGCTACACCAGCTACATCGAAGTGCTCGACGCCGAACGCAGCCTGTTCGACGCCGAAATCAACTACACCCGCACACGTGGGCAGGTGTTTACCTCGATGGTCGATCTGTACAAGGCCACGGGTGGGGGCTGGGTGTCCAAGGCGGATGAGCTGACAGCGTCCGGGTCCTGAAACAGGCCTGTGTCTCCCACAATACCTGTGGGAGCGGGCTTGCCCGCGAAAAGGTCGGCACATCCAACATTGATGCCGGCCCATCTGACACCTTCGCGAGCAAGCCCGCTCCCACAGGGTTTTGCATATTTCGCAGATTTTGCGGTCGGTCTCGGGACCTGTAGGAGCGAGGCTTGCCCGCGAAGAGGCCGGCACATCCAACATTGATGTCGGACCAACTGACGCCTTCGCGGGCAAGCCTCGCTCCTACACATTCGGCAGTTGATGCTTCAGAACTTCTCGGACACATGCCGCAGCGGGTGATCCGCTTCGCGGTAGCCTCCCGGTTTCTGGCGTTTCGGCAGGACGATCTTTTCGCGCTTGACCTCCTTGTAGGGAATGCGGCTCAACAGATCGGTGATGATGTTCAACCGCGCCCTGCGCTTGTCGTTGGAGTTGGCCACCAGCCATGGCCCGTACTCGGTATCGGTGGCCTTGAACATGTCGTCGCGGGCGCGGGAGTAGTCGTACCAGCGGCTGTAGGACTTCAGGTCCATCGGTGACAGTTTCCAGATCTTGCGCCCGTCCTCGATCCGCGCCTCCAGCCGGCGGGTCTGTTCTTCCTCGCTGACCTCCAGCCAGTACTTGAGCAGGATTACCCCCGAATCAACGATCGCCCGCTCAACCGCCGGCACCGTCTTGAGGAATTTCTGCGCCTGTTCCTCGGTACAAAACCCCATCACCCGCTCGACGCCCGCGCGGTTGTACCAGCTGCGATCGAAGATCACGATCTCGCCAGCCGCCGGCAGATGCGGCAGGTAGCGTTGCAGATACATCTGGCTCTTTTCCCGATCAGTCGGCGCAGGCAGTGCCAGCACCCTGAACACCCGCGGGCTCACCCGCTCGGTCAGCGCCTTGATCGTCCCGCCCTTCCCCGCACCGTCGCGACCCTCGAAGATCACGCAGATCTTCACGCCCTCCTGCTTCACCCACTCCTGCAACTTGACCAGTTCGACGTGCAACAGGCGCAACTGAGCCAGGTAGTCTTTGTTGCTCAATTTCGTTTCTTCTGCGGGCTGTTTCTTCTTCGCGTCTTTCTTGCCTTTTGCCATGTTCAATCCCTCGCGAATACGGACCAATGACAACAATGAAAGGAGGTGGATGCGGCTACAGCGACAGCACACCGCTGTACAACCCATAGGCCGCCACCCCCGCGCCGACCAGAACACAGGCGAAAATGCCTTTCTCTATGTTCGTGAACAGCGGTTGGCCCTGCTCGCGCTTGGCCTTGGCGAACAGAATCACCCCAGGTGCATAAAGCAACGCCGAGAGCAGCAGGTATTTGACCCCGCCGGCATACAACAGCCACACCGCATAACCCAGGGCGATGGCGCCGATCAGCAGGTCCTTGGTGCGTTGCGCCGAGCCTTGCTCGTAGGTTTCGCCACGTCCGCTGAGCAGCACCGCATAGGCCGCCGACCACAGGTACGGCACCAGAATCATCGAGGATGCGAGGTAGATCAGGCTGGTGTAAGTGCCGGCGGAAAACAGGGTGATCAGCAGGAACAGCTGAATCATGCCATTAGTCAGCCACAACGCATTGACCGGTACGTGGTTGGCATTTTCACGGGTCAGGAAGGCCGGCATGGTGCGGTCCTTGGCCGTGGCGAAGAGGATTTCAGCGCACAGCAACGCCCAGGACAACAAGGCGCCAATCAGGGATACAGCCAAGCCGATACTGATCAGCAAGGCACCCCACGGCCCAACGATGTGCTCCAGCACAGCCGCCAGCGACGGGTTCTGCAAGGTCGCCAGTTCCGGCTGGCTCATGATCCCCAGCGACAACAGGTTCACCAGCACCAGCAGCGCCAGCACCCCGAGAAAACCGATCACCGTCGCCCGGCCGACGTCGGAGCGTTTTTCCGCCCGGGCCGAATAGACGCTGGCCCCTTCGATGCCGATGAACACGAACACGGTCACCAGCATCATGTTGCGCACCTGGTCCATCACGCTGCCAAAACTCGGATTGGCACTACCCCAGATATCACGGGTGAAGATATCGGCCTTGAACGCGACGGCGGCAATCACGATGAACATGATCAGCGGCACGACCTTGGCCACGGTGGTCACCTGGTTGATGAACGCCGCTTCCTTGATCCCGCGCATCACCAGAAAGTGCACGGCCCACAGCAGCACCGAGGCGCAGCCGATGGCAATCGGCGTATTGCCCTGGCCAAAGACCGGAAAGAAATAACCGAGGGTGCTGAACAGCAGAACGAAGTAGCCGACGTTGCCCAGCCAGGCACTGATCCAGTAACCCCAGGCAGACGAAAAACCCATGTAATCGCCGAAACCGGCCTTGGCGTAGGCATAGACACCGGAGTTGAGTTCCGGCTTGCGATTGGCCAGGGTCTGGAATACGAAGGCCAGGGTCAGCATGCCCACCGCCGTGATTCCCCAACCGATCAGAATGGCCCCAGCGTCGGCACGCTCCGCCATGTTCTGCGGCAGTGAAAAGATCCCGCCGCCAATCATTGAACCGACCACCAGCGCTATCAGCGCACTCAAGCGAAGCTTCTGTGTCGGCTGCGACATACCTGTGTCTCCCTCCACGGTAAGACTTGAGTTGCAAGGCCATCGAATGCTTGAAATCAACCTGTTTGGACGATAGCGCATTAATAAATTTGCGCTAATGCCAAGTGGATAGGAGTTATAGCCAATCGAAATTAAAAATCCATTTTAAATTTCGCCCAGGTAACTAAAAGGTACAGGATCCAAAAACGAGAACTATTCTTTACAATAAAAAAAAGTGAACTAATGTCTTAATTCAGCTGTATCCGCCACTTAACAGCAAAGCCTCTGGAAAAGGCTTTTGCGGCCATTAGTTAATTGATCTGCATATTATTAGGTCACTCACTAACGCCGCAGTTGTATGCCATTGATCCAGGTCAGTTGATTGAACAGCGTATGGAAATAGTCTGCATTCTCTCTTCTCGCACAATGGAGTCAACATGTCTGAATCTCCCGGAAAGTTGCGATTGGGTGCATTGGTAGCCCTTGTTGTGGGCTCCATGATCGGCGGCGGGATTTTCTCCTTGCCACAGAACATGGCCGCCAGTGCCGACGTAGGCGCCGTGCTGATCGGTTGGGCCATCACCGCGGTCGGCATGCTGACCCTGGCCTTCGTGTTCCAGACCCTGGCCAACCGCAAGCCTGACCTCGACGGCGGGGTCTACGCCTACGCCAAGGCCGGTTTTGGCGACTACATGGGCTTCTCTTCGGCGTGGGGCTACTGGATCAGTGCCTGGCTGGGCAACGTCGGCTACTTCGTGCTGCTGTTCAGCACCCTGGGTTACTTCTTTCCGATCTTTGGCGAGGGCAATACGGTTGCGGCGATCATCGGCGCGTCCGTACTGCTGTGGGCCGTGCATCTGCTGGTTTTGCGAGGGATCAAGGAAGCGGCGTTCATCAACGTGGTCACCACGGTTGCCAAGATCGTGCCGCTGGTGCTGTTCGTGCTGATCGCCTTGTTCGCCTTCAAACTGGAGATCTTCACTGCCGACATCTGGGGCGTGAAAAACCCGGATCTGGGCAGCGTGATGAACCAGGTGCGCAACATGATGCTGGTCACCGTGTGGGTGTTCATCGGCATCGAGGGCGCGAGCATTTTCTCGGCGCGGGCGGAGAAGCGCAGTGACGTCGGTCGCGCCACCGTGATCGGTTTCATCACTGTGCTGCTGTTCCTGGTACTGGTGAACGTGCTGTCGCTGGGCATCATGACCCAGCCGGAACTGGCAAAACTGCAGAACCCGTCGATGGCTGCGGTGCTTAAGCACGTGGTGGGCGACTGGGGTGCGATCCTGATCAGCGTCGGCCTGATCATCTCCTTGCTCGGTGCCCTGCTGTCATGGGTCCTGCTCTGCGCGGAGATCATGTTCGCCGCCGCCAAGGACCACACCATGCCGGCGTTCCTGCGCAAGGAAAACGCCAACAATGTGCCGGTCAACGCCCTGTGGCTGACCAACGCGATGGTGCAGTTGTTTCTGATCATCACGCTGTTTTCCGCCAGTACCTACCTGTCGCTGATCTACCTCGCCACCTCGATGATCCTGGTGCCTTACCTGTGGTCGGCGGCCTACGCATTTCTTCTGGCGGTACGCGGCGAAAGCTATGAAAACGCAGCATCGGAGCGCAGCAAGGACCTGTTCATCGGCGCCATCGCGCTGCTGTACGCGATCTGGCTGATCTATGCAGGCGGCATGAAATACCTGCTGCTGTCCGCCCTCCTCTATGCCCCCGGCGCGATCCTGTTCGCCAAGGCCAAGCTCGAACTCAAACAACCGGTATTCACCCACGTCGAGAAGCTGATTTTCGCCGCAGTGGTCATAGGCGCCCTGGTGGCGGCCTACGGTCTCTACGACGGCTTCCTGACCTTGTAACGACTGCTTTTTTATCTGGAGGATCACAGAAATGACCACGGAAAAAGTCAAGTACGGCGTTCATTCCGAAGCCGGAAAACTGCGCAAAGTCATGGTTTGCTCCCCAGGCTTGGCCCATCAGCGGCTGACCCCGAACAACTGTGACGAACTGCTGTTCGACGATGTGCTGTGGGTGGCCCAGGCCAAACGCGACCACTTCGATTTCGTCACCAAAATGCGCGAACGCGGGATCGATGTGCTGGAAATGCACAACCTGCTGACCGACATCGTCGCCATCCCTGAAGCACTGGACTGGATCCTGTCGCGCAAAATCACCCCCGATACCGTCGGTGTCGGCTTGATCAACGAAGTAGATTCCTGGCTGCGTAGCCTGGAGCCGCGCCACATCGCCGAGTTCCTGATCGGCGGCGTCTCGGGCGATGACCTGCCGGACTCGTTCGGCGGCAAGGCGATCCAGATGTTCCGCGACTTCCTCGGCAACTCCAGCTTCCTGTTGCCACCGTTGCCGAACACCCAGTTCACCCGCGACACCACCTGCTGGATCTACGGCGGTGTGACCCTCAACCCGATGTACTGGCCGGCGCGCCGCCAGGAAACCCTGCTGACCACTGCCATCTACAAATTCCACCCGCAATTCACCAATGCCGACTTCCAGATCTGGTACGGCGATCCGGACAAGGATCACGGCGCTTCCACCCTCGAAGGCGGCGACGTGATGCCGATCGGTAATGGCGTCGTCCTGATCGGCATGGGCGAACGCTCATCCCGCCAGGCCATCGGCCAGTTGGCGATCAACCTGTTCAAGAACAAGGCCGTGGAAAAAGTCGTCGTTGCCGGGCTGCCCAAGTCCCGCGCGGCAATGCACCTGGACACCGTATTCAGTTTCTGCGACCGCGACCTGGTGACGATCTTCCCCGAAGTGGTGAACCAGATCGTCGCCTTCACCCTGACTCCCGACGAAAGCAAACCGGGTGGCATCGACATCCGTCGGGAAAAAACCAACTTCCTCGATACCGTGGCCGCGGCCCTCAAGCTCAAGACCCTGCGCGTGGTGCAAACCGGCGGCAATTCCTTCGCCGCCGAACGCGAACAGTGGGACGACGGCAACAACGTGGTGGCGGTGGAACCCGGCGTGGTCATCGGCTACGACCGCAACACCTACACCAACACCCTGCTGCGCAAGGCCGGCGTGGAAGTCATCACCATCAGCGCCGGCGAACTGGGACGCGGACGTGGCGGCGGCCACTGCATGACCTGCCCGATCGTCCGCGATCCGATCGATTATTAATTTCAGGGAGACCCACCATGGCTTTCAATATTCATAACCGCAATCTGCTGAGCCTGGAACATCACACCACTCGCGAATTGCGCTATCTGCTCGACCTGTCCCGCGACCTCAAACGCGCGAAATACACCGGTACCGAGCAGCAGCATTTGAAAGGCAACAACATCGCGCTGATCTTCGAAAAGACCTCGACCCGCACCCGTTGCGCCTTCGAAGTCGCTGCCTATGACCAGGGCGCCAACGTTACCTACATCGACCCCAACTCCTCGCAGATCGGTCACAAGGAAAGCATGAAGGACACCGCCCGGGTGCTCGGGCGCATGTACGACGCGATCGAGTATCGCGGCTTCAAGCAGGAAATCGTCGAAGAACTGGCGAAATTCGCCGGCGTGCCGGTGTTCAACGGACTGACCGACGAATATCACCCGACGCAAATGATCGCCGACGTGCTGACCATGCGCGAACACTCGGACAAGCCGCTGCACGACATCAGCTATGCCTACCTTGGCGATGCACGCAACAACATGGGTAACTCGCTGCTGCTGATCGGCGCCAAGCTGGGCATGGACGTGCGCATCTGCGCGCCGAAAGCGCTGTGGCCGACCGACGATCTGGTGGAACGTTGCAATAAGTACGCTGAAGAAAGTGGTGCCCGCATTACCCTCACCGAAGATCCGAAGGCCGCGGTCAAGGGCGTGGACTTCATTCACACCGACGTCTGGGTGTCGATGGGCGAACCAGTGGAAGCCTGGGCCGAGCGTATCCAGCAACTGCTGCCTTACCAGGTCAACGCCGACCTGATGAAAGCCACCGGCAACCCGCGCACCAAGTTCATGCACTGCCTGCCGGCCTTCCACAACAGCGACACCAAGGTCGGCAAGCAGATTGCCGAGCAATATCCACACCTCAAAAACGGCATCGAAGTGACCGATGACGTGTTCGAGTCGCCAGCCTGCATCGCCTTCGAGCAAGCGGAAAATCGCATGCACACCATCAAGGCGATTCTGGTGTCGACTTTGGCTGACCTCTAACAAACGGACCCGCTCCCACTGAAGAAACACAACCCAATGTGGGAGCGGGCTTGCTCGCGAAGGCGGCATGTCAGTCGATTCATGTTCAGCTGACCCAACGCTTTCGCGAGCAAGCCCGCTCCCACAAGGGACCGAGCAGACCGCTTACTTCTCTTTCTGGAAGGACTGCACCATGCGTATCGTCGTTGCTCTGGGCGGTAACGCCCTGCTTCGCCGGGGTGAACCGATGACCGCTGACAACCAGCGCGCCAACATCCGGATCGCCACCGAACAGATCGCCAAGATCCATCCCGGCAACCAACTGGTCATCGCCCACGGCAATGGCCCTCAAGTGGGCCTGCTGTCGCTGCAGGCAGCGGCCTACACCTCTGTGACCCCCTACCCGCTGGACGTGCTCGGTGCCGAAACCGAAGGCATGATCGGCTATATCATCGAACAGGAACTGGGCAACCTGCTGGCCTTCGAGGTGCCTTTCGCCACCCTCTTGACCCAGGTCGAAGTCGACGCCAACGACCCGGCCTTCAAGAACCCGACCAAACCCATCGGCCCGGTCTACACCAAGGACGAAGCCGAGAAACTGGCCGCCGAAAAAGGCTGGGCCATCGCCCCCGACGGCGACAAGTTCCGCCGCGTGGTCGCCAGCCCCAAACCCAAGCGCATTTTCGAGATACGCCCGATCAAGTGGTTGCTGGACAAGGGCAGCATCGTGATCTGCGCGGGCGGCGGCGGCATTCCGACCATGTATGACGAAAACCGCAAGCTGCAAGGCATCGAGGCGGTGATCGACAAGGATCTGTGTTCGTCGCTGCTGGCCGAGCAACTGGAGGCCGATCTGCTGGTGATCGCCACCGACGTCAACGCCGCTTTCATCGACTTCGGCAAGCCAACCCAGAAAGCCATTGGCCAGGCCCATCCGGACGAACTGGAGCGCCTGGGGTTCGCCGCCGGCTCCATGGGGCCCAAAGTTCAGGCAGCCTGCGAATTCGCCCGCCATACTGGAAAGGTCGCCGTGATCGGTTCGCTCTCGGATATCGAGGCGATCGTTCAAGGCAAGGCCGGGACCCGTGTGAGCACCGCCGCACCGGGGATCAGCTATCGCTAACACCAAGTTCCGGGCAGGCTGATCCCCTGCCCCGGACAAAGGTTTCCAAAAGGGGATAAGAAAATGGCCATGTTCGAGCCAGGTCATCTGCACATCGAGCGCCATGCGCTGAACGACAACGATGTCAGCTACAACATTCACCTCGATTACGAAGTCAGCAGCGATCCCAAGCTAGGCAAGGGCATGCTGTTCACCATGCACGGCAGCATCCAGGGCAAGGAAATCAAGGAGACGTTCTTTCTGCCCAAGGAGGAGGCCTACAACTTCGCCCGAAACGTGACGCAAATCGCCGAGAAATACGGCATTCCCAAGTCCATGAGCAGCATCGGCTCAATGCACAAGCACTATGACCTCATGTTCGAAGATGTACGGGTGCAGCTGAATATGAAGTCCGGAGATACGGTCAATCCCGAACACTTCGAGTGACCTGCAGGCGCTTCAAACGGATTCGTTCTGTCACACCATTGAATGGAAAAACAGGCTTATGAAATCTATCCGCTCTCTTGCTTCTGCCGTCGCCCTCGCCTCCCTCTTTTCAACCGCCAGCCTGACGGCTCATGCCGCCGATATTCCGCTGGGCAGCCGCGCCATTGAAGGCCACATTGTGTCGAAGGTCCTGGCCGTCGATCCGGCGAACTACCAGGTCACCATCGAAGGTCCGGACCAGCAACCGGTGCCCCTGCAGCTCACTGACCAGGCGAAAAACCTGAACAATCTGAAGGTCGGCGATACCGTCGATATCCAGGTGATCCGCTCGGTCGCTTATGTGCTGGACACCACCGTCGGTGGCGCCCCCAGCATGAGCAACGAGGCGATGACCGTCCGTGCGACCAAGGATAATCCCAACCCCGGCGGTGAAGCCGTGCGCCAGGTCAAGGTCACCTCGAAAATCACCAAGATCGACCTGAAAACCCACGAGGTGACCCTGATGCCTCCGGAAGGGAAACTGCGGGTGGTGAAGGTCGAGGATCCCGACCTGCAAGCGCGCATGAAGAACCTCAAGGAAGGTCAGACGGTCGACGCCGTTTATACCGAAGTGCTGAAGGTCCAGACCTCGCGCTAATCGCGCGGCACTGAACGAAAGGACCCCGGGCTCGATATGACAGACTTGTTCAACGCTATCGGGCTCGGGTTGCTGGCACTCCTGCCGTTGACCAACCCGCCGACGACCGTGGCGCTGTTCCTTGCCCTGAGCAAGGGACTGAGCCAGAAGGAAAAGGACACCCAGGCTTTTCTGACGTCGTTCTATGTATTTTTGATCATGGCGGTCACCTACTACATCGGTGCCTTCGTCATGGACGCGTTCAACATTTCCATCCCGGGCCTGCGCATCGCCGGCGGCGGGATTCTGGTGATCATGGGTTTGAAGATGCTGTTTCCGCCGCCACCCCAGCCTATCGTTGCCGGGGCCAGCACCGCGGAGCAGCCGACCTTCGCCTTCATCCCGCTGGCCATGCCCAGTACCGCCGGACCCGGCACCATCGCGATGATCATCAGCGCCGCCGCCACCATCAAGAACAACACCCTGTTCCCGCCGTGGGTGCTGCTGGTCGCCCCGCCGCTGATCTTCATCCTGACCGCGCTGATCCTCTGGATCTGCCTGCGCTGCTCGGGATTCATCATGCGGATCATGGGCCAATCGGGCATTGAAGCCATCTCGCGGCTGATGGGTTTTCTGCTGGTGTGCATGGGCGCTCAGTTCGCGATCAACGGCTCGGTGGAGGTCCTGCAAACCCTGATCGACCACAACGCTCATCTGTTGCGAGCGCAGTGAATCCGCTGCTCTGCGGCGGGATGAATGGCCGGTGTTTGCCCGGCAAAGACATCGAAAATCAGCTGTACTGAAATTCCCGAACAGGAAGACGTACCTGTAGCAGCCACATGGAGAGCATGATGCGCATTCCATTGTTTTACGCGGTGTCGGTCGTACTGTTGATCAATGGCTCCGCTTGCCTGGCGCAGACGGTGCAGGCCACGGCGACTGCCGGCACGGGCAACAGCACGGCGACAGCGACCGCCGGCAATGGGACCGCCACAGCCACGGCGGGTGATGCCAGTGCCACGGCCACCACCGCCGATGCAACGCCAGCCGCAGACGTGGCAAAGGACCCGGTTTTCAATCAGGAACAACTGGATCAGATGGTCGCGCCGATCGCGCTGTATCCGGACCCGTTGCTGGCCCAGGTGCTGATGGCCAGCACCTACCCCGGGCAAATCGCGGAGGCCGTGACCTGGTCCAAGGCCAATCCGAAAGCCAAGGGTGACGATGCGGTCAAACAGGTGGCCAACCAGCCCTGGGACCCGAGCGTGCAGGCGCTGGTCGCCTTCCCGCAGGTGCTGGCGACCCTGGGGCAGGATCCGGTCTGGGTGCAGCGGTTGGGGGATGCGTTTCTCGCGCAACCTGATGATGTAATGGGCGCGGTGCAGCGCTTGCGGCATCAGGCCCAGGCCGCCGGCAACCTGCAGAGCAACCAGTATCAGAACGTCACGGTGCAGAACATCACGCCGGCAGCGGCGCCCGCTCCCGCGCCGGAGTCGTCCTCGTCGTCTTCAGCGCCGGCCCCTGCTCCGGCCAGTTCGTCCACAATCATCATCCAGCCCGCCGATCCGCAGGTGGTGTACGTGCCGACCTATAACCCGACCACCACTTACGGCACCTGGGCTTATCCGGCTTCACCACCTGTCTATTACCCGCCGCCGCCCGCCTATTACCCGGGCCAGGCATTGGTGGCCGGATTGGCGTTCGGTACCGGTGTGGCGATCGTCGCTTCGCTCTGGGGCGATTGTGACTGGGGCAATAACGACATCGACGTGGACGTGAACCGCTACAACAACATCAACCGCAACAACCAGATCACCAATAACCAGAACAAGTGGCAGCACAACGCCGTCAATCGCCAAGGCGTGCCCTATCGCGACCAGCGCAGCCGCGAGCAATACGGTCGGCAACTCAACGGAGCGACTCAGCGCGATGCCTTTCGCGGCGACAACGCCCAGCGCGCCCAGGCCCGTGAGAACGCCCGTAGCGCCATGGACCGAAGCGGCATCGAGAGACCGGCCACCAGTAACCGGCAGGCCCGTGATCAGGCGCGTCAGGCGCAGTCGGGCATGGCGGCCGGCAATCGCATGCAAAGCGGTGCGGACAGGCCTCGCGCCGCGGACAGGGGCCAGGGCGTGGACCGAAATCAGATCGCAAATCGTAACCAGGGTGAACGAAACACTCGCGAAAACCAGCAACCCAGAAGGCAGGACGCTCAGGTGAACCAGCGCCGGCAGGATTCGACCTTTTCTCGGCAGAACGCGCAAAAGCGCCCGGCCGCCAGTCCCGGCAGTGCTCGCAACAACGCATTCGCCGGTGCGCGCTCACCTTCTCAATCCAATGCGCAGGCCCTGCGGGGTCGGGCCAGCCAGGCATCCGCCCAGCGCCCAAGCTCGATGCGGTCTTCCGGTCACCAGATCAGCAGACCGTCCAGCCCGATGCGTTCGAGGGGGGGCCGCCGGTGAACAATCCAAGTCGAGTCAAAGTGTTCATGGGCCTCCTGGCACCTGTCCTGGCGATCACCGCGAGTCTTTTGTGGTCGGGGGTTGTAGCGGCACAGGAGGCGTTTTCCACGCCGGAAAAGGCTGCCGAGGAATTCGTCAAGGCGCTGGGGACCGAGCATGCCGATCAGGCGCGGCTGACCGAGCTTCTGGGCGAGGACTGGCGCAGCGTGATTCCCCGTGAAGGTGTGCAGCGCGAGGATGTCGATGCATTTCTCAAGCAGTATCACGAGCAGCATCAGATCCAGAAGCCCAATGATCGCAAGGCCATTCTGGCGGTCGGCCCCGATCACTGGACCATGCCCATCCCCATGGTCAAGGACAAGAACGGCTGGCGCTTCGACATGAAGGCCGGGGCCGTTGAAATCCGTGCTCGCCGGATTGGCCGCAACGAGCTGTCCACGGTGCAGTCGGTGCTGACTTATCACGATGCGCAGATGGACTATGCCTCGCAGGATCGTGATGGTGACGGTGCGTTGGAATACGCGCAGAAGATTTTCAGCACCCCTGGTGAACACGACGGGCTGTATTGGGCGGACGACGACAGCGGCCAGATCAGCCCCCTGGGCCCGCTGTTCGGCAACGCCTCGACCCTGGAGGACTGGCACGGTTATCACTTCCGCATCCTCAAGGGCCAGGGCCCGTCAGCCCCGGGCGGCGCCTACAGCTACCTGATCGGCGACAAAATGAGCCGCGGCTTTGCCCTGATCGCCTGGCCGGCGAAGTACGACGACACCGGGGTCATGAGCTTCATGATCAGCCATGACGGGCAGGTGTTCGAAAAAGACCTGGGGCCCAACAGTGAAAAACTGGCGCTGGCGATGAAATTGTTCGATCCGGATGACAGCTGGACGGAAGTGCCTACCGATCAAAACCAGAATTGATGGATGCCACAGGATTTTATGATTGTTCATTGACCCTGTGGGAGCGGGCTTGCCCGCGATGGCGGTGGGTCAGCAACATGAATGCTGGCTGAAAGGGCCTCATCGCGGGCAAGCCCGCTCCCACGGTAATTGGTGCGGTCCGCAGGTTTTGTAGTGTCGCTTATAGCAACGGGCTGGCCAACAGATCTTCCAGGCTCATCGGCTTGGCGAAGTAGTAGCCCTGGGCCTGCCCTGCGCCCATTTCCCGCAGCAGGTCCAGGGTCAGTTCGTCCTCTACGCCTTCGGCCACCACGCTCAAATCCAACGACTCGGCCATGCGCACGATGGCTCGCACGATGGCGCGGCTGCGCGGGCTGCTGGTGAGTTCGAGGATGAAGGACTTGTCGATCTTCAAGCCGCTGAACCGGTACTGGTGCACGTAACTCAGGGACGAGAACCCGGCGCCGAAGTCGTCGAGCACCACCGACATGCCGTTATCGGCCAGTTGCTGCATGGTCAGGCGGGCGATGGCCGGTTCGGCCACCAGTGCGCCTTCGGTCAACTCCAGGCAAATGCGTGAAGGCTCGACGCCGTGACGCGCCAGCAGTGCCAGCACTTCGCCGGCGAATTCCGGGCGGGCCATGCTGTAGCTGGAGCAATTGACGTGCACCGCCGGCCAGTTGGCGTGCTCGGGCTGGGCGAGGATCACCGCGATGCGGGTGAGCATGTACAGGTCCAGTCGACCGATCAGGCGCAGGCCCTCGACGTCCGGCAGGAACTCGCCCGGCGCGATCACCCGCCCGCCCGGCTGGTGCCAGCGAATCAGGGCTTCAAGCGCCACCAGTTCACCGGTTTCCAGACTGACGATCGGCTGGAAGTACGGCAGCAATTCATCGGTGCGCTTGAGCGCGTTACGCAACGCCCCTTCCCGCTCGACCTGATCGGACACCTCACGCCGCACTTCCTGGTTGAACACCGCATAACTGTCACGCCCGGCACTCTTGACCCGGTACATCGCCGCATCGGCATCGCGCAGCAGGTCGGCGGGCTCGTTATGGAACTGACTGTCGGCACTGACGATGCCGATGCTGCAGGAAGAAAAGACCTGATGGCCATTGATGAAAAACGGCAGGTCGAACGCCGCGAGGATCCGCTCGCCGATTTCGATCAGCGTCTCAAGCGAGGCCTCCGGCGCCAGCACCGAGAACTCATCGCCCCCCAGTCGCGCCAGCATGTCGGTTTCCCGCAGGCAACTGCGCAGACGGTGAGCGACATGCATCAGCAACAGGTCGCCAAAATGGTGGCCGAAGCTGTCGTTGACCATCTTGAAACGGTCCAGGTCGATGAACATCACCGCCAGTTGCCCGCCTTCGCTTTCGAACCGCGACCAGGCCAGATTGAGGCGCTGTTGCAGGTAAGTGCGGTTGGCCAGCCCGGTCAGGGCATCGTGGGAGTTTTCGTGCTGCAACTTGGCGTTGGCGTGGTCCAGCTCACGGGTTCGGTTCTGCACCCGGGCCTCGAGCTTGAGATTGGCGGCATGGATCGCTTCGGCGGCGGTGCGGCGCGACAACGCCGTATCGATGTGCCGCGACACGAACGTGAGCAGTTCCTGGTCGCGCTGGCTGTAGCTGACCTGCGCGGTATAGCTCTGCACCGCCAGCACGCCGCGCACCATGTCGCCATCGAACAAGGGGATGCCAAGCCAGGAGTGGGAGCGGAATGCCTCGTCGATTTCGATTTCCCCCTGGTCGGACAGGCGACCCGCCTCGTCGAAGTCGATCAGGCACGGCCGACGCTGGCGGATCACGTACTCGGTCAGACCCCGGCGCCCACGCCGCGCCGCCGGGCGCACGGTCTGGCGCTCGTCGACGTAATAGGGAAAGGTCACTTCGGTGGTCGCGTCGTCGAACATCGCAATGTAGAAGTTCTGCGCGAACAGCAGATCGCCGACGATGCCGTGCAGGGTCTGGAAGAACTCAGCCATGTCACCCGGCTGGCTCGACAGCTCGGCAATCTGGAACAGTGCGTTTTGCAGATGTTCGGCGCGTTCGCGCTCGGCCACTTCCTGGCGCAGCGCGTCGTTGACTGCCGACAGTTCAAGGGTACGGCGCATTACGGTCTGTTCCAGGTCCTCGCGGTGCAGAATCCGATCCAGGGCCATGGCCACGTGGCGCGAGACCACCAAAAACAGCGCACGGTCTTCGGCGCTGTAGGTGCGCGACACCTCGTACACCTGCATGGCGAGCATGCCGAACACTTCATCCGAGGCGTTTTTCAGCGGTGCGCCCATCCAGAACTCGGGACGGTCGCCCACGCAGTAGAAACGGCCTTCGGCCTGGGCCTGGAGGATCCCGGCGGAGTCAATCAGCAACGGCTGGCCGGACGTCAGCACCTGGCCGGTCAACGACAGGCGATTCGGGTCCAGGTATTCGTAGTTCGAGGATTCCAGGGCATCGACGTCGATTTTGTCGACGTAGTACGGATAGTCGATTTTGTGGGTGTGCGGATCGTAGAGCGCCAGGTAGAAGTTCTCGGCATCGATCAGGCTGGCCAGCAGCTGGTGCACGCCGACCAGAAATACCGAACGGTCCCGGGTCGAGCTGGCCAGATAGGTGATTTCATAGAGCACGCGCTGAGTGATCTGCGCGCGGGCCAGGGTGTTGGTCTGCACCTGAATGCCCAGGCGCTGGGCAAATTCGGCGAGCGCGGGCTCCGCGGCGTCATCGACGGGTGCGAGCAGCCAGCCGAGCACGCTTTCGCCCTTGCCGGTCGGCCAGCGCTGCAGGCGCCGGGTTCGGCAAAAAGCGTCGAATTCTTCATTGGAAATACTCGCGGGCCACTGTCCCCGTGGATCGCCCTGCCCGACCAGATACATTTGCTCACCGGCACGGTAAACGGCCCAAGCCGTGGTATGGGGCCAGTTTCGCGCTGAGTCGAGCAGTTTTTCGATCTTGTCGTCGTTGCCGGCGTACGCCACCGCGGCAGTCTCCGAATTCCCTATCAGTTGAGAGGCGACCAGGTCGTCGCCGCTCGATTGCCGTGGCGAGCCGGTCAATTGACGAAAACTCATCAGCGCTCCATGAGCCAGAAACTGGCGATACTCTTTTACTGATTGTTAGCGATATGCCGGTGTCCTTTTCCTTTATAGCTTATGACAGTTTTTTTCAATCATTTTGTTTCCGCGACATCCGTTCACTGTAGGAGCCGAGCTTGCTCGCGATGGAGGCTGGGACGCCGCGGGGTGTCTGGTTTCCCGCGTAATCGTTGACGACCATCGCGAGCAAGCTCGGCTCCTACAGGAATAGACCTGTGGGAGCGAGGCTTGCCCGCGATGGACGACAGGACGCCGTGGGGTGTCAGGCTGCCAGCGTTATCGTTGACGACCAACTGTAGGAGCCGAGCTTGCTCGCGATGGAGGCAAGAACGCCGCGGGGTGTCAGGTTTCCCCCGTTATCGTTGGCGACCATCGCGAGCAAGCTCGGCTCCTACAGGGGGATGGGTTGTTATTTGGTTTTTGCGAAGGTTTCGAAGGCGCTGCCGTAATCGGGGTGCCAGCGGGACAGCGGTGGGCGGTTTTCGGCGATGTCGCCGGCGGCCCAGAGGATTCGGCGTTCGTCGAGGGCACGGGGGACGTCGTTGTCCGGGCAGAGGATGTAGAAATCGCCGGCTTCCAGGCGCTCCAGCATGAAGTCGACCGTCTGCTCTGCGGTCCAGGCGCCGGCGGGTTTGTCCTTGCGGCCTTGGGCGGCGAGTTCGGTGAAGACGAAACCCGGGATCAGCAAATGGGCGTTGATGGCGCAACCGGGGGTGTTGCGCAATTGATGTTGCAGCGACTCGCTGAACACCTTCACCCCAGCCTTCGACACGTTGTAGGCCGGATTGCCCGGCGGCGTGGTGATGCCCTGCTTGGAGCCGGAGACGATCACCAGGCCCGGTTGCCCGCGCTCGATCATGCCCGGCACGAATGCCTGCGTACTGCGGATGACGCCCCACAGATTGACCTCGATCATCTGCTGCCAATTGGCACTGTCGAGCGCTGTGGTCGCCGGCTGAATCCCGGCGTTGCTCATCAGCACATCGACCGCGCCGAAACGCTCCAGCACCCGGTCGCGCAGGTTAGTCAGGTCGCCTTCGCGACTCACATCGGCTTCGAGCGCCAGCACATCTTCGGCCCCCGCCAAGGCGTGACCAGCAAGCTCCTCGGCGGCGTCGAGCAACTTCTGCGCCCCCAGATCGGCGATGCACACGCGCATGCCCAGGGCGGCGAAACGCTTGGCGGCGGCCAGCCCGATGCCGGCGGCGCCTCCGGTGATCACGGCCACGGCGCCGGGTTTGAGAACGGGATGGGACATGGTGGGACTCCTCGATTTTTAAGGAAAAACACACCCCCTGTAGGAGCGAGCATGCTCGCGATGGTGGTCAACGTTAACGCGGGCAACCTGATGCCCCGCGGTGTATTTGAGTCCATCGCGAGCATGCTCGCTCCTACAGGGGAATGGATTCAGACCCGGCTACGCAGCCACTGCAGGAACCCCTTCTTCTCGATGGCCTTGGGCTCTTCCTGCAACAATGTCTGGGAAATCTGCAAACGAAAATCCACCAGCGCCCGCATCGCTTCGCTGATGTCATGCCGCGCTTCCACGCAGGGCCGGAAGTATTCCTTGTCGATCCGGTACAGATAGCAGAACGTCAGCGCGGCGAAATCCGCAGGCAAGGCCTTGCCCGAGACGATCCCGGCCTCGCCGATCACCTCCCCCGGCCCCATGCGTCCGGCTTCGAACTTCACGCCCGCGCGGGCCAGGGCCACCGTCACCACGCCTGATTCGATGATGTACAGGTGCTCGCTGATCTCCCCGCCCGGCAGAATCATGTCCCCCGGCTGGAACGCCTGGCGGGTCATGTTCTTGCTGACGCTGTCCTTCTCTTCATCACTCAAGGTGTTGGCGAAAATGGCCGAGTGATCCAGTAACGCCCGCGCCCGGGTATGCCTTACCGGTTCGTTGGTTTCCACCGTCGACAACCAATTGATCCCCGCCGCCAGCAAATGCCGATACGCCAGGTCGAACAGCTGATTGCGCACCAGCCGCTTCTGATCCATGGAAATCACGAAACCGCTGACCTCATATTCCACGCCACCGCTGCCGGTGCTTTTGATCGTGACCTTGGGTGCGGGTTTGGTCAGCAGCGCGCGGCATCCTTGTGCTGCCCGTTCCAGCGCGTCGAACACCCGGTTCGGCCGCACATGGGGGCTGATCAGCAGACTGATCGAAACCCCGAACATGTCGCTGGGCCGACTGAAGTTGGTGATCTTGGCCTTGGCCGCCATCGAGTTGGGAATCACGATCATGCTGCCCTGGGAGGTTTGCAGGAAAGTGGCGCGCCAATCAATGTCAGTGACCCGGCCTTCGGTGCCGTCGATGGCGATCCAGTCATCGATCTGATACGGCTTGGTGGTGTTAAGGACGATCCCGGAAAACACGTCGCTGAGGGTACTTTGCAACGCCAGGCCGACGATGATCGCCAGGGCGCCGGAGGTCGCCAGCACACCCTTGACCGGCAGATTGAGCACGTAGGCCAGCGCGGCAATCACCGCCACCAGAAAGATCACCGCGCCGAGCAGGTCCTGGATCAGCCGGCCGGTATGCCCGACCCGCTGCATCATCACCGCACCGATCATCACCGTCAGGGTCCGAGCACCGAACAGCCACCAGCCGATCTGCAGCGCCGTGGCCGCCATCTGCAACGGTACGCTGTCGCCAGCGGGCGCCGGTTCCAGAGGGCTCAGGCCTTCATTGAACAGCAGCAGGCTGTACAGCAGGAAAATGACCAGCCTTATCAGCACTTTCCAGTTGTGCCGCCGGGAGCCGATCATTCGCCACATCACCGTGTCGATCAGGATCAGAGCCAAGGCGCCGAGCAACGGGCTTTCAGTGAACATGGACAGCATCGAGCACCTCCAGCGCCGCTCAATAACCAGCCGCCAGATGACGGCCAAAATCAGGCCAGTGAATTTCTCGCAGGTTCTGCCTTTCTAGGATAGTCAGCGCCTCCTTGGAGCCCGATTCAAGCGCATCGGCAAACGCCTCGGCCAGACCAACGGTAATCCGCGCCATGGCAATGAGGCGATACTGCGCGATGCAGTATTGAAGACGGTGTCCTCATCACTCCCCGACTCCCCAACCCGAGGTACTGAACAAAATGGCCAAGGCTGCCGATGTCGTAGTGCAATGTCTGGAAAACGAGGGCGTGGAGTTCGTGTTCGGAATTCCCGGCGAAGAGAACCTTGACCTGCTGGAGTCCCTGCGCAAGTCGCCGATCAAGCTCATATTGACCCGCCACGAGCAATCGGCAGGCTTCATGGCCGCGACTTACGGCCGCCTCACCGGCAAGACTGGCGTCAGCCTCTCGACCCTCGGCCCTGGCGCGACCAACCTGGTGACCGCCGGCGCTTATGCCTATTTGGGCGGCATGCCGATGCTGATGATCACCGGCCAAAAGCCGATCAAGAAGTCCAAGCAGGGCCGCTTCCAGATCCTCGATGTGGTCGGCATGATGCAGCCGCTGACCAAATACACCCACCAGCTGGCGTCCGCCGACAACATCCCCTCCCGGGTGCGCGAGGCGTTCCGCCTGTCCGAAGAAGAAAAGCCCGGTGCCGTGCACCTGGAGCTGCCTGAAGACATCGCCGCTGAACAGACTGAAAGCATGCCGATTCCGCCAAGTCTGGTGCGTCGTCCGCTGGCCGAAACCAAGTCCATCGAAGGCGCCGTGGAAAAGCTCAAGGCCGCTCGCAGCCCGATCCTGGTGATCGGCGCCGGGGCCAACCGCAAGATGACCTGCAAGGTACTCAAGCAACTGATCGATAACACCGGCATTCCATTCGTCACCACGCAGATGGGCAAAGGTGTGGTGGACGAGCGTAACCCGCGCTTTCTCGGTAACGCTGCCCTCTCCGCCGGTGACTTTGTGCATCGCGCCGTCGAGGCCGCCGACCTGATCGTCAACATCGGCCACGACGTGATCGAGAAACCGCCGTTCTTCATGGTCCGTGGCGGTACCGAGGTGATCCACATCAACTTCCGCTCGGCGGAAGTCGACCCGGTGTATTTCCCGCAGATCGAAGTGGTGGGCGATATCGCCAACGCCGTGTGGCAGATCGGCGAGGCGCTGCAAGTCCAGCCGCACTGGGATTTCAGCCGCCTGATGGCGATCCGTGAAGCCAACGAAGCGCAGATCATCGAAGGCGCCGACGACAACCGCTTCCCGATCTACCCGCAGCGTTTCGTCGCCGATGTACGTCGCGCCCTGCCCTCCGAAGGCATCGTCGCGCTGGACAACGGCATCTACAAAATCTGGTTCGCCCGTAACTACAAGGCCCACCGGCCGAACACCGTGCTGCTGGACAACGCCCTGGCAACCATGGGCGCCGGCCTGCCGTCAGCGATGGCTTCCCATTTGGTCTACCCCGACCGCCCGGTGGTCGCGGTGTGCGGTGACGGCGGTTTCATGATGAACAGCCAGGAACTGGAAACCGCCGTGCGCCTGAAGATGAACCTCACGGTCATCATCCTGCGCGACGACGGCTACGGCATGATCCGCTGGAAACAGGCCAACATGGGGTTCACCGATTACGGCCTGGACTACGGCAACCCCGACTTCGTCAAATACGCCGAAGCCTACGGCGCCAAAGGCCATCGGGTCGACAGCGCCGAAGGCTTCCTGCCGCTGCTGGAACGCTGCATCGGCGAGCCTGGGGTGCATGTGATCGATTGTCCGGTGGACTATTCGGAGAATGACTTCATTCTCAACAGCGAACTCAAGCGCAGGAGTGCGTTGGTCTGATCACACAAAACCCGTAGGAGCGAGGCTTGCCCGCGAAAGGGCCGGTACATTCAACATTGATGTTGGCTGATCTGGCGCTTTCGCGGGCAAGCCTCGCTCCTACAGGGTTTTGCGGTGTTCGTTGGTTTTGTGAACCTGTAGGAGCTGCCGAAGGCTGCGATCTTTTGATTTTGTTTTTCAAA
>NZ_JAIQWX010000119.1 GCF_020164475.1 Pseudomonas sp. REP124 | reverse complement strand
TTAGGCCTGATCGCGAGCAGGCTCGCTCCCACAAGGGTCCATGTCACGTTTCAAGGTGCTGGAAAAACAATAAAAGGTACAGCCATGCCCGCAATCCGAATTGGCATCAACCCGATCTCCTGGAGCAATGACGACCTGCCGTCCCTCGGTGGCGAGACGCCGCTGAGCACCGCGCTGAGCGAAGGCAAGGAGATCGGTTACGAAGGTTTCGAACTCAACGGCAAGTTTCCCAAGGATGCCAAGGGCGTGGGCGATGTGTTGCGTCCCTATGACCTGGCGCTGGTATCGGGCTGGTACTCCAGCCGCCTGGCTCGCCGTTCCGTGGCCGAGGAAATCGACGCCATCGGCAGTCATGTCGAGTTGCTGGCGAAGAACGGCGCCAGTGTGCTGGTGTACGGTGAGGTTGCCGACTCCATCCAGGGCCAGCGTATTCCACTGGTCGAGCGCCCGCGGTTTCACACCGAACAGGCGTGGCAGGAATACGCCGACAAGCTCACTGAACTGGCGCGTTTCACCCTGTCCCAAGGCGTGCGCCTTGCCTATCACCACCACATGGGCGCTTACGTCGAATCGCCGGCGGACATCGACACTCTGATGGCGTTGACCGGCAGCGAAGTCGGCCTGCTGTTCGATTCGGGCCATTGCTACATGGGCGGCGGTGAACCCTTGCAGGTGTTGCGCAAACACATCGGGCGAATCTGCCACGTGCATTTCAAGGATGTGCGCAAACCCGTGGTGCAGTTGGCGCGCAACAACCTGTGGAGCTTCCCGGACTGCATCATCAACGGCACCTTCACCGTTCCGGGCGATGGAGATATCGACTTTCGCGCACTGCTCGATGTGTTGCTGGACGCCGATTATCACGGCTGGCTGGTGGTCGAAGCCGAGCAGGACCCGGCGGTGGCGCCGAGTTATGTCTACGCGAAAAAAGGCTACGACACTTTGCGTGCGTTGCTCGACGAGAGGGTCGCGCCATGAGTCTGCTGGTGAAAAGCAATGCCCGCGGTCGGACCCAGGTCGAGTTGGGCGAAGGTCAGTTGGAATACGTCGGTTTCGCCGCTTACCGATTGAGCCTCGGCGAGACGCTGCCGGTCAGTGCAGGTGATCAGGAATTGTGCCTGGTGCTGCTCAGCGGAAGGGTCAACATCAAGGGTGAAGCGCCGGAGCAGGGCGCGTTTGCCTGGGACAACATCGGCGATCGTCAGTCGGTGTTCGAAGACAAATCACCTTTCGCCGCCTATTTGCCACCCGGTACTCAGGCGCAGGTGGTGGCCTTGAGTGATGTGCAGATCGCCGTATGCGCCGCTCCGGGTAGCGCCACAACTCAGCTCGGGCCGCGCCTGATCAAACCCGAGACCATGAAACGCAGCGTGCGCGGCAAAGGGGCGAACACCCGTTACGTCTGCGACATTCTGCCCGACAGCGAACCCGCCCATTCGCTGCTGGTGGTGGAAGTACGTACCCCCTCTGGGCACTCGTCGAGCTATCCGCCGCACAAACACGATACCGACGATCTGCCGCACCAGAGCTTTCTCGAAGAAACCTACTACCACCAGATCAACCCGCCGCAGGGCTTCGTGTTCCAGCGGGTCTACACCGATGACCGCAGCATCGATCAGGCCATGGCCGTGGAGAACAACGATCTGGTGGTCGTGCCCAAGGGCTATCACCCGGTCAGCGTGCCTTATGGCTACGAGTCTTATTACCTGAATGTAATGGCGGGACCCAAACGCGTCTGGCAGTTCCACAACGATCCGCAGCACAGCTGGCTGCTCGATCTCTGAACCTCAACGTCTGGCGGAGAACCACAATAATGAGCAAACCCCTGCGTTTCGCCTTGAACCGGATGGTCGCCCCGCGCCTGTCATTGCCGGCGTTCATCGAACTGGCGGCGACCCTCAAGGCGGACGCGATCGAGATCCGTAACGACCTCGAAGGTGTCGAGATCGAGGACGGCACCACGCCTGAGCAAGTGCGCGAATTGTGCGCAGCCAGAGGCATTTGCGTACTGTCGATCAACGCGCTTTATCCCTTTGATGTGTGGAATGCCGAGCGTCGCCTGCAAGCCCTGAAACTCGCCGCCTACGCACGCGATTGCGGTGCCCGGGGGCTGGTGATGTGCCCACTCAATGATCGTGGCGATTCACGCAATGAAGCAGAGCGTGCCGCAGACCTGTACACAGCGTTGACGGAGCTGGCGCCGATCCTGCGCGATCACGGGATTCTCGGGTTTATCGAGCCTCTGGGTTTCGAAGAGTGTTCGCTGCGTCGCAAGCACCCGGCGGTGGAAGCGATCAAGGCCATCGGCGCTCAGGATGTGTTTCGTCTGGTGCATGACACCTTCCATCATCACCTGTCCGGGGAGCAGGAATTTTTCCCCGAGCTGACCGGGCTGGTGCACATCTCTGGTGTCGAGGATGCCCAGGCACCCTTGACGAGCATTCGTGATGGCCACCGGGTGCTTGTAGGCGAGGGCGACATCCTCGGCAACGCGGCACAGATCGAAACCCTGCTCGCCAGCGGTTACGGCGGCTACCTGTCGTTCGAGCCATTCGCCGACAGCATCCACGGCCTGGCGGATATAGAGCGGGCCATCGGCGCGAGCATGGACCATCTGCAGAAATCCCTGAACTGACACCCGACTGTGGGAGTGAGCCTGCTCGCGAAGACGGCGGCACATTCAACAGCGCGATCGCCTGACAGACCGCAATTGCGAGCAGGCGCGCTCCCACAGGATTTCTGGCCGTATTGAAGGAACGAATCATGACCACAACAAGACTGACCATGGCCCAGGCCCTGGTGAAATTCCTCGACAACCAGTACATCGAAGTCGATGGCGTGCAGAGCAAGTTCGTCGCAGGGGTCTTCGCCATCTTCGGTCACGGCAACGTGCTGGGACTGGGGCAGGCTCTGGAGCAGGACAGCGGCGACCTGATCGTCCATCAGGGTCGCAATGAGCAAGGCATGGCCCACGCGGCGATCGGTTTCGCCAAGCAGCACCTGCGGCGCAAAATCTACGCCTGTACGGCGTCGGTGGGGCCCGGCGCGGCGAACATGCTGACCGCTGCCGCCACCGCGACCGCCAACCGCATTCCGTTGCTGTTGCTGCCTGGCGATGTCTACGCCTGCCGTCAGCCGGACCCGGTGCTGCAACAGATCGAGCAGTTCCACGACCTGAGCATCAGCACCAACGACGCCTTCAAGGCCGTCAGTAAATACTGGGATCGCATCAACCGTCCCGAGCAGTTGATGACAGCGGCGATCCACGCGATGCGCGTGCTCACGGACCCGGCGCAAACCGGCGCGGTGACGCTGGCCCTGCCACAAGACGTGCAAGGCGAGGCATACGACTATCCCGATTATTTCCTGCAAAAACGTGTGCACCGCATCGAACGCCGTCCAGCCACCGAAGCGATGCTGGGGGATGCGCTGGCGCTGTTCAAAGGCAAGCGCAAACCGCTGATCATCTGCGGTGGCGGGGTCAGGTATTCCGGCGCCAACAGCGCATTGCAGGCCTTCGCCGAGCGCTTCGATATTCCTTTCGCCGAAACCCAGGCCGGCAAGAGTGCGGTGGTTTCCAGCCATCCGCTGAACGTGGGCGGCATCGGCGAAACCGGTTGCCTGGCGGCGAACCTGCTGGCCGCGGAGGCAGATCTGATCATCGGTATCGGCACCCGCTACAGCGACTTCACCACCTCATCGAAATCATTGTTCCAGCACCCGGATGTGCAATTTCTCAACCTCAACATCTGCCCGTGCGACGCCCTGAAGCTCGACGGCGTGCAACTGCTGGCGGACGCCAGAACCGGTTTGCTGGCGCTGGCCAAAGCGCTGGGCGACTTCCGCTCCGAATGGGGCGATCAACCGCGACTGGCCAAAGCCCGGCTGGACGAGGAAGTGCATCGCCTGAACCGGATCGAATACCAGACCCGGGATTTCGAGCCGGAAATCAACGACCACATGGACCCGGCGGTGCTGCGTGAGTTCATTGAGCTGACCGGCTCCTGCCTGACCCAGAGCCGCGTGCTGGGTGTGCTCAATGACGGCCTCGCCGATGACGCGGTGATCGTCGCCGCCGCCGGCAGCCTGCCGGGTGACTTGCAGCGCAGCTGGCGCAGCAAGGGCGTGAACACCTACCACGTCGAGTACGGCTATTCGTGCATGGGCTATGAGATCAACGCCGCACTGGGCGTGAAGCTCGCCGAACCCGAGCGCGAAGTCTATGCGCTGGTGGGCGATGGCTCCTACATGATGCTGCACTCGGAGCTGGCGACCTCGATTCAGGAGCGACGCAAGATCAATGTGGTGCTGTTCGACAACATCGCGTTCGGCTGCATCAACAACCTGCAGATGGGCAACGGCATGGACAGCTTCGGCACCGAGTTCCGTTTCCGCAACTCGCAGACCGGCAAGCTCGACGGTGATTTCGTGCCGGTGGATTTCGCCATGAGCGCTGCGGCCTATGGCTGCAAGACCTACAAGGTGACCACCGTTGAAGAGCTGCAGGCTGCGTTGACCGATGCGCGTTTGCAGGCGGTGTCGACGCTGATCGACATCAAGGTGCTGCCCAAGACCATGATCCACGGGTATCTGTCGTGGTGGCGGGTCGGCGTGGCCCAGGTGTCCACCAGCGCTAGCACCAATGCAGTGGCGCAAACCATTAACGAACGACTGGCCAAGGCCCGTCAGTACTGATTGCTTTGAATCGAACAATAAGGAGTTCTCACATGTCACTGCTTTCCAGTCCTTTACGGTTAGGCGTCATCGGCACCGGCGCCATCGGTCAGGATCACATCCGTCGTTGCAGCCAGACACTGCTCAACAGCCAGGTCGTGGCTGTCACCGACATCAATCTGCAGCAGGCGACCAAGGTCGTAGCCGATCTGAAGCTGACGGCCGAGGTCTATCCCGACGGCCATGCGCTGATCAAGGCGCCGGAGGTCGATGCGATCCTCGTCACTTCCTGGGGCCCTAGCCACGAAGAATTCGTGTTGGCAGCGATTGCCGCGGGCAAGCCGGTGTTCTGCGAGAAACCGCTGGCCGTCACCGCCGAAGGTTGCCGCAAGATCGTCGAAGCGGAAGTGGCCCACGGCAAGCGGCTGGTACAGGTCGGTTTCATGCGTCCGTACGATGAAGGCTATCGTGCGTTGAAATCGGTGATCGACAGCGGCCAGATCGGCGAACCGCTGATGCTGCACTGTGCGCACCGCAATCCCACGGTGGGCGAGCACTACAAGACCGACATGGCGATCACCGACACGCTGATCCATGAACTGGATGTGTTGCGTTGGTTGCTTGATGACGATTACGTGTCGGTGCAAGTGGTGTTCCCGCGCAAGAGCAGCAAGGCCCTCGCACATTTGAAAGACCCGCAGATCGTGCTGCTGGAAACCGTCAAGGGCACCCGAATCGACGTCGAGGTTTTCGTCAATTGCCAATATGGCTACGACATCCAATGCGAGGTGGTGGGGGAGACCGGCATTGCCAAACTGCCGGAACCTTCCCAGGTGCAAATGCGCAGCGGGGCGAAGCTGTCCAACGCCATCCTGATGGACTGGAAGGATCGCTTCATCGCCGCCTATGACGTCGAGTTGCAAGCGTTCATCGACGGAGTTCGCGCCGGGCGGATTGGTGGGCCGTCGGCCTGGGATGGCTTCGCCGCCGCGGTGGCCGCCGATGCATGCATCGAGGCGCAGACCAGCGCAGCGATCGTCAAGGTTGCCCTCCCTGATCGCCCGAGCTTCTACAACTGACACCGATTTCCCGTAGGAGCGAGGCTTGCCCGCGAAGGCGTCCGGCCAGTCGCACTGATGCTGAATGTGCCTGGCTCTTCGCGGGTAATCCTGCTTCCAAGGCTCGGCCACGGCTCACCTGAAAAGGAGTTGATTCATGCGTATCGGACTCGTCGGTTACGGCCATGGCGGTCGGTTCTTTCATGCGCCACTGATCAGCAGCTTGCCGGCGGCGACTTTCGTGGGTGTCGTCACCCGTTCAGCGTCGCGCCGACAGTTGTTGGCGACTGACCATCCAGGTGTGCCGGCTTTCGACAGCATCGGCCAGTTGGTGGAGGCTGGCATCGACGTGCTGGTGGTGTCCACGCCACTCAAGGGGCGTCCGGCGCTGGTGCTCGACGGCATCGAGCATGGTGTCGCCGTGGTCAGCGACAAGCCGTTCGCGGCCGATGCGCAACAGGCGCAGACCCTGATCACCATGGCCGAGCGCCAGGGCGTGTTGCTCAGCGTTTATCAGAATCGACGCTGGGACTCGGACTTCCTGACGGTGCGCAAACTCATCGAGTCTGGCGCGCTCGGTCAGGTCAGACATTTTGAGTCGCGGATCGAGCGTTACGCTCCCCAGGCGGTGAACGTCGCCAGTGGCGGCGGTTACTTGCGCGATCTCGGCAGTCATCTGGTGGATCAGGCCTTGCTGCTGTTCGGTCCGGTGGCTCAGGTATACGCCGAACTTGATAACCGGGACCCGAGCCAGGCATTCGATAACGGCTTCTTTGTGTCACTGACCCATGCCAGTGGCGTGATCTCGCATCTGACCGGCAACTGCCTGCAAAACACTCCCGGCCCGCGCTTTCGCGTGACTGGCACTCAAGGCTGCTACAGCGTCGAGGGTCTGGATGGGCAAGAGGCGTTGGCGCTGACCGGGCTTTCGCCGCAAACCGAAGGCGATCGTTGGGGCGTGGAGGAGCATCGGCGCTGGGGCTGGTTCGAGCATGGCGAAGAGCGCGAACGGGTACCGTCCGAGCGAGGCGGTTGGAATCAGTTCTATCTGCAGCTGCAACGTGCGTTGCAAGGCGCTGGTCCGCTGCCCGTGGATCCTCGTGACGCCCTGGCGACCACCCGCGTGCTAGACGCCGCGCGACTGAGTTTCGAACAACAGCAAGTGGTGCGATTGAGCCCGTTTGCGAGCCACGGAACAAAATCAGAATAAAATTCTAAAACCGATTGATATGGAAAAAATTTTCCAATACAGTCATTTCCAGAAAATCCATACACACCTGTTTAACGCTCCTCCAGCTTGTCCGCTTACTGAAATCGTCACGCCTCATCCATAAAACCAACAAGAATGTGGAGAAAGACTTTTCATGAAGACCAAGATCCGTTTTGCCTCCCTTGCCCTGTCGCTGATGTTCGCCAGCGGCGTTGCCCTGGCCGATATGAAGATCGGCGTCAGCATGTCCCAATTCGATGACACCTGGCTCACCTATCTGCGCGAATCCATGGACAAGAAAGCCAAGTCCTACCCCGATGGCGTCAAGCTGCAGTTCGAAGACGCCCGCAGCGACGTGGTCAAGCAACTGAGCCAGGTCGAAAGCTTTATCAGCCAGAAAGTCGATGCCATCGTGGTCAACCCGGTGGATACCGCCGCCACCAAAAAAATCACCGAAGCCGCGGTGAAGGCCGGCATTCCCCTGGTCTACGTCAACCGTCGCCCCGATGACCTGAACCTGCCGAAAGGCGTGGTGACGGTCGCCTCCAACGACCTGGAAGCCGGTGAAATGCAGATGCAGTACCTGGCCGACAAGATGGGTGGCAAGGGCGAAATCGTGATTCTGCTGGGGGACCTTGCGAACAACTCCACGACCAACCGCACCAAGGGCGTCAAGGAAGTACTGGCCAAATACCCGGACATCAGGATCGAGCAGGAGCAGAGCGGCACCTGGCTGCGCGATAAAGGCATGACCCTGGTCAACGACTGGTTGACCCAGGGCCGCAAGTTCGACGCGATCGTCTCCAATAACGACGAGATGGCCATCGGCGCCGCCATGGCCTTGCAGCAGGCCGGCGTTGAAAAAGGCAGTGTGTTGATTGCCGGTGTTGACGGCACGCCAGACGGTTTGAGTGCCGTGAAGAAGGGTTCCCTGGCGGCCTCGGTGTTTCAGGACGCTCAGGGCCAGGCCGATGGTTCCATCGATACTGCCGTGAGAATGGCGAAGAACGAGCCGGTCGAGCCGGCGGTCTGGGTGCCGTTTCGCCTGATCACTCCGCAGAACGTCGATCAGTTCAAATAGCCCGTCCGTTCAATAACAACAATGAGCAGGCAGGGCGGCGACTGCCGCCTTGCCGATGGAGTACCTGATCATGTTCGCTTCAGCGACCGTTTCGAGCACCCCTTTGAACGCTGCCCAGCCCGCTGCAAACACTGTCGAAGAGCCATATCTGCTCGAAATCATCAACGTCAGTAAAGGATTTCCCGGTGTGGTGGCGTTGTCCGACGTGCAGCTGCGGGTCCGTCCCGGTTCAGTGCTGGCACTCATGGGCGAGAATGGTGCGGGCAAGTCCACCCTGATGAAAATCATCGCCGGGATCTACCAGCCGGACGCCGGCGAGCTGCGCCTGCGGGGCCAGCCGGTGGTGTTCGAAACACCGCTCGCGGCGCTGCAGGCCGGGATCGCGATGATCCACCAGGAGCTCAACCTGATGCCGCACATGAGCATCGCCGAAAACATCTGGATCGGTCGCGAGCAGCTCAATGGCTTGCACATGATCGACCACCGGGAAATGCACCGCTGCACGGCGAAACTGCTGGAACGTCTGCGGATCAATCTCGATCCGGAGGAGCAAGTCGGCAATCTGAGCATCGCCGAACGGCAGATGGTCGAGATCGCCAAGGCCGTGTCCTATGACTCCGACATCCTGATCATGGACGAACCGACCTCCGCCATCACCGACAAGGAAGTCGCGCATCTGTTTTCGATCATTGCCGACCTGAAGAATCAGGGCAAAGGCATCATCTACATCACCCACAAAATGAACGAGGTGTTTGCCATCGCCGATGAAGTGGCGGTGTTTCGCGACGGCGCCTACATCGGTTTGCAACGGGCCGACAGCATGGACAGCGACAGCCTGATCTCGATGATGGTCGGCCGTGAGTTGAGCCAGCTCTTTCCAGAGCGCGAAAAACCGATTGGCGAGCTGCTGCTGTCGGTGCGCGATCTCAGGCTCGATGGCATTTTCAAGGAGGTTTCTTTCGACCTGCACGTTGGCGAAATCCTCGGTATCGCCGGGTTGATGGGATCGGGGCGGACCAACGTCGCCGAAGCGATTTTCGGCGTGACCCCAAGTGACGGTGGCGAGATTCGTCTGGATGGCGAGGTGGTGCGCATCAGCGATCCGCATATGGCAATCGAGAAGGGCTTCGCTCTGTTGACCGAAGATCGCAAACTCAGTGGCCTCTTTCCCTGTCTCTCGGTGCTGGAAAACATGGAAATGGCGGTGCTGCCGCACTACGCCGGTCACGGGTTCATCCAGCAGAAAGCCTTGCGCGCATTGTGCGAAGACATGTGCAAAAAGCTGCGGGTCAAGACTCCGTCTCTGGAGCAGTGCATCGACACCCTGTCCGGTGGTAATCAGCAGAAAGCCTTGCTGGCGCGCTGGCTGATGACCAACCCGCGAATCCTGATTCTCGATGAGCCTACCCGGGGGATCGACGTCGGCGCCAAGGCCGAGATCTACCGGCTGATTTCCTGTCTCGCCAGTGAAGGTATGGCGGTGATCATGATTTCCTCGGAGCTGCCGGAAGTACTCGGCATGAGTGACCGGGTGATGGTCATGCACGAGGGCGATCTGATGGGCACTTTGGACCGCAGCGAAGCGACTCAGGAACGCGTGATGCAATTGGCATCGGGCATGTCCGCGGTTCACTAATGGATGCGGCGGTGGCCTGGCCACGGTCGATGACGCGATAGAAGGGTGAGGGCTTATGAACGCGATACTGGAAAACAAACCGACAACGGCAGCAGCCAAGAGCCGGCGGCGCTTTCCGACCGAGCTGAGCATTTTCCTGGTGCTGATCGGCATTGGCCTGGTCTTCGAATTGTTCGGCTGGATCGTGCGGGATCAGAGCTTCCTGATGAACTCCCAGCGACTGGTTCTGATGATCCTGCAAGTGTCGATCATCGGCCTGCTGGCGATTGGCGTGACCCAAGTGATCATCACCACCGGCATCGACCTGTCGTCGGGCTCGGTGCTGGCGCTGTCGGCGATGATCGCCGCCAGTCTGGCGCAGACCTCGGATTTCGCCCGGGCGGTGTTTCCCTCGCTGACCGATCTGCCCGTGTGGATTCCCGTGATCGCAGGTCTGGGCGTCGGGCTGCTGGCGGGCGCGATCAACGGCAGCATCATCGCCATTACCGGGATCCCGCCATTCATTGCCACCCTGGGCATGATGGTCTCGGCCCGGGGCCTGGCGCGCTACTACACCGAAGGCCAGCCGATCAGCATGCTGTCGGAGCCGTACACGGCCATCGGTCACGGCGCGATGCCGGTGATCATTTTCCTGGTGGTGGCGGTGATCTTCCACATCGCCCTGCGCTACACCAAGTATGGCAAATACACCTACGCCATCGGCGGCAACATGCAGGCGGCGCGTACCTCGGGGATCAACGTCAAGCGCCATCTGGTCATCGTCTACAGCATCGCCGGTTTGCTGGCGGGGCTGGCAGGCGTGGTGGCATCGGCCCGCGCGGCGACAGGTCAGGCAGGGATGGGCATGTCGTACGAACTGGATGCGATCGCCGCAGCCGTCATCGGCGGCACCAGCCTGGCGGGCGGAGTAGGGCGCATCACCGGCACGGTCATCGGCGCGCTGATCCTTGGCGTGATGGCCAGCGGGTTCACCTTCGTCGGGGTCGACGCGTACATTCAGGACATCATCAAGGGCTTGATCATCGTGGTCGCGGTGGTCATCGATCAGTACCGCAACAAGCGCAAGCTCAAACGCTGAAATTGCACGATATTCGGTATTTGCCATCAAGAGCTGAAGCACATAGATTTAGTCGCATTCAGTAGTTTGGCGAATTAATCATGCAAGCAGGTGATGTCGAGATCGATTTGCTGCGCGCGTTCATTGCCGTGGCGGAAACGGGCAGTTTTACCGCGGCGGCGGATGTCATTGCGCGGTCGCAATCGGCGGTGAGTCAGAAAATCATCCGGCTTGAAGAAGTTTTGGGGCTGAAGGTGTTCGAACGTACCAGCCGGGTGCTGACTCTCACGCCGGACGGTGAACGCCTGTTGGTGGGGGCGCGCAAGATGATGGTGCACTTCGACGATTTCCTTCGCGATATCCGGGAGCCTGCGGCGGTGAATCTTCTGCGTCTGGGGATCTCCGAAAATCTGGTGCCGACACAGTTGCCGAAGTTGCTTTCGCGCTTCACGAAGCTGTATCCCGATCTGCAACTGGAGCTCACCACGGGGCTGAGCAACGATCTGTTGGCCGATTACGAAGCCGGGCAGCTTGATGTGGTGATTGCCAAACGCAAGAAAAGCGCGACCGCGCAACGCGGCCGGGTGATCTGGCGTGAGCCACTGGTATGGATCTGCGCAAAAGACTATGAAATCGAGCCGTCTCGTCCCGTGCGCCTGGTGATGATGCGTCCACCGTGCGCTTACCGCGCGATAATGATCGAGGCGATGGCGTCTGTGCGGCGCGAATGGTCTTCGGCCTGTCTTGCCAGCAATCTGATCGGCGTGCAGGCGGCGGTCGCGGGAGGGCTTGGGATCACTGCGCTTGGTACGTCGTTCCTGCAGGAAGGCATGCGGATCATTGAGCCTTCGGAGAAGTTGCCGACCCTGCCTACCACCGAAGTCGCGGTCATCGGCGACGAGGCCCGCACTCAGCACCTGGTGCAACCTCTGGTGTCTTTGCTGACCGAGGGCTTGATGTCGAGCAGCAGCCTGACCTGATCGACCATTGTGCTTTGCGCAAACTGACGACAAGCTGGCGGGCTGTGCGCAACGCTCAAGTAAAACGGATCAAGGAAGACAACAAATGACCCAATGGCGACACCAGGGATTCTGGAGCAAGTTTTGGTACTACACCGTTCTCGTGGGCGGCGCGTTGTTCATCTGGTACAGCGGCGCGATGTGGCTGGGGGACGGTGGTTCTTCCGGGCGCAAGCGCGTTTTCAGCACCGGCTTTGTCGTGCTTTGCGTTATCGTGGCGGTTATTGAACTGATACTGCTGAACCACTTCTTTGGCGCGAAGGGGAGATGATCCCGGTCGCGCGACTTTTCAATTCACCCCAACCTGATGTTGTCCCTTGAACTCTCTCTGGAACCAGTCCGAGAGCATGGCTTTCTCTGAATAGAGGCGGTCGCTCCTGCTGGCCCGACCCGGACGTTGCAGGTAGTTCTGATCAAGGACCCGGGCGTCTTCCTGGCTCACGATCTGGCCATTTTGTTTGAGCACGTAGTGCAAGTCGATGCTCGGCCAGGTGATTTCGCGCATGAAGCGCACTTCATAGGCATACGGGCGCCAAGGCTCGAAGCGGCCGGCCAGGTCGATGTTGCGTATTTCAATTTGCAGTTGCTGGTCGGGTGGCAGGTAGCGTTCGCCCAGCTTCTGGAAGTAGCTGCGCAGCTCTTTCATGACGTAGGCGTCGGCACCGCGCTCGTAGCCCGGGCTGTCGAGGCTGGCATCGGTGTATTTTTCGGGATTCTTGAAGTCGACTTCGACCGAGGACACTGCGTTGGCGGGCGGCAGCATGAACAGTGAGAGCAATACGATCGAGGCGCTGGTGATTGTTGAGCGCATGGCATCACCTCCAGGTGCAGCACTATTGATGCGTGCCGCACCTCTTCAGTTTACGCTCAAGGTGTATTTCGAACAGTTCCAGTCCGGTAAATCCTGCCCAGGGAAATCAGATCAGAAACCCGACCACCTGTCCGCCATGGCCATCCTGCGCCCCGGCGATCAAATGCAGCGGCACTTTCTGTTCATTCTCCAGCGACGGAATTTCAATGCTGCCCACGATGTGCAGCTGTCGCTCGCTCAGTCGAAGCGCCTCCTCTTCCTTTGCCTTGGCCATTCTCGCGTGGTTCGCTGCGATTTCATTGAGAGTTGACACGTTCCTTCTCCGGTGACTGACCAAGCGTGTTGCTGGTGCCCTTAAGCGTTAGTTTGAGGTGCTGCCGTGTCAGAAATATGTCGTTCTGCGGCCGCTACGCCCGCCTGTGCAAGCCGCAAGCCAGAGCTGGCGGCGGATTGCGCCCCTCGTTTGATTTACGACGAAAGGTTATGCGACAGAGTCGGGGCCGAGCTGTCAGCGACTACAACCGGTATTTGATGACGATTCCCTTGAGCTTGCGTCCTTCCACAGCTCTCACGTCGCGAGCCCACAATGGCCCGCTGGCATAGGCGCCGACGGTGCCGATATGGTCGTAGACCACCACCACGGCATCACCGCCCAGCTTGGCGGCTTCCTCGCGCAGTTTCTGTTCGACTTCGGTAATCGGTGGGGCGGGATCGACGCTGGCGTCGATCAGCACTTCACCCAGACGGATGTGCGGGCGAAGGGGTTCGGAGCGCAGTACGGTGACTTCGCTGGGCAACGTAGGTGCCGGATGTTCGACGCCGACATAGGCGGTGGTCTGGGCGTCGACGGTGGCGCAGCCGTTGAGCGTAAGCAGCGCGGCGATGAGGCCGCCCGCCAGGAGCGAAAATTTGACGCGGGCAGACCAGGACGCGGCAGGGGCGAGTGCGGGCATGGCGGATCTCCTCCGGACGAACGGCTGCTGAGCGAACGTTGCAAGGTAGACGTTAGCAGACGAGCGGGGAGTTGCCAGAAAGCCTGTGGGAGCGAGCCTGCTCGCGATGGAGGTCAACGATCAAGAGTGCCGCCTGAATGCACGCGTTGGCCGTGCTTTTTTCGCGAGCAGGCTCGCTCCCACAGAAAAGCCGACGGCAGGCGAATTACTGATCCTTCTCGCAATTGACCATCCACGACACACCAAAGCGATCCACCAGCATGCCGAAGCGCGCCGCCCAGAACGTGGCTTCCAGCGGCATTTGCACGTTGCCGCCGTCCGCCAGCGCAGAGAACACCTGTTCCGCCTCTTTGATGCTGTCGACATTCAGCGATACGGAGCAGGCACTCATGGCATCGACGGGGCGGTCCGGTGTGGTGTCCGAGCCCATGATCGCCTGGTCGCCCACGGACAGGCGGGTGTGGATGATCAGGTTGTGCAGGTCCTTGGGGAAGTGTTCGGCGGCAGGGGATTCGCCGAAGGTCATCATGACTTCGAGCTGGCCCTTGAGGGCTTGGGCGTAGAAGGTGAAAGCGGCTTTGCAGTCGCCGTTGAAGATGAGGTAGGGATTGATTTTCATGGCTTGGCTCCCGATGGTTGATGAGGTTCATCGATCTGTAGGAGCGAGCATGCTCGCGATGGTCGTCAACGATTACGCTGGAAATCTGATGCCCCGCGGTGTCCTTGCGTCCATCGCGAGCAAGCTCGCTCCTACAGGATAGGGGACGGTCTTGCCAGGGTGAGGGTTTCGGACGCACGTCGTGGTGCCAGCACGCGCTCGATGGCGCCGCTGAGCATGTTTTCCAGCAACTCGTCCTGCGCCTGTTCATCCAGCGAATGATCAGACATCCAGCTCGGCGCATTGTTGAGCAGTGCGGCAATCGCATGCCCGGCGGCCAGCAGGCCAGGCTCTTCGAGGCGGGAGCGGGCGACGAGCATCTTCAGCAGCCGGCGCTCGTACTGCTCGCGCAACTGCCGAACCCGCGCCTGCTGCTCTTCGTTCAGGCAGCCACCATCACGCTCCACCAGGCGGAAATGGCAGGGCATTTCACGGTGCAGGTTCAGGTGCGCGCGGATCAGATTGGCGAGCCGGTCACGCTTGGCCGGCGCCTTCTGTTCGATCCGGCCGAGGGTGGCCAGCAGTTCCTCGTAGAACTCCTCGATCAAATCCAGCAGCAGGTGCTGTTTGCTCGGGTAATGGTGATACAACGAGCCCGGGGACAGCCCCAGGCACGTGGCGAGCTCACGCATGCCGACCTGACCGAAACCCTTGCTGGCGAACAACTCCAGCACCTTGTCCCGGTATTCGGCGAAACGCGAGCAACGCTCAGGCATAGGCATGGAAGCCGCGCCCCGTTTTGCGTCCCAGATAGCCGGCGGCAACCATTTCCTTGAGAAGCGGCGCCGGGCGATATTTGCTGTCGTTGAAGCCGTCGTAGAAGGCTTGCAGGATCGCCAGCAGGGTATCCAGGCCGATCAGGTCGGCCAGGGCCAGCGGGCCGATTGGCTGGTTGCAGCCCAGGCGCATGCCGGCGTCGATGTCTTCGGCGCTGGCCAGGCCTTCCTGGAACACCAGGATCGCTTCGTTGATCATCGGCACCAGAATCCGGTTGACCACGAACCCAGGGCGGTTGCCGGCGGTGATGGCGGTCTTGCCCAGAGCGGTGGCCATGTGCAGCGCCAGGGCGTGGGTGGCGTCGCTGGTCTGCAGGCCACGAATCACTTCGATCAGGCCCATCACCGGCACCGGGTTGAAGAAGTGCAGGCCGATGAAGCGCTCGGGCTGGCTGACGCTGGCGGCGAGCTGGGTGATCGACAGCGACGACGTGTTGGAGGCGATCACGCAATCGGCGCTGACCTGCGCGGCGATCTGCTGCAGCACCCGCAGTTTCAGTTCGAGGTTTTCGGTGGCGGCTTCGATCACCATGTGAGCGTTGGCCAACTGGCTGTAATCGGTGCTGGTGCGGATCTTGTCCAGGGCAGCGGCTTTCTGTTCCTGGGTCAGGGTCTCTTTGGCTACCTGACGATCGAGGTTTTTGCCAACGGTGGCGACGGCTTTTTGCAGGGCGCTCTCGGAGATGTCGAGCAGGGTCACGTTGAAACCGGCCAGCGCACAGACCTGCGCAATACCGTTGCCCATGGTGCCAGCGCCGATCACGCCGATGTTTTGCAGATTCATCTTGCCGTCCTTCGTCCTAACCTCTGCGATACCTTCGCCGCGGTAGCGGTCGAAAGCGTACTATTGCCGCGAGTCTAGAGCTGGCAGGTCGGTTGTCCTATGCCGAAACTGTTCAACGGCGCTGGCGTTTTTTGCCATTTCCAACCCTGGGGAGAGAAGCATTTACATGCGGGAAAAGGACTCGGTGGCCGCCTATTTCGTGCAGGCAATGATTCACGGGCTGCGCGATCCGCAGCGGGTGCAGGCCGTGCTGGAAGAGGCCGGGGTGGATCCGGCGTTGATCGGGCAGCCCACCGCGCGGGTGCCGGCCAATGCCTTCGCGGCGTTGTGGCTGATACAGATCCGCGAATTGAATGACGAGTTCTTCAGGCTCGACTCCCATGGCATGCCGCCGGGCGCGTTCGCCCTGATATGCCGCGCGCTGATCCAGGAGCCGGATCTGCACAAGGCCATGCGTCAGTGCCTGGCCAATTTCGCCCTGTTCCTGCGCGACTTTCGCGGCACCCTGACCGTGCGCGGCAAGCGCGCGATCATCAGCCTGGAAAGCCAGGCAGCAGACGATGACGTCAGCCGTTTCGGCGAAGAAACCTTCCTGGTGCTGATGATCAGCCTGCTGTGCTGGCTGGGCGGCCGACGCATTCCCATCGACCGCGCCGACTTCCGCCACCAGCGCCTGCCGCTGAGCGACGATCCCTTGCTCTGGGGACCGAACCTGACCTTCGGCGCCGAGCGCACCGAAATCGAATTCGCCAGCCACTTCCTGCGCCTGCCGGTGGTTCAGGATCTGGCGTCGCTCAAGGTGTTCCTGCGTACCGCGCCGCAATGGCTGGTGATCCGCTTTCGCAATCAGCACGGCCTGGCTTCACAGGTGCATCAGCGTCTGCGCAAAAGCCATTACAGCGACTGGCCGACCCTGCAGGCCTTTGCCCTAGAACAGCACCTGAGCCCCAGCACCTTCCGCCGCAAGCTGGAGCGCGAAGGTTGTTCCTATCAGGAGATCAAGGACGAAGTGCGCCGCGCGGTGGCGTTCGAGCAGCTGCGCCAGAGCCGGGCGAGCATCAGCGACATCGCCGAGCACCTGGGCTTTCAGGAACCGAGTGCGTTTCACCGGGCCTTCAAGAAATGGACGGGGGAAAGTCCGGGTCGCTATCGGGCACGGTTTCAGGGGGAGCGCGTCGAGGGCTTGGCGGAGCCTGAGGCGTGAAGCCGATCCTGGGGCGCGTGTCCTCGTTGATTGACCAGGCAAGGCGCGCATTGCTGCTGGTTTGGGGCACTTCCCGCGGTCTGTTCCTCGGCCTGGTGCTGGCCACCCTGATCGCCGGGATGTTGCCGGCGTTGGCAGCCTGGCTGGGGCAGCGGATTGTCGATGCCGTGGTGTTCGCCATGCAGTTGCACGCACAGCAGGGCAGTGCGCCTTTGTGGCCGGTGCTGCGTTATGTCCTGATGGAGGCGGGCGTGCTGGCCTTGCTGTCCGCCAGCCAGCGGGCGCTGTCGGTGCAGCAGTCGTTGTTGCGGGTGCAGTTGGGCCAGAAGGTCAACACGATGATTCTGGAAAAAGCCCAGACGTTGTCGTTGGTGCAATTCGAAAATTCCGAGTTCTACGACAAGCTGGTGCGAGTCCGGCGGGAAGCTTCGACCCGGCCATTGGCGTTGGTGATGAAGTCGCTGGGGCTGATCCAGAACCTGATCATGTTGATCAGCTTCGGCGTGTTGCTGGTGCATTTTTCGCCGTGGGCGCTGGCGCTGCTGGTGATCGGCGCGCTACCTGTGTTTTTTGCCGAAGCCCGTTTCTCCGGCGATGCCTTCCGCCTGTTTACCCGACGCGCGCCGGAAAGCCGCCAGCAAACCTACATCGAGACGCTGCTCTCCCATGAGGCCTACATCAAGGAGGTCAAGCTATTCGGTTTCGCACCGCTGCTGCTCAAGCGCTACCGCGACACCTTCCTGCGCCTGTATGCCGAGGATCGCCGCCTGACCCTGCGCCGCGATGGCTGGGGATTTGTCCTGGGCCTGCTCGGCACCGCCGCGTTTTACCTGGCCTATGCCTGGGTAGTGATCGATGCGATTCACGGCCATATCAGCCTCGGCCAGATGACCATGTACCTGGTGCTGTTCAAGCAGGGGCAGTCCGCGGTCAGCAGCAGCCTTAGCGCAATCAGCGGTCTTTATGAAGACGGCCTGTATCTGTCGAGTCTCTATGAATACCTCGCCGAACCCGTGGTCATCGACACCGGGCGACTGACCGTTGGCGCGCTGCCAGGGGATGGTTTGCGTTTCGAGAACGTCGGCTTCCGTTATCCGGGTGCCAGTCGCGCTGCAGTGCAAGACGTCAGCTTTCATCTTGCCCCCGGCAGCAGCCTGGCGCTGGTGGGCGAGAACGGTTCGGGCAAGACCACGCTGATCAAGTTGTTGACCCGTCTTTACCGTCCCGATCAGGGGCGGATCGTGCTGGACGGCAGCGATTTGCAGGAGTGGCAGGAAGATGCACTGCGTCGCCGCATCGGGGTGATTTTTCAGGATTACATTCGCTACCAGTTCACCGTCGGGGAGAACATCGGCGTGGGCGACACCCTGGCTTTTCAGGATGAGCAGCGCTGGCACGACGCCGCTGCCGAAGGCATGGCCGCGCCGTTTATCGAGCGGCTGGATCGCGGGTATGCCACGCAGTTGGGACGATGGTTTGCCGGCGGACAAGAGCTGTCCGGCGGGCAGTGGCAGAAGATCGCGTTATCCCGCGCGTACATGCGTCGCGATGCCGACATCCTGATTCTCGACGAGCCCACTTCCGCCCTCGACCCGGCAGCCGAAGCGGCGGTGTTCGAGCATTTCAGCCGGCATACCCGCGAACGCATGACCCTGCTGATTTCCCATCGGTTTTCCAGCGTGCGCAATGCCGATCACATCATCGTGCTCGATCAGGGGACGATTCTCGAGCGCGGTGATCATGCGCACCTGCTCAGCCGCGGCGGACGCTACGCCCAGTTGTTTGATTTGCAGGCGCAGGGCTATCGCTAGTTTTCAGGAGTCCTGCGCGCTGCGTGACAGCGTCGGCCCGGCAATCTGCGGTTTGACTTTCATCAGGCTGTCGAGCGCCTGGCGATACTGACTGCCGCCCAGGCTCATGCTGTTGTTGTGCGTGCCGCCGGGGATCAGCAGCAAGCGCTTGGGTTCGTTGGCGGCATTGAACAACTGCTGGCTGAAACGCGACGGCATGAACGGATCGGCCAGGCCGTGGACCACCAGCAGCGGCATGTCGATGTCGGTGATCTTGTCGATGGAATCGAATTTCTGCGACAGCAGCCAGCGCACGGGCAGCCAGTTGACCGGCAGGTTGTTACCGGCCACTTCGGCCACGGCATCACCCAATGACGTGAAGGTGGACTCGATCACCAGACCGCGCACCGGCACCGCGGTTTTGTCCTTTTTCGCTTGTGCCGCCAGGTCCGCCGCGAGGTCGATGGCCACGGCGCCGCCCAGGGAGTGACCGTAGATCAGGCGTTTGTTGGCGTCCGGTTGCATCTGCGTGAAGCGCTCCCAGGCGGCCCGGGCGTCTTCGTAGACGCTGGCCTCGGAGGGCAGGTCGCCCTTGCTCTGGCCGAATCCGCGGTAGTCGACCGCCAGCACCGAATAGCCCATGGCGCGCAATTGCTCGATGCGGAACGCCTGACCGGTGAGGTTCCAGCGCACGCCGTGCAGGTAGAGGATCGACGGCGCATCGCGATGGGCCGCTGGCCACCACCATGCATGCAGGTTTTGCCCGGCCTTGAAGCTGGCGGGTTTGATGTCGAATTCCTGAACATCCTGCGGCAAGCCGCGATACCAACCCGCCGTACCCGGTTCGATGCGGAACAGCAACTCGCGTTCTTTGTATTTGAGCGCGCCGCAACTCACCGGCAGGCCGACGACCAGCGCGGCCATGCACAGCGTCGTCAGCCAGCGACGGCGCAGATGGGTGAGAAAAGCGGAAGGCATCAGGCAAATTACCGGCACGGACAGGAAGTTCGCGTTTTAACAGATGTGTGCCGGTGGTGGGAAAAATTTAGACCATCAGCATTAACTGCATGCACCCGCTCCAGCCTGTAACCCAAGACCCTGTAGGAGCGAGGCTTGCCCGCGAAGGCGGTGTGTCAGTCACCA
>NZ_JAIQWX010000118.1 GCF_020164475.1 Pseudomonas sp. REP124 | reverse complement strand
AAATCCTGTGGGAGCGTGGCTTGCCCGCGAAGAACGATAACGCGGTCCCCACTGTTGATCAGCTGACATAAAAAAAGCCCCGCCTGGCATCACCAGGCGGGGCTTTTTAACGGCTTCAGGAATCAGACGAGAGGTTTGGTCTCGTGTTCTTTTTCCTGGGCCTGTTCGTGTTGCTCTACGGCTTCCTGAACGGAGCGCGGTGCTTCGTGGATCACCGACTCAGCCGGCTCGGCAGCCACTTCGGCAGCCGGGGCAGGGGCTGCCTCGACGACTTCGGCAACTGGCTCTGCAACAACCGGTTCAATCGGAGCAGCAGCGGCAGCCAGTTCGGCTTCCTTCTGCAGGCGCTCTTCTTCACGCTTGCGACGACGCACTTCACGCGGGTCGTTCGGCGCACGGCCACTTGGGGTCAGCGCGCTGACAGGAGCGGATTCGACCACTGGAGCAGGCGCTTCGACAGCTACCGGTGCTTCAACTACCGGGGCTGGCTCGGCAGCGGCAACCACTGCTTCGGAGACTACTGCCTCGGAGACCACCGCTTCAGCAACTTCGGCCTCAACGATCGGTGCAGCAGCAGGAGCTTCGGCAACGGCTGGCTCGGCGACCCAGTTGAACGCTGTTTGCTCTTCGCGAACTTCACGGACTGTTTCAGTCACGGTCTCGACCACAGGCTCTGCGGCCACGACTGGCGCTTCAGCAACGACGGCTGGCTCGGCAGCGGCTTCAACCACTGGCTGGGCCTCAGGAGCAGGTGCCAGCTCGACTTCCGGCGATGCTGTCACTTCCACCGGGGTGGTCGCTTCGACAGCGGGGGCTTCAGCAGCTGCTGCTTCAACGGCTGGCGCTTCGACTGGGGCAGTCTCCAGGGTGGCGGCAGTGGCGCGTTCGGCTTGCTCGTTGGCTTGTGCTTCGGCCGGAGCGCTGATCACCGAGCTGGCGACAGCGGCGGTCACGGCCAGGCCGGCAGCCAGATCGGCAGTGCTTGGCGCTTCGCTGTTGGCGGTGGCTTCGCCGGATTCGGACTCTTCCGAACCTTCGATCACATTGCCATTGGCATCGCGCTGACGCTCACGACGGTTGCTGCGACGACGCTGGCCACGGGAACGACGGCGTGGACGATCGCCTTCGGCGCCTTCCTGACCTTCTTCCTGCAGTTGCTCTTCGTTGGTTGGCAGCTCTTCTTCGGCAGCGGCAGCAGCAGCTTGCTCTGCACGTGGCTGACGCTCTTCACGCGGTGGGCGTGGAGCGCGTTCTTCGCGAGGCGCACGAGCCGGGCGTTCTTCTGCAACAACAGCTGCAGCTGGGGCGGCTGGAGCGGCATCCAGAGGCTCACGCAGTTCGCGTACACGTTCTTCACGCTCGCCACGTGGCTTGCGATCTTCACGTGGAGCACGCGGTGCACGTTCTTCACGCGGTGCGCGTGGCGCGCGTTCTTCGCGAGCGACTACTGGAGTTTCCTCACGGGCTTCGCGTGGTTGACGCTCTTCGCGCGGCTCACGTGGTGCGCGCTCTTCACGCGGTGCACGTTCTTCGCGCGGCTTGCGCTCTTCGTCGCGGCGACCGTTACGGTTGCGGCTCTGCTGGCGACCGTTGCGACGCTCTTCGTTACGGGCTGGACGCTCGGCAACCGGCTTTTCAACCACGACCGGTGCGGCAGGCTCTTCCTTGGTGGCGAACAGGCTGACCAGCGACTTCACCAGGCCTTTGAACAGGCTTGGCTCTGGCGCAGCGACTGGGGCGGCAACCGGTGGAGCCACGACTTCGGTCGGAACCGGGGCGTTGGCACGGGCTGGAGCGGTTTTGACCGCGGCTTCCTGGCGAACCAGGGTGCGGGTCGCAGCGGCCGGCTGGACTTCTTCCACTTCGGCAGCGGCAGCGGCGATTTCGTAGCTGGACTGGTTGGTGGCGGCTTCCGGGTTGTCATCGCGCAGACGTTGAACTTCGAAATGCGGGGTTTCGAGGTGATCGTTCGGCAGGATGACGATGCGGGCGCGGGTGCGCAGTTCGATCTTGGTGATCGAGTTGCGTTTTTCGTTGAGCAGGAACGCGGCCACCGGGATCGGCACCTGGGCGCGAACTTCGGCGGTGCGGTCTTTCAGGGCTTCTTCTTCGATCAGGCGCAGGATTGCCAGCGACAGCGATTCGACGTCACGGATGATGCCGGTGCCGCTGCAACGCGGGCAGACGATGCCGCTGCTTTCACCCAGGGATGGGCGCAGGCGCTGACGGGACATTTCCAGCAGGCCGAAGCGCGAGATGCGACCGACTTGCACGCGAGCGCGGTCGGCTTCCAGGCATTCGCGGACTTTTTCTTCCACGGCGCGCTGGTTCTTGGCAGGGGTCATGTCGATGAAGTCGATGACGATCAGGCCGCCGATGTCGCGCAGGCGCAACTGACGGGCGATTTCTTCGGCGGCTTCAAGGTTGGTCTGCAGTGCGGTCTCTTCGATATCGCTGCCTTTGGTGGCGCGCGCCGAGTTGATGTCGATGGACACCAGGGCTTCGGTCGGGTCGATAACGATGGAGCCGCCGGAAGGCAGTTCGACGACGCGCTGGAAGGCGGTTTCGATCTGGCTTTCGATCTGGAAGCGGTTGAACAGCGGAACGCTGTCTTCGTACAGCTTGATCTTGCTGGCGTACTGCGGCATCACCTGGCGGATGAAGGTCAGGGCTTCGTCCTGTGCTTCAACGCTGTCGATCAGCACTTCGCCGATGTCCTGGCGCAGGTAATCGCGGATGGCGCGGATGATCACGTTGCTTTCCTGGTAGATCAGGAAAGGCGCGGAACGATCCAGGGAAGCTTCCTTGATGGCGGTCCAGAGTTGCAACAGGTAGTCGAGGTCCCACTGCATTTCTTCGCTGCTGCGGCCCAGGCCGGCAGTGCGCACGATCAGACCCATGTCGGCCGGGGCAACCAGGCCGTTCAGGGCTTCACGCAGTTCGTTGCGCTCTTCGCCTTCGATGCGACGGGAGATGCCGCCGGCACGCGGGTTGTTCGGCATCAGGACCAGATAACGACCGGCCAGGCTGATGAAGGTGGTCAGGGCGGCGCCCTTGTTGCCACGTTCTTCTTTTTCCACCTGAACGATGACTTCCTGGCCTTCGCTCAGGACGTCCTTGATGTTGACGCGGCCTTCGGGGGCTTTCTTGAAGTATTCGCGGGAGATTTCCTTGAGAGGCAGGAAGCCGTGGCGCTCGGAGCCGAAATCGACAAAGGCGGCTTCAAGGCTTGGCTCGATGCGAGTGATCCGGCCTTTATAGATGTTGGCTTTCTTCTGCTCGCGTGCACCGGACTCGATGTCCAGGTCGTAGAGGCGCTGGCCGTCTACCAGTGCAACACGCAACTCTTCGGGTTGAGTTGCGTTAATCAGCATTCTTTTCATGTAGTACCGTCGGTTTCCGGGCTGCCGGAAACGGCGTTCGGCACACACGACTTCTCACGGTCGGTGTCAGGTGCGTCGGGAGTGGTTGGCCATTCCCGTGTCCAGCGATGTCCGGCCAATGTGGGCCTTTGTCGCGACGTACGCGTCCTGCTTGCTGTGGCTACTTAAGCACTCAGTCAGGAGGAGGAATCAACCGGCGGCTGTGGACGAGATGAAGCGTCTTGATAAAGCCTATTGCTACACAGTCCAGCGGTTGTGCATCTCCACCCTACACGTATCCCTGATAATTCGGGTGCTGCCGCGCGCAGAATCCGCAGCGGGTTGGCATTTACCGTGAGCTCCGAAAGGGGAGGTCACGCATCATGGCTAATTTAGGCGTGGTTTCCGAAGCGGTCGCTCGGGGTCATCTGCAGCTGACTGCACTTTGTGAACTGGCCGTGAATATGGCTCGCGTGGCGAGTGGGAACTCTGCTTCGCGGCGTGATTCAGGCCTCATGTCACCTGCGCTCGTTACACCTGCAAACTCCACCGTTACGTAGCGAAAGCCCCGTAGGACGGCCTCGCGTCCTGGTGAATTGCGTTGGTCAGGGCCGGTTTTTGACCGTAGGTCCGCTGTCCAGGCCGCTTTTGGCGGCGTTCGCGACTATAGCAGCAATGATTAAGTGCTTCAATTCCATAAAAAATTGATATCATCCGCGCCATGACGACTACTACCCCTCCGACTCCAGGCGTGCAAATGCTTGAGGTCTCGCCGGAATATGCCGGCCAGCGTATCGATAACTTCCTTCTTGCCCGGCTCAAAGGCGTGCCCAAGACCTTGATTTATCGCATTTTGCGCAAAGGCGAAGTGCGGGTGAACAAGGGCCGGATCAAGCCCGAATACAAGCTGCAGGCCGGCGACATCGTGCGCGTGCCGCCGGTTCGCGTGCCTGAACGTGACGAGCCGGTGCCGGTGGCCCAGGGCCTGCTGCAGCGCCTGGAAGCCTCGATTGTCTACGAAGACAAGGCCCTCATCGTGATCAACAAGCCTGCCGGGATCGCGGTCCACGGCGGCAGCGGCCTGAACTTCGGCGTGATCGAAGCCTTCCGTCAGTTGCGTCCAGATGCCAAGGAGCTGGAACTGGTCCACCGCCTGGACCGGGACACCTCCGGCCTGCTGATGATCGCCAAGAAGCGCAGCATGTTGCGCCACTTGCACGAGCAACTGCGCGGTGACGGCGTCGACAAGCGCTACATGGCGCTGGTTCGCGGCAACTGGGCAAGCTCGATCAAGCAGGTTCGCGCGCCGTTGCTCAAGAGCAACCTGCGTTCGGGCGAGCGCATGGTCGAAGTCAATGACGAGGGCAAGGAGGCGCTTACCGTATTCAAGGTGCTGCGCCGCTTCGGTGAGTTCGCCACCATGGTCGAGGCCAAGCCTGTCACTGGCCGGACTCACCAGATCCGCGTGCACACCCTGCACGCCGGGCACTGCATCGCCGGCGACAGCAAGTACGGTGATGACGACTTCACCAGGGAAATTCGCGATCTGGGCGGTAAGCGCCTGTTCCTGCACGCCTACATGCTGACCGTGCCGCTGCCCGATGGCGGCGAACTGAAGCTGCAGGCGCCGGTGGATGAAATGTGGGCCCAAACCGTGGAGCGTCTGAGTGCGCCAATCTGATTACAAGCTGTTGATTTTCGATTGGGACGGCACGTTGGCCGATTCCATTGGTCGGATTGTCGAGGCGATGCACGTTGCCTCCGAACGATCGGGTTTTGCGCTGTGCGATGACTTTGCGGTCAAGGGCATTATCGGTCTGGGGCTGCCCGAGGCGATCCGGACCCTGTATCCCGAAATCGGTGATGATGAGGTGGTGGCGTTTCGTCAGCATTACGCGGATCACTACATCGCGTCCGAGGCTGTGCCTTCGCCGTTGTTCGAGGGTGTGGTCGAATCGATGGAGGCCTTTCGGGCTGAGGGTTACCACTTGGCGGTCGCGACCGGCAAGGCGCGTCGCGGGCTGGATCGGGTGCTGAAGTCTCACGGCTGGGAAGATTACTTCGACATCACCCGTGCCGCCGACGAAACCGCCAGCAAGCCTCATCCGCTGATGCTCGAGCAGATCCTTGCGCACTGCGAGGTCCGCCCGGAAGAGGCGCTGATGGTCGGTGACTCGTCCTTCGATCTGCAGATGGCACGCAATGCCGGGATGGATTCGGTAGCTGTCAGTTACGGGGCCCAGTCGATCGAGGCGCTGAAGTTGTTCGAGCCGCGATTGGCTATCGATCGTTTTTCGCAATTGCATGCCTGGCTGAATCAGCAGGCTTAATAAGTTTTCGCTGGGGTAGATGGCATGGCCGACGAATGGAAGGCGCCCGAGAAGTCGAGCGCAGAGAGCGGTGACGAAAAAAGCTGGAAGCTGTTGGAGAAAACGCTGCTGGCAGGTGTGCAGGAACAGCGTCGGTCCCGTCGCTGGGGGATTTTCTTCAAACTGTTGACCTTTGTGTACCTGTTTGTCGCGCTGGCCCTGTTCACGCCACTGATGGATATGGAGAAGTCAGCCACCCGCAGCGGCAACTACACGGCCTTGATCGATGTGACCGGCATGATCGCCGACAAGGAGCCGGCCAGCGCCGATAACATCGTCGGCAGCCTGCGTGCCGCCTTCGAGGACGACAAGGTCAAGGGCGTCATCCTGCGTATCAACAGCCCGGGCGGCAGTCCGGTGCAGTCGGGCTACGTCTACGACGAGATTCGCCGTCTGCGCGGTCTGCACCCTGAGACCAAGCTGTATGCCGTGATTTCCGATCTGGGTGCTTCCGGCGCCTACTACATCGCCAGTGCCGCCGACCAGATTTACGCCGACAAGGCGAGCCTGGTGGGTTCCATTGGTGTCACCGCTGCCGGTTACGGTTTTGTCGGCACCATGGAGAAGCTGGGTGTTGAGCGCCGTACCTATACTTCCGGCGAGCACAAATCCTTTCTCGATCCCTTCCAGCCGCAGAAGCCTGAAGAAACCGCGTTTTGGCAGGGTGTGCTCGACACTACGCACAAACAGTTCATCAACAGCGTCAAGCAGGGGCGTGGCGATCGCCTGAAGGACAAGGAGCATCCGGAACTGTTCTCCGGGTTGGTCTGGTCCGGCGAGCAGGCGCTGCCGCTGGGGCTGATCGATGGTCTGGGCAATGCCAGCTCGGTTGCTCGCGATGTGATTGGCGAGAAGGAACTGGTGGATTTCACTGTTCAGGAATCGCCGTTCGATCGCTTCTCAAAGAAGCTTGGCGCCAGCGTGGCTGAGCATTTGGCGATGTGGATGGGGTTCAGCGGTCCCTCGATTCGCTGATCCGGCTTTAACGTCAAAAAGATCGCAACTTGCGCCAGTGCCTTTTGTAGGAGCTGTCGAAGGTTGCGATCTTTTGCTTTAGGGGATTTGCACGCCTTCGTTAAGCAGCATGTCGACCAGACGAATCAACGGCAGTCCCACCAGGCTCGTGGCATCCGGGCCTTCGGTGCTTTGAAACAGGCTCACCCCCAGGCCTTCAGCCTTGAAGCTGCCGGCGCAGTCGTAGGGTTGCTCGGCACGCAGATAGCGTTCGATGCGTGCCTCATCGAGTTCGCGCATGTGCACTGTGAAAGGAACGCAATCGACCTGACATGCGCCGGTTTGCGTGTTGAGCAAGGCCAGACCGGTGAGGAAGGACACGCTCTTGCCGCTGGCGGCCAGCAGTTGTTCCCGGGCCTTTTCGAAGGTGTGGGGCTTGCCGATGATCCGCTCGCCGAGCACCGCGACCTGGTCCGAGCCGATGATCAAATGAGCGCCATGGCTGCCGGCTAATGCCCGGGCTTTTTCCTCGGCCAGGCGCATGACCAGATCAACGGCACGTTCGCCCGGACGATGGCTTTCGTCGATATCCGGCGAGCTGCAAGTGAACGGCAGGCGCAGGCGAGCCAGCAATTCCCGGCGATAAACCGAGCTGGAAGCGAGTAATAAAGGCAGCATGTGCATCTCCGGAAGGCAGGCTGCGGATTCTAGCGAGGGTTACAGGTGGCGCACAGGGCTGAATTTCCTTTGACATGGGCGGGGGCATCCCTATAATGCTGCGCCTATGTTGAATGACCCGATTCCACCTCACGTTGACCCGCGCAAATTGGCTGATCGTGGCACCACCCTTCAAGGTGAGCTGCTGCTGGCCAATTTGGAGAGACTCTGCGACCCGCTTTCCGACAATGTCGGTACGGTGCAGGCAAAACTCGTTTTTGAACGAGATGAACGTAAATCTGTGGTGATCCACAGCTTTATCGACACCGAAGTCAAAATGGTTTGCCAGCGTTGTCTTGAGCTGGTCACCCTGCCGATCCATAGTGAATGCAGTTACGCTGTGGTGAAGGAGGGTGCGAATACCCAGTCGTTACCGAAAGGTTATGACGTGCTGGAACTGGGCGAAGATCCTTTGGATCTGCAGTCACTGATCGAGGAAGAGCTTCTGCTCGCCTTGCCCATTGTGCCTGCTCATCATCCGGAAGAATGCCAGCAGCCGGCGGGAGCAGATGAACCCGAACCGAGCGAGGACGAGGTAACGCGGTCCAACCCGTTCAGTGTATTGGCGCAGTTAAAGCGTGACCCAAACGTTTAGGAGTTAATCAATTATGGCTGTTCAGCAGAACAAAAAATCCCGCTCTGCCCGTGACATGCGCCGTTCGCACGACGCTCTCGAGGCTAGCACCCTGTCTGTAGAAAAAACCACCGGTGAAGTTCACCTGCGTCACCACGTATCGCCAGAAGGCGTATACCGTGGTCGTAAAGTGATCGACAAGGGCGCTGACGAGTAATCACTTGTCCGCTCAAGTCATCGCGATTGACGCAATGGGCGGGGACTTCGGTCCCCGCAGCATTGTCCAGGCCAGCCTCGCCAGCCTGTCTGCTACTCCCTCGCTGCACCTGACCCTCGTCGGTCAATCCTCCCTCCTTGAAGAATTGATCGCTGGCCAATCGGCTGCGGATCGCGCGCGCCTGACGATTACGCCGGCGTCCGAAGTCATCACCATGAGCGAAAAGCCTGCGCAGGCTCTGCGCGCCAAGCCTGATTCGTCGATGCGTGTGGCGCTCGAACTGCTGCGCGATGGCAAGGTCCAGGCCTGTGTCAGTGCCGGCAATACCGGGGCGTTGATGGCGTTGTCGCGGTTCGTGCTCAAGACGCTGCCGGGCATCGATCGGCCGGCCATGGTCGCGGCGATTCCGACCCAGACCGGTTATTGCCAGTTGCTCGATCTGGGTGCCAACGTCGATTGCAGTGCCGAGCACCTGCTGCAGTTTGCGGTCATGGGTTCGGTGGCCGCCGAAACCCTGGGTATCGTGCGCCCCCGTGTCGCGTTGCTGAACATCGGCACCGAGGACATAAAAGGAAACCAGCAGGTCAAGCTCGCTGCAACATTGCTGCAAAGTGCACGTGGCATCAATTACATCGGTTTTGTTGAAGGCGACGGCTTGTACCGTGGCGAGGCGGATGTAGTGGTGTGTGACGGCTTTGTCGGCAACATTTTGCTCAAATCCAGCGAAGGCCTGGCCACCATGATTGGCGGGCGCATCGAGGCATTGTTCAAGCAGAGTCTGCCGTCACGCCTGGTGGGCGCGTTGGCCTTGCCGTTGATGAAGCGTCTCAAGGCGGATCTGGCGCCTGCGCGGCATAACGGCGCGAGTTTCCTCGGCTTGCAGGGCATTGTCGTGAAAAGTCACGGTTCTGCCGGGGTACAGGGCTTTCAGAGTGCGATTTCTCGCGCGCTGATCGAGATCCAGGAAAACCTGCCCGAGCGTATACACGGCCGTCTGGAGGATTTGTTGCTTTAGGCGTTTTCGTCGGACAATGCTTAAATGTGACCGCCCGGTTCATCGGGCCATCCAACTGTCAGTTTCTTGCGTCCCCCAAATAGCGGGACACCAATTCTCCGACGATAAGATCATTAGGGGCTTGTTACATGTCTGCTTCTCTCGCATTCGTCTTTCCGGGACAGGGTTCGCAGTCCCTCGGCATGCTGGCCGAGTTGGGCGCGGAACATCCGGTTGTCCTCGAAACATTCAAAGAAGCTTCCGATGCTCTGGGTTATGACCTGTGGGCACTGACCCAGCAGGGGCCGGAAGAGCAACTCAATCAAACCGATAAAACCCAGCCGGCCATCCTGACCGCCTCGATCGCCCTGTGGCGCCTGTGGCTGGCGCAAGGCGGCGAGCGCCCGGCTTATGTCGCCGGTCACAGCCTGGGTGAATACAGTGCGCTGGTCGCAGCAGGCAGTCTGAGCCTGGGCGACGCGGTGAAGCTGGTCGAAACCCGCGGCAAGCTGATGCAAGAGGCCGTACCGGCCGGGCAGGGCGCCATGGCCGCGATCCTCGGTCTGGAAGATGCCGATGTGCTGGCTGCCTGTGCTGAAGCGGGGCAAGGCGAAGTGGTCAGCGCCGTCAACTTCAACTCCCCGGGCCAGGTGGTTATCGCCGGTGCCAAGGCCGCGGTCGAGCGCGCCATCGAAGGCTGCAAGGCACGTGGTGCCAAGCGCGCCATGCCGTTGCCAGTCAGCGTGCCATCCCATTGCGAGTTGATGCGTCCTGCGGCTGAGCGTTTCGCCGAATCGGTTGCTGCGATCAACTGGCAGGCGCCGCAGATTCCTGTGGTGCAGAACGTCAGCGCCGCTGTGCCGGCCGATCTGGAAACCCTCAAGCGTGATCTGCTCGAGCAGCTCTACAAACCAGTTCGCTGGGTCGAATCGGTCCAGACCCTGGCAGCAAAAGGCGCGACCAATCTGGTCGAGTGCGGTCCTGGCAAAGTGCTGGCCGGTCTGAACAAACGCTGCGCCGAAGGCGTATCGACTTCCAACCTCAATACCCCAGACGCTTTCGCTGCCGCCCGTGCAGCGTTGGCCTGAATCAGGAGAAGCTTGCATGAGTCTGCAAGGTAAAGTTGCACTGGTTACCGGTGCGAGCCGCGGCATTGGTCAGGCTATCGCCCTGGAACTGGGTCGTCAGGGGGCCATCGTGGTCGGCACCGCGACCTCCGCATCCGGTGCCGAGCGCATCGCTGCGACCCTGAAGGAAAACGGCATTCAGGGCACCGGCCTTGAGCTCAACGTCACCAGTGACGAGTCCGTTGCCGCGGTGCTCGCGAGCATTCAGGAGCAATTCGGTGCGCCGGCGATTCTGGTCAATAACGCCGGTATCACCCGCGATAACCTGATGATGCGCATGAAAGACGACGAGTGGTACGACGTGATCGATACCAACCTGAACAGTCTATATCGCCTGTCCAAGGGCGTTCTGCGCGGCATGACCAAGGCGCGCTGGGGCCGAATTATCAGTATTGGCTCGGTAGTGGGTGCCATGGGCAACGCAGGCCAAGTAAACTATGCCGCCGCCAAGGCCGGTCTGGAAGGTTTCAGCCGCGCCATGGCGCGTGAAGTCGGTTCGCGTTCGATTACGGTAAACTCGGTGACCCCAGGGTTCATCGACACCGATATGACCCGCGAACTGCCCGAGGCACAGCGTGAAGCCTTGCAGACGCAAATTCCGCTGGGTCGTCTGGGGCAAGCTCAAGAGATCGCGTCTGTGGTCGCTTTTCTTGCATCCGACGGTGCGGCTTACGTGACTGGGGCTACAATCCCGGTGAACGGCGGGATGTACATGTAGGTTAAATGTGACGGATTGCTTCAAAAAAATGTCATACGAGCTGTCTAAAATCCGTTATAAAGCTGCAATCTATTTATAGGCAGAGGGTCACCGGGTTTGCGGAGCAAAGCTTTCGGTTGAAAAACCGAAAAGTCTTTCTATACACTTGCCCACTGGCCAGCTGCCTGAATTTGTCCATTAGGAGTGAAAACAAGGTATGAGCACCATCGAAGAGCGCGTCAAGAAAATCGTTGCCGAGCAACTGGGCGTTAAAGAAGAAGAAGTGGTCAACACTGCTTCCTTCGTAGAAGACCTGGGTGCTGACTCCCTTGACACCGTTGAGCTGGTGATGGCTCTGGAAGAGGAATTCGAGACCGAAATCCCTGACGAAGAAGCCGAGAAGATCACTACCGTACAAGCTGCAATCGACTACGTTAACTCCCACCAGGGTTAATAGTTTGTAATCGTTGCTTGCTGTCATGGAAAAACCGCACTGCTATCACGGCGTGCGGTTTTTTCTTTAGGCCTGATCCAAAGTCGTCGTCATTTGAAAAAAGGAGAGTGCTGTGTCGCGTAGACGCGTCGTAGTCACCGGTATGGGTATGTTGTCGCCACTGGGTACGGATGTGCCAAGCAGCTGGCAGGGCATTCTGGCTGGCCGCAGTGGCATTGGTCTGATCGAACACACCGACCTTTCTGCCTATTCCACCCGCTTTGGCGGCTCGGTAAAGGGCTTCAATGTCGAGGAATATCTGTCGGTCAAGGAAGCTCGCAAGCTTGACCTGTTCATTCAGTACGGTCTGGCCGCAGGCTTCCAGGCAGTACGCAACGCCGGTCTGGAAGTCACTGACGCCAACCGCGAGCGCATTGGCGTGGCCATGGGTTCGGGTATCGGCGGTCTGACCAATATCGAAGAAACCAGCCGCACGCTGCACGAGACCGGTCCGCGACGGATTTCTCCGTTCTTCGTACCTGGCTCGATCATCAATATGATTTCCGGTTTCCTGTCGATCCACCTGGGTGCACAGGGGCCTAACTATGCCATCGCCACCGCATGTACCACCGGTACGCACTGCATCGGCATGGCCGCTCGCAACATCATGTACGACGAAGCCGACGTGATGATCGCCGGCGGCGCCGAAATGGCCGCTTGTGGCCTGGGCATGGGCGGCTTCGGTGCCTCCCGCGCACTGTCGACCCGCAACGACGAGCCGACCCGCGCCAGCCGTCCATGGGACAAGGGCCGTGATGGCTTCGTACTGTCCGATGGCGCCGGTGCCCTGGTTCTGGAAGAGCTGGAACACGCCAAGGCCCGTGGCGCGACCATTTATGCCGAGCTGATCGGCTTCGGCACCAGTGGCGATGCCTTCCACATGACTTCGCCGCCAGCCGATGGCGCCGGTGCTGCCCGTTGCATCACCAACGCCCTGCGCGACGCCAAGGTCAACGCCGACCAGGTGAACTACATCAACGCTCACGGCACTTCGACCCCGGCTGGCGACCTCGCCGAGGCCCAGGCCATCAAGACCGTGTTTGGCGATCACGCCTACAAGCTGGCGGTCAGTTCCACCAAGTCCATGACCGGTCACCTGCTGGGTGCGGCGGGCGCGGTCGAGGCGATCTTCAGCGTGCTGGCGATCAACAGCCAGGTGGCGCCACCGACCATCAACCTCGATGAGCCGGACGAAGGCTGCGATCTCGATTTCGTGCCGCACACCCCGCGCAACATGGATATCGATGTGGTCCTGTCCAACTCCTTCGGTTTTGGCGGCACCAACGGCTCGCTGGTGTTCCGTCGGTTCGCGGGTTGATGGAGACCTGGGTCGACGGTCAGCCGGCTGACGCACTGTCGCTGAAGGATCGCGGCCTGGCGTATGGCGATGGTCTGTTCGAGACCATCGCCGTGCGCGATGGCTTTCCGGTCATGCTGGATCGCCATCTGGTGCGACTGGCCAGAGGTTGCCAGCGCCTGACGATCAACCTGGATCATGAGGCCGTGGTCACCGAGCTGGTGACCTATGCCGGACAACTCAACGAAGGTGTGCTCAAACTGATCGTGACCCGTGGCGACAGCCTTCGCGGTTACGCTTTCGATCCGTCGGCCCCGGCCCGCCGTATTCTGTCGGGCAACCCTCCCGCGGCCTACCCCGAATCTCATGCCGAACAGGGCATTCGCCTGTTCCCGTGCGCCACACGACTTTCTCTCCAGCCGCTGCTCGCCGGGCTCAAGCACTTGAACCGTCTCGAGCAGGTGATGGCCCGCGCCGAATGGCGGGACAGCGAACACGCCGAAGGCCTGATGCTCGATCAGGATGGTCGCGTGATCGAAGGCGTGTTCAGCAACCTCTTCCTGGTGCGTGACGGTGTGCTGATCACCGCGGATCTTAGTCGTTGCGGCGTGGAAGGGGTGATGCGTGCCGAGCTGTTGTCCCAGGCCGAGTCCTTGGGCATTGCCACGCAAATCAGCGATATCACGCTGGAGCAGCTGCAAACCGCCGATGAAGTCTTTGTTTGCAACAGCGTGTATGGCGTTTGGCCGGTGCATGCCTATGCCGACTGTCACTGGCCGGTTGGGCCGCTCACCCGTAAACTCCAAACCATTGCCCACGCGCTACTGGATGTTTGATACGTGAGACGTAAATTCTTGCTGCTGCTGGAAACCGGACTGGTTCTGGCGGGGCTGATGTTGGGCGCTTCGGCCTGGAAAATTCATTCGGCGCTGGTGCAGCCGCTGAATATCACTCAGGAAGAACTGCTGGACGTGCCCAAAGGCACCACCCCCAATCGCACCCTCCTGCGACTCGAAGCCGACGGCCTGATCAAGGACGCGTTCTGGCTGCGCGTTTACTGGCGCTTCAATCTTCCCAAGCAACCTCTGCACAGCGGCGAATACCGCATGGTGCCGGGCATGACGATGGAAGGGCTGATCGACCTGTGGAAACGCGGGGAAATGGTTCAGTACAGCGTGACCCTGGTCGAAGGCTGGAATTTCCGTCAGGTCCGCGCGGCCCTGGCCAAGGAAGAGAAGCTGGAACACACCCTCGACTCTCTGAGTGACACTCAGGTCATGGACAAGCTGGGGCATGCTGGGATTTTCCCTGAAGGCCGTTTCTTCCCGGACACCTACCGCTTCGTGCGCGGCATGACCGACGTCGAGTTGCTGAAGACCGCCTACGACCGCCTCGATGAAGTGCTGGCCAAAGAGTGGAACCAGCGCTCTGCGGACGTGCCCTACACCGAACCCTATCAAGCCCTGATCATGGCCTCGCTGGTGGAGAAGGAAACCGGTGTGCCACAGGAGCGTGGGCAGATTGCCGGCGTCTTCGTGCGACGCATGGCGATCGGCATGCTGCTGCAGACCGATCCGACGGTGATCTATGGCCTGGGCGATCGTTACAGCGGCAAGTTGACCCGCGCTCATCTCAAGGAGCCGACGCCGTACAACACCTATGTGATCGCCGGCCTGCCGCCGACGCCGATTGCGATGGTCGGCCGCGAAGCGATCCATGCGGCACTCAATCCGGTGGCGGGCAGCAGCTTGTATTTCGTGGCGCGGGGCGATGGCAGCCACGTGTTCTCCGACGACCTGGACGCCCACAATAACGCGGTGCGTGAATTCCAGCTCAAGCGTCGCGCGGACTATCGCTCAAGCCCCGCGCCGATCAACGGTACCGAGACTGCGCCGGCCCCGGCCGGACAGACGCAGGCTCTGGAATCTCATGCACCTGAAACTCCGCCGGCCGAATCCGGCGCCGGGCAGGAGCAGGCACCAATCCCTGCCGCCTCGCCCGATACCGCGCCCGAAGCGCTGCCGCAGGTTCCGCTACAAGAGCCTGCGCCTGCTCCCGAGCCGGAAACCGATGCCCCGCAAGGCTCGCAATGACTCTGACTAAGGACTGCCTGTGACTGGCTTGTTTATTACGCTGGAAGGCCCGGAAGGCGCCGGCAAGAGCACCAATCGCGAATACCTGGCCGAGCGCCTGCGCGCTGCCGGCATCGAGGTCGTGCTGACCCGCGAACCCGGTGGCACGCCACTGGCCGAGCGCATCCGTGAAGTGCTGCTGGCGCCGGTCGATGAGGTGATGAATCCGGACACCGAACTGCTGCTGGTGTTCGCCGCTCGCGCCCAGCATCTGTCCGAGGTGATTCGCCCGGCGTTGGCCCGTGGCGCGGTGGTTTTGTGCGACAGGTTCACAGATTCGACCTACGCCTATCAGGGTGGCGGCCGCGGCCTGTCTCTGGAGCGCATCGCCTCGCTGGAATCCTTCGTCCAGGGCGATCTGCGCCCGGGCCTGACACTGATTTTCGATCTGCCGGTGGAAGTGGGGATGGCCCGCGCCAGTGCCCGTGGACGCCTGGATCGATTCGAACTCGAAGGCCGGACCTTTTTCGATGCCGTGCGCAGTGCGTTCCTCAAGCGCGCTGAAGCCGATCCGGCGCGTTATGTGCTGATCGATGCCGCGCAGCCGCTGGCGCAGGTTCAGCAGTCGCTGGATGCCTTGTTGCCGCGTCTGCTGGAGTTGGCCCGTGGCTGAAGCCTATCCTTGGCAGGACAGCCTCTGGCAGCAATTTGCCGGACGTACGCAGCATGCCCATGCCTATCTGCTGCATGGTCCGGCCGGGATCGGCAAGCGTGCGCTGGCTGAACGCCTGATGGCCAGCCTGCTGTGTCAGCGCCCGACTGCGCAGGGCGCCTGTGGGGAATGCAAATCCTGCCTGCTGCTCAAGGCCGGCAGTCACCCCGATAACTACATTCTGGAACCGGAAGAAGCGGACAAGGCGATCAAGGTCGACCAGGTCCGGGATCTGGTCAGCTTCGTGGTGCAGACCGCGCAGTTGGGCGGGCGCAAGGTGGTGCTGATCGAGCCGGTGGAGTCGATGAACATCAACGCCGCCAACGCCTTGCTCAAAAGCCTGGAAGAACCTTCCGGCGACACGGTGCTGCTGCTGGTCAGCCACCAGCCCAGCCGGCTGCTGCCGACCATCAAGAGCCGTTGCGTGCAGCAGGCCTGCCCGCTGCCGAGCGAAGCAGCGAGTCTGGCCTGGCTTGCCAATGCTCTGCCGGACTGCACGGAAGAAGAGCGCGGCGAATTGCTCACCCTGGCTGCGGGTTCGCCGCTGGCTGCCGCTAACCTCCATGCCCAGGGTGTGCGCGAACAGCGGGCACAAGTGGTCGATGGGGTGAAGAAGCTGCTCAAACAGCAACAGTCGCCGACGCAACTGGCCGAAGGCTGGAACGCGATCCCGCTGTTGCTGCTGTTCGACTGGTTCTGCGACTGGTCGAATCTGATCCTGCGCTATCAGCTGACCCAGGACGAAGAAGGGCTGGGGCTGATGGATATGCGCAAGGTCGTGCAATACCTGGCGCAGAAAACCGCCCAGGACAAAGTCCTGAATATTCAGGACTGGATCCTCGCCCAGCGGCAGAAAGTCTTGAGCAAGGCCAATCTCAATCGGGTGTTGCTGCTGGAGGCGCTGCTGGTGCAATGGGCGTCGTTGCCTGGCCAGAGGTGAGTGTCTGCGCCTAGACTCTGAGTATCAGCAGTGGAGGTCAGCATGAATGAATCAGTCAGTCCGGGCCCGCGTAACGGCATTTTGTCCCTGAGCATCAAGGACAAATCCGTGCTTTACGCGGCCTACATGCCGTTCATCAAGAATGGCGGCCTGTTTATCCCGACCAACAAGAGCTACAAGTTGGGCGATGAGGTATTCATGCTGCTGCACCTGTTCGACGAGCCGGAAAAGATCCCCGTGGCCGGCAAGGTCAGCTGGGTCACCCCGAAGGGCGCCCAGGGCAATCGCGCCGCCGGGGTCGGCGTACAGTTCAATGACGGCGACAACACCGCGCGCAGTCGAATCGAAACCCATCTGGCCGGAGCCCTGAAGTCCGACCGTCCCACTCATACGATGTAAGTTGCCGTCCCTTTATGCTTGTAGATTCCCATTGCCACCTCGATCGTCTCGACCTCGCCGCCCATGATGGCTCCCTGGACGCCGCACTCGATGCGGCCCGCCAGCGGGGCGTGGGGCACTTCCTGTGCATTGGTGTCAGCGCGGACAACGCCGCCGACGTCAAGGCCCTGGCCGAGCGCTACGACGATGTCGATTGTTCGGTGGGTGTGCATCCGCTGGACGTGCAGCCGGGCGCCGCGCCTGCTCTGGACTGGCTGCTGCATGAGCTCAACCACCCGCGTGTGGTCGCCATCGGCGAAACCGGCCTGGACTACCACTACGAGCCGGAAGCGGCCGAGTTGCAGCAGGAATCGTTCAGGCTGCACCTGCAGGCCGCGCAGCAGACCGGCAAGCCGGTGATCATCCACACCCGTGGCGCCCGCGCCGATACCTTGAACCTGTTGCGTGAAGCGGCGCTGCCGCAAGCCGGCGTGCTGCATTGCTTCACCGAAGACTGGGACATGGCCAAAGAAGCGCTGGACATGGGTTATTACATTTCCCTGTCGGGCATTGTCACATTCCGCAATGCCGACGCGCTGCGCGATGTAGCGAGCAAGGTTCCAGCCGATCGTTTGCTGGTGGAAACCGACTCGCCGTATCTGGCGCCGATCCCTCATCGGGGCAAGCCGAACCTGCCGCAGTACGTTCGGGAAGTAGCGGAATTTCTGGCAATGTTGCGAGGTGAGACTTTCGAGCGATTTGCCGAGCAGACCACCGAGAATTTCAAGCGTCTTTTCCCGCTGGCCCACGTGACAGGTTAAATCGCAGGCAAAAAAAACCCGGGTTCTGGGGGGTGAATCCGGGTTAAGACCATTAGGAGTAAAACAATGGTACGCGGTCCGTTGGTACCAATATCGGCGTGACACTTGGGGGAGATGTTCCGCCGACAGTTCAAGTATTGATCAGTATTTCAGTCAGTCCAGTTTGTCCGTCGCGGTTTTTAAACAAATTTGGAATACATGCGCTTCAGAAGAGTTCTCATCAACTGAAGGCCTTGCGCGAAATACTCGAGAAACACAGTTATGGTCGGATGATCCGTGCATTTTTGCGTAATTTAGGCATAATACGCGGCTTCGAATTTTGACCCCTACAGACCTTTTCTTATGCACAAAGAACCTCGTAAGGTCCGTGAGTTTCGTCGCCGCGAGCAAGAAATTCTCGATACCGCGCTCAAGCTGTTCCTCGAACAAGGTGAAGACAGTGTCACCGTCGAGATGATTGCTGATGCCGTCGGTATCGGCAAAGGCACGATCTACAAGCACTTCAAGTCCAAGGCCGAGATCTATCTGCGCCTGATGCTCGACTACGAGCGCGATTTGAACGAACTGCTGCATTCGGCCGACGTCGACAAGGACAAGGAAGCCCTTTCCCGCGCCTATTTCGAATTCCGCATGCGCGATCCGCAGCGTTATCGCCTGTTCGATCGCCTGGAAGAGAAGGTGGTCAAGGGCAACCAGGTGCCGGAGATGATCGAGGAGCTGCACAAGATCCGCGCCTCGAACTTCGAACGCCTGACCTTGCTGATCAAGGGCCGGATCAGCGAAGGCAAGCTTGAAGACGTTCCGCCTTATTTCCACTACTGCGCATCCTGGGCGCTGGTGCACGGTGCCGTGGCGCTGTATCACTCGCCGTTCTGGAGCAATGTGCTGGAAGACCAGGAAGGCTTCTTCCAGTTCCTGATGGATATCGGCGTGCGCATGGGCAACAAGCGCAAACGCGATACCGACACGTCGAGCAGCTAAGACATTCAGTTGCCTGATTGCGCCATGATTTTGCTATTTGGTGCGGTGCCGCGGGAATATACTCAGGCGTAGGACTTGCTAAAACTTGAATTGTGAGTCAAGTTTTGCCGGTCCGAATCTTCTTTCGCCGGAGTGACCATGATCGTTGACCGTCAAGGCAGGCGTTTTCGCAATTTGCGGGTCAGTCTGACCTCAGCCTGCAACTATGCCTGTACCTACTGCGTGCCCAACGGCAAGCGGCTGGTGGCTGCGCAGGATGAGTTGTCGGCCGAGGCCATGGCACGCGGTGTCGCCTACCTGATCGAGGCCGCGGGCATCGAGCGTCTGCGCATTACCGGCGGCGAGCCGCTGGTCAGTCCCAAGCTCGAAACCTTCATGACCGCGGTCGGGCAGATGGGGCTTGAAGACATCAGCCTGACCACCAACGGTCAACTGCTGGCGAAAAAGCTGCCGTTGCTGGTCAATGCCGGCATCCGCCGTATCAACGTTTCCCTCGATACCCTCGACCCTGGCGCGTTCCGCAGCATTGCCCGTGGCGGTGATCTGGCGACCGTGCTCGACGGCATGGAACAGGCCCGCGCGGCCGGCATGAAGATCAAGGTCAACATGGTCCCGCTGCGCGGCCAGAACCTCGATCAGGTGATGCCGCTGCTGGATTACTGCCTGGAGCGTGGTTACGAGCTGCGTTTCATCGAGCTGATGCGCATGGGCCATCTGGCCAGCGACTCCAACACCTTCCTGCAGCAGTTCGTCAGCCTTCAACAGCTGCTGAGCCTGATTGGCGAACGTTATGAGTATCTGCAGGCCAATGCGCCGGTTGATGCCACGGCGGTGCGTTACCAGATTCCGGGGGTGGGGCACTTTGGTGTGATCGCCAACGAAAGCGTGCCGTTCTGCCGTACCTGTTCACGGCTGCGACTGTCTTCCACGGGCTGGCTGCATGGCTGCCTGTCGTCGAGCAATCGCCACTATGTCGGCGATCTGCTGGACAAGCCACGTCATCAGGCATTGCCGGCCTTGCAGCGCCTGTTGGTCAAGGCCTTGGGTGACAAGCAGGAAGTGGCGTTTTCCGGTGGTGCGACCGTGATGAAAATCATCGGCGGCTGATCTTCTCTCATCGCGAGGAGGCTCGCTTGTATGGTAGGACTTGAAGGGAGGAGGAGGGACAAGGCTCGTTT
>NZ_JAIQWX010000117.1 GCF_020164475.1 Pseudomonas sp. REP124 | reverse complement strand
TCGCGATAAGGTCTCAAAGTCGCTCGGTGCTCAAGCCAGGCCGCGGACTTCATCCACGCCACGGTTTGCCAACTGGTCCGCCCGTTCGTTGCCGTGATGGCCGATATGGCCACGCACCCACTTCCAGGTGACATTGTGACGGTTGACCTGCTCGTCGAGCAGCCGCCACAGATCGGCATTCTTTACCGGTTCCTTCGCCGCTGTCTTCCAGCCGCGCTTTTTCCAGTTGTCCATCCACTCGTTGATGCCTTTCATCACGTACTGCGAGTCGGTCACCAGCAACACGTCGCAAGGACGCTTGAGTTCTTCCAGGCCGCGGATCGCGCCCATCAGTTCCATGCGATTGTTGGTGGTGTTGGCCTCACCGCCCCACAACTCCTTTTCAACGCCCTTGCACACCAGTAATGCGCCCCAGCCGCCAGGACCGGGGTTGCCCTTGCAGGCGCCATCGGTGAAGAGTTCTACGTTATCGCTCATGCCAATCCATCCAGAAAACGTGTTGGCTCGCCGATCGCTGATCGACGACGCCCAGGACCGGGGGCAACCCCGGCCGGTATATAGAAGAAGGTATTACGGTTCGATGCGGCGGCGATTGACCTTGGCCATCGGCAATGGAATCAGTTTGCCCATCGGCTCGCGGCGTTCCTGACGGACTGGCCGCAGGCCTACCACGATCTTGCGCGCCACCAGTAAATAGAAGCCGCCACCGGACAACTGCCAGTTGCCGGCGATGCGTTCCCAACCGGCCAGACGGGTCTGCCAGGCAGGCGAAGCAAGCGGCGGACGATAGCACCCGAAGCGGCGTTTCTCCAGCGCAAAGCCCAGCAGGTTCAGCCAGTCGGCCACCCGCGATGGTGAAATGCAGCGGGCCTTGCGCAACCCGTCATGGGCGAACACATGTCGCAGCCCCCAGCTGCTCCAGGGATTAATGCCGATGATCAGCAGATGCCCGCCGGGCCGCACGCTGCTCGCCGCTTCGCGCAGCAAACCGTGGGGCGACAGGCAGAAATCCAGGCCGTGCTGCAACACCACCACATCGGCGGCATGTTCGCTCAAGGGCCAGGCCTGTTCCTCACAGACGATTTCCACACCGGGCAACGGCGCACCCAGCCGCACATTGCGCTGAACCTGAGGCGCCGACGGCGGCGTCTGGGCCGACGGCCCGTAGTGCACCAGATAGCCGCCGAAGAACCGCCCCAGCTCCTCTTCGAGCATGCGCCGCTCTTCATCCAGCAAAAACTGCCCGAGGGGTCCGGACAGCCACTCACGCGCCGCGCTGATCAACGCCAGCCAGTCAGGATCGGCCTGAGCGAACGCTTTATCGGTCATTGCATTCTCCAACGCGCCAGGAAGTTCTAAGATGCGCCTTTGTTTACCGCTTGGCGAATCCGACGATGATACAGATCAGTGCCCTGCCCGCCTTCACCGACAATTACATCTGGTTGCTTCAAGACCACAGTACCCGGCATTGCGCGGTGGTCGACCCGGGCGATGCCACGCCGGTGCAGAACTGGCTCTCGGCGAATCCTGAATGGGTGCTCAGCGATATTCTGATCACTCACCATCATCATGACCACGTCGGCGGCGTCGAGCAGCTCAAGAAAGCGACGGACGCGAAAGTCTACGGTCCGGCCAGCGAAAACATTCCAGGGCGTGATATCGCGCTCAAGGATAACGATCGAATCCACGTGCTGGGCCATGACTTCGAGATCATTGCCGTGCCCGGTCATACCCTGGGACACATTGCCTATTATCACCACGGTCTGCTGTTCTGTGGCGACACTCTGTTCGCCGCTGGTTGCGGGCGCCTGTTCGAAGGCACGCCGCAACAGATGCACGCCTCGCTGTCGCGCCTGGCGGCGCTGCCGGACGACACTCAGGTGTACTGCACCCACGAGTACACCCTGAGCAATCTGCGCTTTGCCGCCGCGGTCGAACCGGGCAATGCGGACACTCTGGAACGCCTGGCGACGGTGACCCGACAACGGGAAGCCGGGGTCATCACTTTGCCCTCGAACATCGCCCTGGAGAAGCGTACAAACCCGTTTTTACGTACCACTGAAACATCCGTTAAAGAAAAAGCGGACGAACGGACCGGCACCGATAACTCTCGGCCCGATATGGTTTTTGCGTCCCTGAGAGCGTGGAAAGACAAGTTCTGAACCGCTTGGACGATGGTACGAAAACCTCGAAAGGTTGACCGCAGGGGGTCTGCTTTCTAGAATCGCCCGACATTTTTGCCCGGAACTTACGTTCAGCCAATGTCGTCATCCATTCGAAATGCCATCAGTTCGGACGCTTTAACCCGCGTGGCGCAAGCCATCGCGCTGGCTGTGTCCGCGACCTTGGCGGGCTGTTCCAGCCATGCGCCGCAGACCGACGCGGCGCACACTCCGAATATTGCCGCGCGCGCCAAACAGAAGCCTGTCTGGATCAGCGAAAAGCCGAGCCCGCAGATCCCCCAGGACGTCTGGGAGCGCATGCGTCAGGGCTTCCAGTTGCAGGATAGCCTTGGGGTCAACCCGCGCATCGAGCAACAGCGCCTGTGGTTCGCCAGCAATCCCTCTTTCCTCGAGAACGCCGGCGAACGCGGCAGTCTCTACATTCATTACATCGTCGAACGCCTCGAAGAACGCAACATGCCGCTGGAACTGGCGCTGCTGCCAGTGATTGAAAGCGCCTACAACCCGATGGCCTATTCCCGGGCCGACGCGGTTGGCCTTTGGCAATTCATTCCTTCCACCGGGCGTTACTTCAACCTGCGTCAGACCCGCTTCTACGATGGCCGTCGCGATATCACCGCCTCGACCACCGCCGCGATGGACTACCTGAGCCGCCTGCACGACATGTTCAACGGTGACTGGCTGCTGGCCCTGGCCGCCTATAACGCCGGTGAAGGCACCGTCAGCCGCGCCATCGAACGCAATGAAAAGCTCGGCCTGCCAACCGATTACTGGAACCTGCCGCTGCCAGCCGAAACCCAGGCCTATGTGCCCAAGCTGCTGGCACTGTCGCAAGTGGTACTGGCTCCCGAAGCTTACGGCGTGAACCTCAACCCGATCGCCAACGAACCGTATTTCAAGGTCGTCGAAATCAACCAACGCATGGACCTGTCCAAGGTTGCCGCGGTGGCCAACATCGACGAGGACGAACTGTTCCAGCTCAACCCGGCCTTCAAGCAGCGCACCACCATCGACGGCCCACAGCATCTGCTGGTACCGACCTCCAAGGCGCAACTGCTGACCACCAGCCTGCAGACCATGCGTCCTGAAGAGCTGATCAGCAAGAAACCGCTCAAGCCGGTGTTCGACGGTGCCGGCGAAACCCGAGTGGCGAGCGTCAAGCGCAACTACCGGGTCAAGCGCGGCGACAACCTGGGCTCCATTGCCAAGGCCAACAACGTCGACGTCAAGGATCTGCAACGCTGGAACAAGCTGAGCGGGAAGAACCTCAAGCCCGGTCAGACTCTGGTCCTGCAGGACACTAGCAAACGCAGCTCGGGGCGCATCAACACCGTGGTCGCTGCCAACAGCAAGACCAAGGCAGAAGCCAAGAAGCCGCAAGCCAAATACAAGGTTCAGCAAGGCGACTCGCTGTACATTGTGGCCAAGCGTTTCAACGTCGAGATGCAGCACCTCAAGCGCTGGAATCCGCGTGTCGGCCAGGCGCTCAAGCCAGGCCAGATGCTGACGGTTTCGAATCCGCATTAATCATTGGCGCAGTACCGAAAAGATCGCAGCCGGCTGCGATCTTTTTTTATGCCCGAGAACTGCTTTCCAGGCCCGGCTTTTTCCTGTCCATACAAGCTGTTACTGTACTGGCCACAAAGCCCAAGCCGCCTGGATCGGATTCCATACTTGAAGCGTGCCCTCCTCTCGCTCCTGATCAGCCTGGCCTTGAGCTCCACCGCAAGCGCGACGATCAGCGAAAGCCATGGTTATGCGCAGTTCGGCGCGCTCAAGTACCCGGCCAGATTTACCCACTTCGACTGGGTCAACCCGCAAGCGCCCAAGGGCGGCACGTTGCGGGTGATGGCGTTTGGCACCTTCGATACGCTCAATCCCTACACCTTCAAGGGCACCAGCCCGGTCACCACGCCGAATTTCCTGCAATACGGCATCAACGAGCTGAACGAGCCGTTGATGGTCGGCACTGGCCAGTACGCGCCGTCCGGCGATGAACCGACGTCCAGCTACGGCCTGATCGCCCAATCGGTGGAGTACAGCGAGGATCGCAGTTGGGTGGTGTTCAACCTGCGGCCCGAAGCGAAGTTCCACGACGGCACGCCGATCACCGCCTTTGATGTGGCCTTCTCCTATCGTCTGCTGCTCAAGGAAGGCCATCCGCTTTATCGCACCAACCTGCAGGAAGTGCAGCGGGTGGACATTCTCAATCCGCAGCGCATTCGCTTCGTGTTCAAGCGCTCCGGTAATCCGCTGCTGATCCTGCGCCTGGGCGAGTTGCCGGTACTGCCGCAGCACTATTGGAAAGATCGCGATTTCAAGGCCACCACCTTCGAGCCGCCACTGGGCAGTGGACCGTATCGCATCACCTCGGTCACCCCGGGTCGACAGATCATCTTTGAACGGGTCAAGAACTACTGGGGCAAGGACTTGCCGGTCAATCGCGGCAAGTACAACTTCGACCGCATGGAGGTCGAGTTCTACCGCGACAGCGATGTGGCGTTCGAAGCGTTCAAGGCCGGCGAGTTCGACATCTATATCGAGCACCAGGCGAAGAACTGGGACACCGGCTACGGCTTCCCGGCGATCCGTCGCGGCGAAGTGATCAAGGCGCAGATCCCGCACCAGATCCCGACCCAGACCCAGGGCCTGTTCATGAACAGCCGCCGCCCGACCTTCGCGGACATCAAGGTGCGCGAAGCCCTGGGCCTGATGTTCGACTTCGAGTGGACCAACCGCACTCTGTTCAGCGGTGCCTACAAACGTGCCACCAGCTACTACCCCAACAGCGAATTCTCCGCCAGCGGCTTGCCGGTCGGCCATGAGTGGCTGCTGCTCAAGCCCTATCGCGAGCAATTGCCCGCCAAATTGTTCACCGAGCCGTTCAGCCTGCCGCAGACCCAAGGTCGCGGCATTCCCCGGGAAACCCTGCGCAAGGCCTTGGGCCTGCTCGCCGAAGCCGGCTGGAAGCTCAACGGCCAGCGCCTGCAGAACGCGGCCGGACAACCGCTGCGCCTGGAGATCCTGCTGGTCAATCCGAACCTGGAACGCATCCTCCAGCCTTACGTCGAAAACCTCGCCAGCATCGGCATCGACGCGCGGCTGCGCACGGTGGATCGCGCCCAGTACAAGCAACGCCTTGACCAGTTCGATTTCGACATGATTCTGATGACACAAAACCAGACCCTCAGCCCCGGCCTGGAACAGTGGCAGTACTTTCATTCCAGCCAGGCCACGGTCAAAGGCAGCAAGAATTACGCAGGCATCGCCAACCCGGTAGTCGATCAACTGCTCGATCAACTGCTGGCTGCCAGAACGCGCGACGATCAGGTCGCTGCCGGCAAGGCGCTGGACCGGGTGCTGCTCTGGCAGCACTACATCATTCCCAACTGGTACCTCAATTATCACCGCCTGGCCTACCGCAACCGGCTGGCCTTTGTCACCACGCCGCCCTACACCCTAGGGTTGAGCGCTTGGTGGCTGAAATCTTCGGAGAAAGATCGATGAAACCCATCAGCGCCCTGCTCCTGCAGGCCGGCGCCCTGTTGTTCGCAGGCATGGCCTGTGCCGCGCCGCAACACGCACTGACCCTGTACAACGAGCCGCCCAAATACCCGGCGGACTTCAAGCACTTCGATTACGTAAATCCCGATGCGCCCAAGGGCGGGATCTTCCGCGAAGCCGGCTTCGGTGGTTTCGACAGCCTCAACCCCTTCATCAGCAAGGGTGTGTCAGCCAACAATATCGATCTGATCTACGACACCCTGGCCAAGCAAGGCCTGGATGAACCTTTCACCGAATACGGCCTGATCGCCGGCAAGATCGAAAAGGCACCGAACAACGACTGGGTGCGTTTCTATCTGCGCCCGGAAGCGCGCTTCCATGACGGCCATCCGGTACGCGCCGAAGACGTGGTGTTCAGCTTTCAGACCCTGATGAAGGACGGCGCGCCGATGTACCGCGGCTACTATGCCGATGTCGCGGACGTGGTCGCCGAAGATCCGCTGACGGTGCTGTTCAAGTTCAAGCACAGCAACAACCGCGAACTGCCGCTGATCCTCGGCCAGTTGCCGGTCCTGCCCAAACACTGGTGGGAGAACCGCGACTTCAACAAAGGCAACCTGGAAATGCCGCTGGGCAGCGGGCCATACAAGGTCAGCGAGGTCAAGGCCGGGCGATCGGTGCGTTATGAGCGGGTCAAGGACTATTGGGGCAAGGACCTGGCGGTCAACCGTGGTTTCTACAACTTCGACGTGATGCTTACCGACTACTACCGCGACAACACGGTGGCACTGGAAGGTCTCAAGGCGGGTCAGTTCGATTATTGGCTGGAGATGACCGCAAAGAACTGGGCCAACGCCTACAACATCCCGGCAGTCACCGAGGGCCGGCTGATCAAGGAACAGATCCCCAACGGCAACCCCACCGGCATGCAGGGCTTCGTGTTCAATCTGCGTCGTCCGGTGTTCCAGGACGTGCGGGTGCGTCAGGCGCTGACGCTGTTGCTGGATTTCGAGTGGACCAACAAACAACTGTTCAACAGCGCCTACGCGCGTACCCGCAGTTATTTCGAGAACTCGGAAATGGCCGCTACCGGCCTGCCCGATGCCGATCAGTTGGCGATCCTTGAACCGTTTCGCGGCAAGATTCCCGAGCAGGTCTTCACCCAGGCCTTCGAGAATCCGGTTACCGACGCCAGCGGCATGATCCGCACCCAGCAACGCAAGGCTTACCAACTGCTGCAGGAAGCCGGCTGGCGTATCGTCGACGACAAGATGGTCGATGCCACCGGCAAACCGGTGGTCATCGAGTTCCTGCTGGCGCAGACCGAATTCGAACGGGTGCTGCTGCCGTTCAAGCGCAACCTGAGCGACCTGGGTATCGACCTGGTGATACGTCGGGTAGACGTCTCGCAGTACGTCAACCGCGTGCGCTCCCGGGACTTCGACATGATCGTCGGCAGTTTCCCGCAGTCCAACTCGCCGGGTAACGAACAGCGCGAATTCTGGATGACCGCGGCCGCCGACAAACCCGGCAGCCGCAACTCCATGGGCCTCAAGGACCCGGTAGTGGACCAACTGGTCGAGCAACTGATCAACTCCGACTCGCGCAAAAGCCTGGTGGCCCACGCCCGCGCACTGGACCGCGTGCTGCAATGGGGCTATTACGTGATCCCCAACTGGCACATCAAGACCTGGCGCGTGGCCTATTGGAACCACATCGGCCATCCGAAGGTTTCGCCCAAGTACGACATCGGCACCGCCACCTGGTGGGTCAAGCCCGATGCCAAACCGGCGATAGAGATCGAAACCAAACTGCAGGCCGATCCTGCGGGCACGGAGTAATCAGATGCTGGCGTATATTTTTCGGCGACTGCTGCTGATCATTCCGACCCTGTTCGGCATTTTGCTGATCAACTTCGTGATCATCCAGGCCGCGCCCGGCGGCCCGGTGGAACAGATGATCGCCAAGCTCGAAGGTTTCGAAGGCGCCACCAGCCGCATCGCCGGCGGCGGCGCGGAAGTGTCGGTGGCCGGCTCCTCCTATCGCGGCGCCCAGGGCCTGGATCCGGCTCTAATCAAGGAAATCGAGCACATGTACGGCTTCGACAAGTCGGCGCCGGAACGTTTGTGGATCATGGTCAAGAACTACGCGTCGCTGGACTTCGGCGACAGCTTTTTCCGCGATGCGAAGGTCATCGACCTGATCAAGGAAAAGATGCCGGTGTCGATCTCCCTCGGGCTGTGGAGCACCCTGATCATGTACCTGGTGTCGATCCCACTGGGGATTGCCAAGGCCACGCGACACGGCAGCCACTTCGACGTCTGGACCAGTTCGGCGATCATCGTCGGCTATGCGATCCCGGCGTTCCTGTTCGCCATCCTGCTGATCGTGGTGTTTGCCGGCGGCAGTTATCTGGACTGGTTTCCGTTGCGCGGGCTGACCTCGAACAACTTCGATGAGCTGAGCCTGAGCGGCAAGATCCTCGACTATTTCTGGCACCTGGCGCTGCCGGTGACCGCCCTGGTGATCGGTAACTTCGCGACCATGACCCTGCTGACCAAAAACAGCTTCCTCGACGAGATCAACAAGCAGTACGTGGTCACCGCCAAGGCCAAGGGACTGACTCGGCACCGCGTGCTCTACGGCCACGTGTTCCGCAACGCCATGCTGCTGGTGATCGCCGGTTTCCCCTCGGCCTTCATCGGCATTTTCTTCACCGGATCCTTGCTGGTGGAGGTGATTTTCTCCCTCGACGGTCTCGGCCTGATGAGTTTTGAAGCGGCGATCAACCGCGATTATCCGGTGGTCTTCGGCACGCTGTTCATCTTCACCCTGCTGGGTCTGGTAGTGAAACTGATCGGCGACCTCACCTATACCTTTGTCGATCCGCGCATCGACTTCGAAAGCCGGGAGCATTGAGATGAACCTGTCCCCTCTCAATCGCCGCCGCTTCGAGCTGTTCAAGGCCAACAAGCGCGGCTGGTGGTCGCTGTGGCTGTTCCTGATCCTGTTTGGCGCCAGTCTCGGCGCCGAGCTGATCGCCAACGACAAACCGCTGGTGGTGCACTACGACAACGGCTGGTATTTCCCGGCGCTCAAGCGCTACCCGGAAACCACCTTCGGCGGCGAATTCCCGCTGGAAGCCAACTACAAAAGCCCGTACATCCGCGAACTGCTCAAGGCCAAGGACGCCTGGGTGCTGTGGGCACCAATTCCGTTCAGCTACCAGAGCATCAACTACGACCTGCGCGTCCCTGCCCCCGCGCCGCCCTCGGCGGACAACCTGCTGGGCACCGACGATCAGGGCCGCGACGTGCTGGCCCGGGTGATCTACGGCTTCCGGGTGTCGGTGCTGTTCGCCCTGACCCTGACCCTGCTCAGCTCGATCATCGGCGTGATCGCCGGTGCCTTGCAGGGCTTCTACGGCGGCTGGGTGGACCTGGCCGGGCAGCGCTTCCTGGAGATCTGGTCCGGATTGCCGGTGCTGTACTTGCTGATCATTCTGGCCAGCTTCGTCCAGCCGAACTTCTGGTGGCTGCTGGGGATCATGCTGCTGTTCTCGTGGATGAGCCTGGTGGACGTGGTCCGCGCCGAGTTCCTGCGCGGGCGCAACCTGGAATACGTGCGTGCGGCGCGGGCGCTGGGCATGCAGAATGGCGCGATCATGTTCCGTCATATCCTGCCCAACGCCATGGTCTCGACCATGACCTTCATGCCGTTCATCCTGACCGGCGCCATCGGCACCCTGACCGCCCTGGATTTCCTCGGTTTCGGCCTGCCGGCGGGTAGCCCGTCGCTGGGCGAACTGGTGGCCCAGGGCAAATCCAACCTGCAGGCGCCGTGGCTGGGCATGAGCGCGTTTGCCGTGCTGGCGTTGATGTTGAGCCTGCTGGTGTTCATCGGCGAGTCCGCTCGCGATGCCTTCGACCCGAGGAAGTGAAATGAATCAGGACAATCTGATCGAAGTGCGCGACCTCGCCGTCGAATTCGTCGTTGGCAACCACAGCCAGCGGGTGGTGGAAAACGTCAGCTTCGATATCAAGCGCGGCGAGACCCTGGCGCTGGTGGGCGAATCCGGTTCCGGCAAATCGGTGACTGCGCACTCCATCCTGCGCCTGCTGCCCTACCCGCTCGCCCGACACCCGTCGGGGACCATCGAGTATGCTGGGCAGAACCTGCTGGATCTCAAAGAGAAGACCATCCGCCACATCCGCGGCAACCGGATCGCGATGATCTTTCAGGAGCCGATGACCTCGCTCAATCCGCTGCACTCGATCGAGAAGCAGATCAACGAGGTGCTGGGCATCCACAAGGGGCTGGTCGGCAAAGTGGCGACCAAGCGTACCCTGGAGCTGCTGGAGATGGTCGGTATTCCCGAACCCCACAAGCGCCTCAAGGCCCTGCCCCACGAGCTGTCAGGCGGCCAGCGCCAGCGGGTGATGATCGCCATGGCCTTGGCCAATGAGCCGGAACTGCTGATCGCCGATGAGCCGACCACGGCGCTGGACGTGACCGTTCAGCTGAAAATCCTCGAATTGCTCAAGGAACTGCAGGCCCGCCTGGGCATGGCATTGCTGCTGATCAGCCACGATTTGAACCTTGTTCGAAGAATTGCGCATCGCGTATGTGTCATGCAGCGCGGTTGCATCGTCGAACAGGCATCGTGTGAAGAATTGTTTCGTGCGCCACAGCATCCGTACACTCGGATCCTGCTCGCAGCGGAGCCCAGCGGGAAGCCGGCGGCCAATGAAATCGGCCCGCCTTTGCTTGCGGTCGAGGACCTGAAAGTCTGGTTTCCGATCAAGAAAGGCCTGCTCAAGCGCACGGTGGATTACGTCAAGGCGGTGGACGGCATCAACTTCAACCTGCCCCAGGGCCAGACCCTGGGGATCGTGGGCGAAAGCGGTTCCGGCAAATCGACCCTGGGTCTGGCGATCCTGCGGTTGATCGCCAGCAAGGGCGCCATCCGTTTTGAGGGCAAACAGCTGGACAGCCTGACGCAACAACAGGTCAGGCCGCTGCGTCGGGAGATGCAGGTGGTGTTTCAGGACCCGTTCGGCAGCCTGAGCCCGAGGATGTGCGTGAGCCAGATCGTGGGTGAAGGCTTGCGGATTCACGGGATCGGCACCGAGGCGGAACAGGAGCAGGCGATTATTGCGGCGCTCAAGGAGGTAGGACTGGACCCGGAAACCCGGAACCGCTACCCCCACGAATTTTCCGGCGGGCAACGGCAGAGAATCGCCATTGCCCGGGCTTTAGTGCTAAAACCGGCGTTGATTTTGCTGGACGAGCCGACTTCGGCTCTGGACCGCACCGTGCAACGCCAAGTGGTGGAGCTTTTGCGTTCACTGCAAACCAAGTACAACCTGACGTATCTGTTCATCAGCCATGACCTGGCTGTGGTCAAGGCGCTGAGCCACCAACTGATGGTGGTCAAGCATGGCCAAGTGGTCGAACAGGGAGACGCGCAAAGCATTTTTGCCGCCCCCCAACATCCGTATACACAGCAGTTACTGGAAGCCGCCTTCCTGGTTCCGGAAACTGCGCAATAACCTGAAAGAGGAGCAACACATGGGTTTTCTCGCCGGTAAGCGCGTACTGATCGTCGGTGTCGCCAGCAAGCTGTCCATCGCATCCGGCATCGCTGCCGCCATGCATCGCGAGGGCGCTGAGCTTGCCTTCACTTATCAGAACGACAAACTCAAGGGTCGTGTCGAAGAGTTCGCACAAGGCTGGGGTTCGAGCCCTGAGCTGTGCTTCCCGTGCGACGTGGCCAGCGACGCGGAAATCGCCAAGGTTTTCGAAGAGCTGAGCAAGAAGTGGGACGGCCTGGACTGCATCGTGCATTCCGTGGGCTTCGCCCCGGGCGACCAACTGGACGGCGACTTCACCGAAGCCACCACCCGTGACGGTTTCCGCATCGCCCACGACATCAGCGCCTACAGCTTCGTCGCCCTGGCCAAGGCCGGTCGCGAAATGATGAAAGGCCGCAACGGCAGCCTGCTGACCCTGTCCTACCTGGGCGCCGAGCGCACCATGCCTAACTACAACGTAATGGGCATGGCCAAGGCTTCCCTGGAAGCTGGCGTTCGTTACCTGGCCGGCTCCCTGGGCCCGGACGGCACCCGCGTCAACTGCGTATCGGCCGGCCCGATCCGCACCCTCGCCGCTTCCGGCATCAAGAACTTCCGCAAGATGCTGGCCGCCAACGAAGCGCAAACCCCGCTGCGTCGCAACGTCACCATCGAAGAAGTCGGCAACGCCGGCGCCTTCCTGTGCTCGGACCTGGCGTCGGGCATCAGCGGTGAAATCATGTACGTGGACGGTGGCTTCAACACCACCGCCATGGGCAACATCGAAGAGTGATCTTCGGCTAGCCAATGAAAAACCCGCCTTGATTGGCGGGTTTTTTATTTCTGCGATTTCCCCTGCGCTTGAACATCCCTGTGGGAGCGAGCCTGCTCGCGATGCACGCAAGAACACCGCGGGGCATCAGATGGCCAGCGTTATCGTTGACGACCATCGCGAGCGTGCTCGCTCCTACAGGAGATTTATAGGGCTAGACTGCTGGAAATTCCCACCCTCGAGGAACGCCTGATGCAGCTCTCCCCTTTTCACCTGGCCATCCCGGTCTACGACCTGGCCGCCGCGCGGCATTTCTATGGCAGCGTCTTCGGCCTGGAAGAAGGTCGCTCCAGCGATCACTGGGTCGATTTCAATTTCTTCGGCCACCAACTGGTGATCCATCTGGCACCGAAAAACGCCTCCCAGGAAGCCGCCCACACCAACGCCGTCGACGGCCATGACGTGCCCGTGCCGCATTTTGGCGTGGTGCTGGGGATGGCGGAGTGGGAGGCATTGGCCGAGCGGCTGACGGCACTGGAAACCCGATTCGTGATCGAGCCGGGGATTCGATTTCGGGGGCTGGTAGGGGAACAGGCGACGATGTTTTTGTTCGACCCGTGCGGCAATGCGCTGGAGTTCAAGGCGTTCAAGGATATTGGGCAGCTGTTTGCCAAGTGAGGCGGTGACTGTTCCGGCCGCTTCGCGGGCAAGCCCGCTCCCACAGGGTTTATTGGTGTACACCGATATTGTGTACGACACCGGACACTGTGGGAGCGGGCTTGCCCGCGAAGAGGCCCACCGTCACAACGAAACTACCGGCCCAATACTTTCTCAGCCTCTACCAGCAACTCCTCTACTGAATCGTGCGCCTCTGGGTCATATTCGATCTGCCCAATACTGAATCGAATCCCATACCCCCGATGCGCCATGGTGTTGCGCGCATCGAGCATTTCCTCCAGCCGGGCCTTGATGGCCGTGACATCCACGCCACAGGAACCGGTGAGCAAGGCCACGAAAGTGGCGCCTTCAAGGCGACCGATCACGTCGCTTTCCCTGAAACCGATGTTCAGCACGTCGGCGAAGGTTTTCAGTGCGTGATCGCCCTCGGTGCGGCCGAACAGGTAGTTGATGCGCTTGAATTCTTCGAGGTTGAAGAACAGCAGCGTGGCGGGCCTGCCCAGACGTTGGCAGGCGTCGAGGCCCAGTTGAGCCAGGGCGATGAAGCCGTGGCGGTTGGGCAGCAGCGTCAGTTCATCCATGCTCGCCATCTGCACGCCGATCAGCTCTTGCTCGGCCTTGCGGGCCAGATCGCGCAGCAGTTCGCGTTCCTGTTGTGGCGTCCCTGCACACACACGTGTCTTGTGCGGTTTGCCTGAGGTCAGCATCGGATACTCCCTGAGTGGTTATGGTTTTTAGAGTCCTCGATAGCGGATTTGACTCCGGATTCATTGACCAATGGTCATGTGCCGGACAATGGACAAGGCCCTCCAGCGTCAGCCCACAGCTTGAATTGCGTGACGAATACATCGTGCGGCACCGGCACCGGTGCGCGATTGCCGCCCGGATTCCAGCCCCACAGCACCAGCTTGTCTTCGCTGACATGCTTGATCAGCGCGGCGAAATCACGGTCGCCGTTGCTCGCGCGGTCCTTGATCATGCTGCACAACTTGTCGGGCGGCAGGCCGATCCAGGCCATTTTGTGCGCCGCCGGCGGCAGACTCCAATGGGGCGCGCCCGGCGGTGTGCCGGGGCCGTAGCTGGCTGGTGGATTGGCCTCGGCGTGGCAGGTGGCACAGGGCAAGCCCGCCGCGCCCTTGCCGTCCATGCCCCGCACCACGTTCATCGCATGGGGTTTGCCAGCGTCGAACTGCAACGGCGAATCCCCGGGAATATGGCAGTTCTGGCAACGAGGGTTTTGGAAGACTTGTTGCACGGTGGCAAAGGCCTTGAGCGCCTCCTTGTCATCGGCGAACAACTCGGTGGCGTAGATGAACAGGCACACCAGGACCAACGTCCCGAGAATCCAGTGATGGCGTTTCATCTCACACCCCCGACAGCTGCAAAGGCAGCTCGCGCAGGCGCTGCCCGGTCAGGGCGTACACCGCATTGGCCACCGCCGGCGCCGTAGGCGGCACACCGGCCTCGCCGATGCCACCGGGCTTCTCGCTGCTGGGCAGGATATGCACTTCAACCACCGGCATCTCGCTGAGCCGCAGCACCTGATAATCGTGGTAGTTGGACTGCACCACTTGGCCGTCCTTGATCGTCAGCTTGCTGTGCAGTGTGAAACCCAGGCCGAAGGCGATGCATGACTCCATCTGCGCGGCGATGCTCTGCGGGTTGACCGCGATCCCGCAATCCACCGCACACACCACCCGATGCACGCGGATCGCCAGATTGTCCTGGGACACCTCGACCACCTGCGCCACATAGCTGCCGAACGACTCGTGCACCGCCACGCCCAGGGCATGGCCATCCGGCAGCGGCGCCTTCCAGTTGGCCTTCTCCACGGCCAGGTTCAGCACCCCCAGGTGTCGAGGATGGTTCTTGAGCAGGGTTCGCCGGTACTCCACCGGATCCTTGCTCGCCGCCGCAGCCAGTTCATCGATCAGCGATTCCATGACAAACGCGGTATGGGTATGCCCCACTGACCGCAGCCACAGCACGCTGATGCCGGTTTTCGGCGAATGCAGCTGGACCTGATGGTCGGCCAGATCCGCAAGGTAGGGACTGTCCGCCACGCCCTCCACCGAGGTCTTGTCGATGCCGTTCTTGACCATCGCCGCTTCGAGCATCGTGCCGGCCATGATCGACTGACCCACCAGCACATGCTTCCACGCCAGCGGCAGGCCATCAGGCCCAAGCCCGACCCGCGCATGATGCAGGAATGCCGAGCGGTAATAGCCGCCACGAATGTCATCTTCCCGCGCCCACACGGTTTTCACCGGCATGCCCGCCGCCTTGGCGACCTGCACCGCTTCGGCGACAAAATCCGAGGTCGGGTTGGCTCGCCGACCAAAACCGCCGCCGAGGAACTCGGTATGGATCTCGACCTGTTCGGGTTTGAGACCGGTGATCTTTCCGGCGATCATCTGGTCCAGAGTCTGGAATTGGGTGCCGGTCCAGATCTCACATTTGTCCTGGGTGATTTTCACCGTGCAGTTGAGTGGTTCCATCGGCGCGTGGGCCAGATACGGCACGCTGTATTCGACGTCCACGGTCTTGCTCGCCTTGGCCAGCGCGGCCTGGGCGTCGCCGGCCTGACTGGCGGGAAGCCCCGGTGTCGCGGCGAGTTTGCGAAAGCTCTCCAGCAGCTTCTGGCTGTCCAGGCCGCTGTTCGGTCCCAAATCCCATTCCACATGCAGCGCATCGCGCCCCAGTTTCGCCGCCCAATAGTGATCGGCGATCACCGCGACGCCGGTGGGCACCTGCACCACTTTGCGCACGCCCGGGATGGCCAGCGCCTCGGCGCCTTCGAAGGATTTGACGCTGCCGCCGAACCCCGGCGGACGGGCGACCATGGCGGTCATCAGGCCGTCGAACTGCACGTCCATGCCGAATTTGGCGCGGCCGGTTATTTTCTCCGGTGTGTCCAGGCGCTTGGTGGGCTTGCCGATGATGGTCCAGTCTTTCGCGTCCTTGAGCTTGATCGACGCAGGATCCGGCACGGGCAGCTTGCCGGCGGCGTCCGCCAGTTCGCCGTAGGTGGCGCGCTGCTCGCCGGCAATCACCACGCCCGATTCGGTGCGGATCGCCGAGGGCGCAACGTTGAAGCGTTTGGCCGCCGCCTCGATCAGCATCATCCGCGCCGTTGCGCCGGCCTGGCGATAGCGGTCGAACTCCATCCAGGTCGAGGTCGAGCCGCCGGTAATCTGCATGCCGCCGAAGCCCGCCAGACCGTAATCCTTGGCAGAGGCCGGGGAATGTTCGACGCGAATTTTCGACCAGTCGGCGTCCAGTTCTTCGGCGATGAGCATGGTCAGGCCGGTCCAGATGCCCTGGCCCATTTCCGAGTGACCGAGCAATACGGTGACGCTGTTGTCATTGGCGATGCGCAGAAAGGCATTGGGGGCGAATACATTGCCTTCGTTTTCCGCGCCGTGGGCGAATCGATGGGCGCCGGGAATCACAAAGGCCACCACCAGCCCACCGCCCAGAACGGCAGTGCCCTTGAGAAAACCACGACGTGAAAGCGGATTGAGACTGTTCATGGTCTTCAACCCAATTGCGCGGCGCGTTTGACCGCGGCGCGAATTCTAGGATAGGTGCCGCAACGGCAGATGTTGCCCGACAGGGCCTGATCGATGTCGCTGTCGGTAGGTTGCGGAATCTTCGCCAGCAATGCCGCCGCCGACATGATCTGTCCGGACTGGCAGTAGCCGCACTGGACCACATCGAGTTCGGCCCAGGCTTTTTGCACCGGGTGCGAACCGTCCAGCGACAGGCCTTCGATGGTGAGGATTTTCTGGCCATGGGCCACGGCGGTGGCCGGGGTGATGCACGATCGCAGCGGCGCACCGTCGACGTGCACGGTACAGGCGCCGCACTGGGCCATGCCGCAGCCGAACTTGGTGCCGGTCAGATGCGCGACATCACGCAGGACCCACAGCAACGGCATGTCCGCGGGGACATCCAGTTCCTGGTCCTTGCCATTGATATTGAGGGTCAGCATTGCGAAGCTCCTCAGACTCACGGTGTTCTGAAGGGGGCGTCACTGTGGCCGTCAACGGCCTACGCGCGCCTCGGTTGTCCCTTCAGCTAAGTCCAATTTGCTTCGCAGGCCGGAATGTATCGACCACCGGTCACATCAATTCGGCTGTTTTTGATCGTTCCCACGCTCTGCGTGGGAACGATCCACAAACCCTCAGGGCCTTGGTTTAAGGAGAATGTCGGTATAGCGCAGCAGGAACAACCCGAACGCCGCACACCAGAGCGCCGCCGACAACCCCAGGCCAAACCCGGAAAACGGCACCAGCAACACCCGTGACAGCCCCGCCAGCAACACCAGGGCAAAGCCCACGACGATCGCTTTGGACGGCAGCAATGGCCGTCCGGTATGACCCAGGCTGACCCGGGCAATCATCGCCAATATCAACCCGCCCACCCCGCCGACCGCCAGCGAATGGGTGGCCAGGCTTTGCTGGGGCATCAACCCGAGATGCCACAGCGCCATGCCGATCACCGCGACCAGCAACCAGACGTAGGACAGATACAGCGACCACAACAACGGTACCCGCCACATGCCGCGATCATGCCAGCGCCACAGCCGCAGCAGGTGCAGGCCGCACATCAGCGCGAACAACGCCGCCAGCCACAACCGGGGAACGTCGTTCAGTCCCAGGGCAAAGGTCAGCGCTGCAAGCAGGCTGCTCACCAGCAGCACCCGTGTCGGCCAAGGGCTGTCCGCAGGCGTTGCCGGGCGATTGAGCCCGCGCTGGATGAAGAACGGAATCACCCGCCCGCCAATCACGCTCATCATCGCGCCGACCAGCCACAGCGCGGCCAACACACCACGGCGTTGCAGGCCGACATCGTCGGTCCAGAACCCCCACAGGGTCATGACCTGACATCCGGCCAGCAGCGTGATCATCAACAGAATCGGGTAGTTTTCGCGCTTGCGGGCAGCGATCAGATCGCGACCGAGCACAACGGCCAGCAACGGCAGCAAAGGCAGTTGCAGGATCAGCAGCAAGCCGGGAGGAATCGGCATCAGCCAGGCCAGTCGCGCCAGTAGCCAGACCAGCACAAGCCCTATCAACGGCCAGCCCTTGAGCCCCGGTCGACCGGTCCAATTCGGCACTGCCGTCAGCAGGAACCCGGCAATGATCGCCACGGCAAAACCGAAGGGCATTTCATGGCGATGCCAGGCCAGCATGCCACCCACCGGCTGCGCGCCAGGCAGACGTCCGTACAGCCACAGTGCCCAGATCGCCACTGCCATTGCGGCAAACGCGGCTCCCGCCAGAAAGAACGGACGAAAGCCGAGGCTGAAAACCGGTGCCGCAGAAAGTTTGTTCATCAGGCCAGCGCCACGGGCAGTGGTTTGCTCAAACGGTGTTGCGACAGCAGGCGCATGACATAGCCGATTTTCAGCAGGGTCGGCCCGACGATGGTCATGGCATGCAGCGACACCAGGGCCAGGATCGACAGGTGACCGTCGTAGAGATAGGCGCCGTAGATGCCCGCCAGGAGCATCGCCAGGCCAACGCCGAGCACACGGCTGGAAAGTGTCAGGACATTCTGAGGATTGCTGAAGAAATGGAACATTTTCCGTGACTCCTGTAGCAGTTCAGTTGTACCTGTTCTCTATCAACTCCCGTGCCAGTTTTATAAGCCTTATAAATCAGCACCCTGCCAGCCATGGTGTCATTACGACTCATTCTCGAAAGAGTCTTTTTAACTCATATGGAAGTCATATTGACTCCATCATCAGCGAAATACCTTCAGCATTTGTCGATCTACGGCCACACCTGCGCAACCGAGGCTGACTACGCTGATAGTCCAGCCTGCAAAAACCTGCCAGGGAGACCCGCCATGCTACATGTTCAAAAACTCACCCCTTGCCTGTGGTTCGACGGTCAGGCCGAAGAGGCCGCGAAGTTCTATTGCGCGATCTTCGATCATTCGAAAATCACCGCCATCACCCATTACGGCAAGGCCGGCCAGGAGATTCACGGGCATCCGGAGGGCTCGGTGCTGACGGTCAGTTTCGAACTCGACGGCCAGACGTTCACCGGGCTCAACGGTGGTCCGAACTTCACGTTCAGCGAGGCCATCTCCTTTCAGGTTAACTGCCAGACCCAGGAAGAAGTCGATCACTTCTGGGGTCGGTTGTCCGCTGGTGGTCCGGTTGAGGCGCAGCAGTGCGGCTGGCTCAAGGACAAGTTCGGCGTATCGTGGCAGATCGTGCCAGTGGCGATGATGGAGATGCTCAAGGACCCCGACACCACCAAGTCCCAACGGGCGATGGCGGCGATGATGCAGATGAAAAAACTCGATATCGCCGAGTTGAAACGAGCCTTTAATGGCGAGAGCTAATACACTCCGGGGCTGTTTCTCCAGGGACCGACCATGAAGCGTTCACAGCCCAAGGACACCGACAAGGCCCCGCGCTTCTGGCGCGACGACGGCCTGCCCTTCATCGAGGCGCGCTCCATCGCCGATGGCCGCGAGGTCTGCTACACGCGGCATGCCCACGCGCACTTTTCCATCGGCGCGATCACCGCCGGGCGCAGCACCTATGTCCATGAGCAGTCGCAATTTGAGGTCAGCGCCGGCACCGTGGTACTGATGAACCCTGGCGATGTGCATGCCTGCAATCCCATCGACGACCAGCCCTGGTCATACCTGATGCTGTATGTCGAAACCCCGTGGCTGACCGATTTGCAGCGTCAGTTGGGGTTCAGTGATGACCTGGCCTTTCGCCGCTTCGCCGTCACTCACACGGCGGATGCCGAGCTGTTTGCGGGGTTGAAGGCCTTGTACGAGGTGTTGGTCAATCCGCAGCAGGACATCCTGCGCAAGCACAGCGCGGCGGTGGAGTTTTTCACCGATGTGCAGTTGCGCCTGAACCCTGCTGGACAGGCGATGCGCGAGCCCAACTTCAAGCTGGAACGCGCCGCCGATTTCATCCGCGAACACTGCACGCAGATGCTCAAGCTTGAGGATATTTGCGAGGCAGCGCAGTTGTCGCCGTCCTATCTGATTCGGGCTTTCAAGCAGCATTTCGGCATGACGCCCCATGCCTTCTTGGTAAATCAGCGTATTCAGTTTGCGCGGGATCAGCTGCGCAGCGGCAGGTTGATCGCCGATGTGGCGCTGGAAGCGGGATTTGCCGATCAGGCGCATTTCCAGCGGACGTTCAAGCAGCATCTGGCGGCTACGCCGGG
>NZ_JAIQWX010000116.1 GCF_020164475.1 Pseudomonas sp. REP124 | reverse complement strand
GAGCGAGGCTTGCCCGCGAAGGCGTCAGCTCAATCACCATCGACCCAAAGCAGACACCATAAAAAAGGGCGAACCCACCAGGGTTCGCCCTTTTTGCATTGCACCGACTCAGATCACAGCTTGGCCTGCAGCAGCGCCTCGAGCTTCTCCTGGTCCCGGGCGAACTGGCGAATGCCTTCAGCCAGTTTCTCGGTCGCCATGGCGTCCTCGTTGGACAACCAGCGGAACTGCGCCTCGTTGAGGTTCAGGCGCGCTTCACCGGCATGCCCCGGCGCGAGTTTGCGCTCGAGCTTGCCGGTGTCGGCGGCCAGTTTGTCGATCAGGTCCGGGCTGATGGTCAGGCGGTCGCAACCGGCCAGGTGCTCGATCTGGCTCAGGTTGCGGAAGCTGGCGCCCATCACCACGGTCTTGTAGTCATTGGCCTTGTAGTAGTTATAGATGCGTGTCACCGACTGCACGCCCGGATCATCAGCGCCGGTGTACTCGTTGCCGGTGGCTTTCTTGTACCAGTCGTAGATACGGCCCACGAACGGCGAAATCAGGAACACACCCGCGTCGGCACAGGCCGCAGCCTGGGCGAAGGAGAACAGCAGGGTCAGGTTGGTCTGGATGCCTTCCTTTTCCAGGATCTCGGCGGCACGGATGCCTTCCCAGGTGGAGGCGATCTTGATCAGCACGCGGTCGCGGCCGACGCCGGCTTTTTCATACAGCTCGATCAGACGGTGCGCACGCTTGAGCACGGCATCGGTATCGAACGACAGGCGCGCATCCACTTCAGTGGAAATGCGACCCGGAATCACCTTGAGGATTTCCTGACCTACCGCGACGCCAAAGCGGTCGCTGGCCAGGCCCACATCGCCCTTGCAGTCGCTGACACAGCTGTTGAGCAGCTCGGCGTAACCGGGAATGGCCGCGGCCTTGAGCAGGAGGGAAGGGTTGGTGGTGGCATCCACCGGTTTAACGCGGGCGATTGCTTCGAAGTCACCGGTGTCGGCAACCACGGTGGTGAATTGCTTGAGTTGTTCCAGCTTGGAAGTCATGAGCGTGCTCTGTCCTATGGGTCTGATGACATTACCCGAGCGCCGACAGCCGCTCAAGGGCACATACGTGTATAGACGGTCCCGGCGGCAACATCCTGAAAACGGCTGTTTGAAAGGCGGGGTACATATCGATAATTGAGATACCGAAAGCGGCCTGAGGTTCCAGGCAACCGACCGCCAGCACCCCGCCAGATCCGTCTATCGCCTGTGCCTCATTGCAGGTTCAGCTGGGTTTTGGCAGCCAGTTTGGCCGGCTTCGGTTGACCGTCGGAGAACAGCAGCCCGAAGTTTTTTTCCCGCTCGTCACTGCCCGAGTCGGTGTTCCGCCATTCGTAGATCGAGGCCAATCCGATCTTCTGCTTCTTCACATCGCTGATGAACGCGCTGATTTTGGCTGCCTGGCCGTCTGCGCCGCCGTTGGAGGCCAGCGCCGACACGCCCCATTCGCTGATCACGCCGGGAATGTGGAAGTTCTGTTGAATGAACGCCTGGGCATTGCTGATCTGGGTGCTCGTCATGCCGTAGGGATGGTAGGAAACCGCATCCAGGCAGTTGGGATAGGCGCTGACGATCTTGTTCATCGCCACCGTCGACGCGGAACCCGCAGTCGGCGGCCGGGCGAAGCCGAAGCCTACCACCGGTACTGACGGCGGCTTTTGTTGCAGCGTATTGCACATGGCGCTCATGAACGGCACGAAGGTGGTGTCGAAACTGCCGGTCGGCCAGTAGGTGCCCAGGTCCGGCTCGTTCCAGATCTCGATCGCCACCAGTTGCGATCCATAGGTTTGCTCCAGATCCTTCACGGAACCGGCGAAGCTTTCCCCGGCGGCGGTCAGTTCACTGGTATTGCCCGGCGATGTGGTCAGCGCCTTGGTCGAACGCACGGTCAGCAGCACCGGCAGGCCGGAAGAGCGGGCGGCGGCGAACGCGTCGCTGACCTGTTTTTGATAAGCCTTGCCACCCAGGCTGTTGGTCCAGACGCCAAAGCGCACGAAGCCGAAACCCTGCGCCTTGATGTCCTCGGCATCGGCGGCGGTGAAGCTCTGGATCTTGACCTGAACACCGATGTTCTTGTTGGCGGCCAATACTGGAAACAGCTCATTGGCGTGCACCTGGCTGGCGGCACCGAGCACCAACAGAGTCGAAAAGGTAAGTCGTTTCAAATGTACCGAATTCATGTCCGTTCTCCTCATGAGAGTTGACATCAGTCATTAGTTATTCCGTTACTTTAAATTCGATGATTGTCAGGTGCTGAAGTGCACGAATGTTATTTTTTGTCGGATAGCAAATGTTAGATAACACTCGTTATTTTTGGTCCGGCAATTCTGGTTGGGGGACTTTCCGCGGCTGTGGTACTTAATGCACCTGTACTTGCAGGGTGAATCTATTTCTGAGTGCAGGAAGGTTGTGCGGGTTCATTAAACCTGCGCGACGTAGTGGCCGATCAGCATTACACGGGAAAGTTACCTTGTTCAAAAATATTCTTGTCGTTTGCGTGGGCAATATTTGCCGCAGTCCTACGGCAGAACTGTTGCTGCGCAACGCATTGGCAACTTCATCGATCAGCGTGACCTCGGCAGGCCTTGCCGCACGGGTCGGCGAAGCCATGGAGCCGTCGGCGCGGCAGGTCCTGGAAGACCGCGGGCACAGCGCCGAGGCGTTCAAGGCCCGGCAACTCACATCGGACATCGTCAATGAATCAGACCTGATTCTGGTGATGGAAAAAGAGCATGTAAAACAAGTACTGAAGATTGCATCCCACGCGCGGGGCAAGGTGTTTCTGCTCGGTAAATGGCAGAGCGAACGAGAAATACAAGACCCTTATCGTCAAGGAAAAGCAGCATTTATTCATGCCCATGCATTGATTGAAGATGCTGTTTGCTCATGGGCGCAGCGCCTCGGACATTGATCAATATTCTTCAGACCCGTGAATGGTAAGAACAGACTTATGCAGTTACCGTCAGTCATCAGTACCCGCGATAACGAGCAAGACAATATTGATCTTCTCGGTATATTCGGCACTTTAATCGACCAGAAATGGTTGATCGGCGCATTCACCGGCGCATTCATGGCGGCCGGTGTCGCCTATGCGATTCTGTCGACGCCGGTGTACCTGGCGAACGCGCTGGTTCAGGTCGAACCGAAGAAGAACGACATGCTCGGTTTCTCCGACCTCAACAGCATGCTCGGCGGGCAATCGCCGTCGGTGACCGAAATCGGCATCATCAAGTCCCGCGCGGTGATCGGCAGAACCGTCGATGACCTGCACCTGGACATCGACGTTACTCCCAATACCTTTCCGGTGGTTGGCGGCTTTCTCGCGCGGCGTTTCCGCGGTGAAACACCCGAAAGTGTCGCGGCGCCGCGTTTTGGCTTGAACAGCTATGCGTGGGGCGGCGAGCGGCTGGACATTCCGCGGCTCAATCTGCCCAACGAATTGCTGGGCAAGAAGCTGACGCTGGTTGCCGGCGAGCAGCAGCGTTTCCAGTTGTTCGATGACAACGACAACCTGCTGGCCGAAGGCGTTGTCGGCACCGCTTTTGTTCAGGACGGTGTGGAAGGTCTGGTGACCCACCTGCAGGCCAATCCCGGTACTCGCTTCGAGGTGGTGCGCAGTGCAAGGATCGTGACCATCCAGAACTATCAGGATGGCCTGGATATTTCCGAGCAGGGCAAGGAGTCCGGCATCATCCGCCTGGCCCTGGCCAGCACCGACGCGGCCGAAGCCGTGCGGATCCTCAATAAGGTCTCGTCGCTGTACGTGGAGCAGAACGTGCAGCGCACCTCTGCCGAAGCGGCGCAGAGCCTGGACTTCCTGCAAGGCCAGTTGCCGCAGGTCAAGCGTGATCTGGCCAAGGCCAGCGAAGCCCTGAACGGCTACCAGACTCGCGGCAAGACCGTGAACATTTCCCTTGAAACCCAATCGGTGCTGGAGCAGATCGTCAGCCTGGACACGCGGATTTCCGAGCTGAAAATGCAGCAGGCCGAACTGGATCGCAAATTCACCAAGCAGCATCCGGCGTATCGCGCGCTGATGACTCAGATCGGTGAATTGACCCAGCAACAGAAGGCGCTGGAGAGCAAATCCCAGAACCTGCCTTCCACTCAGCAGGAACTGTTGAACCTGACCCGCGATGTCGAAGTGGCCTCGCAGATCTACACCCAGTTGCTGAACAAATCCCAGGAACTGGACATCGTCCGGGCAGGGGCGGTGGGCAACGCGCGGTTGATCGACAGCGCGGATGTCGACCTGACCAACCCGGTCAAACCGCGCAAGGCGCTGATCGTGCTGATCGCCACCTTCCTCGGCGCGTTTGTCGGCGTGGCGCTGGTGCTGCTGCGCAAATCCCTGAGCCGCGGGCTGGAAGGACCGGAAGCCATCGAGCAACTGGGCTTGCCGGTGTACGCCTCGATTCCTTACAGCGCGTTGCAGCAGGAAGAAGACAGCAAGAAAGTCCGCACCAAAAAAGAGGCCGACCAGGCATATCTGTTGGCGCTGCGTAACCCCACGGACCTGTCCATCGAATCGATCCGCAGCCTGCGCACCTGCCTGCATTTTGCGGCGCTGGATTCGACCAACAACCGCATCATGATTTCGGGTCCCAGCCCTCAGGTCGGCAAGACCTTCGTTTCCTCCAACCTCGCCGCCGTCATGGCGCAAAGCGGGCAGCGCGTGGTGCTGATCGACGCCGACATGCGCAAGGGGCATCTGCACAAAACCCTGAACACACCGATCACCAACGGCCTGTCGGACCTGCTGGTCAAGCGTTGCACCATCGACCAGGCGATCAATACCGTTGAAGTCGAAAACCTGCATTTCATCAGCCGTGGACAGGTCCCGCCCAACCCATCGGAGCTGTTAATGCACGCCAACTTCCGCGAGCTGATGGCCGAACTCAGCGAGCGCTACGACGTGGTGATCATTGACACGCCGCCACTTTTGGCGGTGACCGACGCGGCGATTGTCGGCCGTGAAGCGGCGATCAGCCTGATCGTCACGCGCTTTGCCGTGAACCCCGCCAAAGAGATCGAGTTGACCATCCGCCGCTTTGCCCAGAACGGCATCGAGTTGAAGGGCGCCGTGTTCAACGGCGTCGAGAAACGGGCCGCCAGTTACTACGGCAACGGTGGTTACGGTTATTACAACTACGAATACGCGTCGGACAAATCCTGAGTCTCGGCAACTGTTTTTACATGCATGGAAGTGGGTGGGCTGTGAAAAAAATATTGCACGTAGCCGAAACGATCAAGGGTGGTGTCGCCACGGTAATCCGCACGATTTCCGCGCCGCCGGAAGGCGATACATCGAACTATGAGCTGGTCTATCTGATCCCGTTCGATCAGCGCAAAGAGCTGCACGGCATCGATGAGCAGCAGATCAGGACCTTCGACAGAACCCGTCGAGACCCGTTGTCGCTGCTGCGATTTGCCTGGCAGCTGGTCCGGGTGATTCTCAAGGAGAAACCCCAGGTCGTGCATCTGCACAGCACCTTTTCCGGGGTGATCGGGCGCTGCGTGTGCCTGATCCTGCGGCCGTGGCGCTCGCCGAAAATCGTCTACTGCCCCCACGCCTTTTCGTTCCTGATGGAAAGCTCGCCGGCCAAGCAGAAGGTCTATTCGCTGATCGAGCGGGCGTTGCAGAAGGTCACGGACGTGATCATTTGTGTCAGCCAGTACGAAATGGACAAGGCCGCCGCGTTCGGTATCGATCGTCACCGCATGAAGCTGATCTACAACGGCATTCATCACCGCGACGATCCGCAGAAGGACGATGAACAGAAGCCGATCCACCTGCTGTTTGTCGGCCGGCTCGATTACCAGAAAGGTTTTGATGTTTTGCTCAAGGCCTACGCCAAGGTTCAGCGCAGCGATCTGAAACTGACCGTGGTCGGCAGTGCCGTGAACGAGGATTTCGTCGAGCGGCCCGAGATGGACTCGGTGGAATACCTGCCCTGGGTTACGCCGACCGAAGTCCATGCGCTTTATCAGAAGGCCGATGCGCTGATCGTGCCCAGCCGCTGGGAAGGTTTTGCGATGGTGCCGCTGGAAGGCATGGCCATGGGGCTGCCGGTGATCGCCAGCGATTGCACGTCGTTGCCCGAGCTGGTCAGCCACGGGGTGACGGGCTACGTGTTCCCGACCGGCGATCACCAGGCGCTGGCCGATGTGCTGGTGGACATCCAGAAGCCGCGCCTGCAGGACCTGGGCGCCGAAGGCCGCAAGACCGTGCGCGAGCGCTTCAGTGCCGCGTTGATGATCCGGCAAACCTATGACGTGTATTCCGCTCAAACTTATTAAGTAGACATCAGCTCATGAACGTAACGATTTTGCACGGCTACAGCGCGTCCAACTCCGGCGACGGCCTGCTCGTGGATCTGGCGATTGCCCTGGTGCAACGCAACTTTGGCGAAGACACGACGATCAATGTCGTGGCCTCCGATCCCGAGTCTTTCAGCTATTTGCCCCACAAGCGTTACGACGCACCGGTGATGGCGGCCAAGGGATTGGGACGGGTCAAGCAGGCGGTGTTCCTCAACCAGTCCTACGCCGGGCTCGCGGATCTGCTCAAGACCACCGACCTGATCGTTGGCGTCGGCGGCGGCTACATGCGTTCCAAAAGCGCTTTCGAACACATCAAGTTGAAACTGGGGCACGCCAAGCAGCTGGAAACCGCGATCCTGAGCAAGGTGCCGTCGGTTTACCTGCCGCAAAGCATCGGCCCGTTCCACGGTGAGAGCAGCAAGATCGTCGAGCACTACGCCAGCGCCGACGCGGTGTTCGTGCGCGATAACCGCTCGTCTGCGATGTTCGATGCCTGTGAAAACGTCTACCGCGCACCCGATCTGGCGGTGCAGTCGCTGGCCAGCAAAATCCTCATGCAACCCAAGTTCACTCGCTGCGCATCGTCACCGGCGGTGGTGTGCGTGGTGCTGCGCAAGCCGCCGGAGTGGAGCAAGGAAAAGAAGGTCGCCTATGTGGCCAATCTGAAGGTCCTGCTGCAGCGCCTGAAGAACAAGAGCAAGGTGATTTGCGCGGTGCAAAGCGCCGTGCGCGGCAACGATGACGGCGCGTTTTATCGCGAGCTGGGCATTACCGAGGAACTGCTGTCGCTGAAGGCGACCATCGCCAAACACCAGCCGGACCTGGTCATTTCCGTGCGCCTGCACGGCGCCATCGAATCCTTGTTGTCGGGCGTTCCGGCGTACCACATCAGCTACGAACGCAAAGGCTTTGGCGCCTATCAGGACATGGGCGTGGAGGACTGGGTGATCAATGGCGGCGACATCGATGTCGACACCATCATCAACACGGTCTATGCGCCGAACGCCCTGGCCAGTTTCGGCAAGCGCCTGACCGACACCTGCCGCGAGATCGAAGCCAAGTCGGTGATGATGGACGACATCATCAAGGGAATCGTTCGATGATATTCCGGCTGTTGCTCCGGGGCGGGGCCCTGGGTGCGAAGTTTCTGCTGGTGTTGGCCATCACCCATTACCTGGGCTACGACGCCCTGGGTTTCTACGGCGTGGTGGTGGCCGCGTCGCTGATCGCTTCGAAGTTCTACAGCGTCGGCTTCAGCTCCGAAATCAACCGCCTGATCAGCGTCGGCCTGAGTTCGCGTCGGGTCGTCAACAAGGTGCTGTTGTTGTATCTGGCCGTGGGCCTGGTGCTGTCGGTGGCGACGGTGGCGATCTATTCGCTGTTCCAGGACGTGCAGGCCGGTACCGCGCTGATTCTCTGCGTGACGCTGGTGCTGCTCACCGAGCACCTGTCGTTCGAGATCAACTCCTTCGTGTTCTCCGCGCAGAAAGCCACCTGGGGCGCGATGCTGTTTTTCATCAAGACCGGCCTCTGGGCTTTGCTGGCGGTGGGCGGGATGATGCTCGGCAAGGTGTCGGCGATCGACACGGTGCTGTGGTTGTGGGTCGCGGCCAACGTCGTAGTGATGGTGATTGGTTACCTGATCGTGGCGAAGCTGCATCAGGGCCGGGTCGAGGGTGAACTGGGGGCGACGTCGGTGTGGAAGGCCGGTCTGCCGTTCTATCTGGGTACCGGCCTGATTGCGCTGAGTCAGTACGTTGAGCGCTTCCTGATCATCGATATCGAGCCCTACGCGAGCCTCGGTAAATACGTGTATGCCTGGTCGGCGGCCAACACTTTGCAGGCGTTGTCCTATGCGGTGGTAGCGGTGGTGGGGATCCCGGTTCTCTCCAAGCGTTTTCAGCGCGACCAGCAGGCTTTCACGGTTCGCGAGCTGTTCGTCAATCAGTGGGTGATGCGTTCGCTGATGGTGTCCGCGGCGGTGGCGGTGCTCATCTATCTGTTCTTCAACGTGGTGCTGGATTACGTCGCTGCGACAGTGCCGCGTCCGGATAACGCGATCCTCGGCGTGCTGATTTTTTCCTTCGCCCTGCGGGCCATCGGCGACATCGTCTGGGGTGGTTTGATCGCCTCGAAAAACAGCCGGGTGTCCGTGGCCAGTGCCGCCATCTGCCTGCTGGTATCGACGCCGGTCAGCTATCTGCTGATCAAGCATCATTCGATTTACGGCGCGGCCTGGGGCAACGTTTTTGCGATCATCGTGCAGCTTGGCGTGATCGCCGTGCTGACCCGTGCGCCGCGAGGGAAAGGTGCCTTGGCATGGGATTGAAATTGCCCTGCATCGAGTTTCGCGGGCAGAAACTCGATTCGTCGCTGTCGTTCCTGATCCTGTTCACCGGCCTGTTCCTGTCGGTGGCGATGCCGCTGCTGATCTCCCGGGACCCGGGCCCGGACGCCATGACGTTGTGGTCGTCCTATGCCCGGGCTGACAACTGCAACTTCTGGAATCCCTTCTCGCCGGACCGCTCTTCCTACGAGTGTTCGGCGTTTCTCCTGCGGCCCACCGGGATCAATCTCACCAATGCCTGGGCCTATGGCATGTTCTGCAATTTTTTGATGACGACGATTCCGGTCTTCATCTTCCGGCGCATGCCGCTGACGATATTTTTTACCCTGTGCCTGTGGGGCGTGGTCCGGTCGTTCTTCCTGGAAAACCTGACCAAGGAAATCATCGTTTCGGTGGCGATTCTTTCGATCCTGCTGAGCTCCTACTCCCGGCAATACCGTGTGGGGTTTTTCCTGTCGGCACTGATCTACGGCGTGCTGATCCGGCCTTACTGGATTCTGTTTTCGATGGCTTGGGTCGGGGTCTGCGTGATGAAGAAGTACGTGTCGCGCACGACCTTTTTCCTGATGCTGTTTCTGTTCTACCTGGCGATTGCCACGGCGATTCAGCTGGCGCTCGGCTATTCGGTGTCGTCGATTCGTGCGAGCAACAACGAGTTGCGCACGGCAGGCGAGGAGGGTTCGAAGTCTTTGATCGTGTCCTGGATTAGCGGCGGCGATTTCGTTTCGCAGGCGATCGACTCGATGGTGATCTTCTTCCGTCTGTCGTTCCCGGTGGAGCTGATCATGCTGTCCGGTCCGGGTCAGGTGATCTTCGTATCGTTGATGATCATGACCGCCTTGCTGCTGTTCAAGGTGATCACCTCGTCCGAGTACAAGGGCGTGCCGATCCAGACCAAGGCCAAGGAGCTGATCGCGATTCCGTTGTCCTTCCTGCTGGTTCAAGGGTTGTTCGAGCCGGACTTCGGTTCCTTCGCCCGGCACTTTTCCATGGTGGTGCCGGTGCTGTTCGTTGGGCTTGGGTTGATGCTGCGGGCGCGCAAACCGGTGTTGATTGAATCCAGAGTTTTGAGTTGAGGCTACGTTATGTCGAGCAATAAAAAGTCACTGGAGATCGAAACCCTGCGCGGGCTGGCGTGCCTGCTGCTGGTGCTCTATCACGTGATCGGCCCGCTGGGTGGCGGCTTGAAAATCGACCTGGGCTCTCCGTTCCGGGTGATCGCCGATTCCATGGTGTACGTGCGTATGCCGCTGTTCACCTTCATTTCCGGCTACATCTATTCCATCTACAAAATCAGGGGCAATCACTTCCCGAGCTTTTTTGCCGGCAAGGTCCGGCGGCTGCTGGTGCCGCTGCTTTGCGTGGGTGTGCCGTTTTCCGTGTTGCAGGCGGTCGGCCCCGGTGTGAACAAGGATGTCGGTGTAATGGAGGCGCTGCTGTCGTTCTATGTGCCGATCAATCACTTCTGGTTCCTGCAGGCGGTGTTCATCATCTTCATGTTCGTCGGCCTGCTGGAGTGGCGTGGTCTGTTGCGCGGGATGACGCGGCTGTATCTGTTGTTTGCCTTTGCCGCGGTGCTGTTCCTGCTGCCGCCGTTCACGGTGGATGCATTCGGTATCAATGGCGCGTTGTACCTGCTGCCGTTTTTCGTGGCCGGGATGATTGGCCAGGAAAAGGTTGGCGTGTTGAAGCAATCGTTCAAGGTGGTGGGGCCGTTGGTGTTTGCCCTGATTGCGCTGGTGCTGTTGTACGTGGCGGCGGTGGATCGCGAGTTGATCGTCGATCGTCGCAGCCTGATTGGCCTGACGGTGGGTTGCGTGTCCTGCATTGCGCTGCTGTCGAGTGACGTGCGCTCGAAGTGGCTGACCTGGCTGGGCGGTTATTCCTACGCGATCTTCCTGTTCCATGTGCTGTTCGCCGCCACGTCGCGGTTTGTGCTGGGGCGTCTGGGCGTGAAGGATGAGAGCGTGCTGGTGTTTGGCGGGCTGATGTGTGGCTTGCTGGGGCCGGTGGTGCTGTCGATGGTGTTCAGTCGGTTCAACTTCACTTCCGTGCTGTTTTTGGGCGAGCGCGCTGCGCATAAAAAGCCTCGGGAAACCGTGGTTGCCGTGCCGCAGGTTCGCTGATTCATGTTGGCAGTGGATGGTGCGCAACCGGTTGCGGCTTCGGTGGTCGAGGTGGGTGATGTTCGCGAGCGCTTCGCCCAGTGGCGTGAGGGTAAGGCGGGGAAGGTGCTGGCGATCTCGGTGATCGGGGACAGCTACAGCGCGGGGCAGGATTTTTATCTGAATCGACTGGTCCAGCGGTTGGCGGGTGAGGCGGGTTTCGCCGGGCCTGGGTATGTGGGTTTCAACCATGGTGCGGCGCTGGGTGGTTCGCACTTCAAGTACACCCGCAGCAGCGAAAGGTACTTTGGTGGTGATTGGCGGGTGTCGGGGCTGGGGCAGGCGAGTCCTGACAGCCGGACTGTGACGGGGCGGCCGGGTGCATGGCTTGAGGTGGACGCCAGTTCGGGCAAGGGCATCGATACGGCCGTCTCTGCTGCGAAGTTGCTGTATCTGGGGGATGGCTCCAGCAGTGAGGTGCGTTATCGCTGGTCGTCGTCGCAGCCTTGGCAGTCGCTGGCGCTCGGAGGCGACGGAGTTCAGGAAGTGCGATTGCCTGGCTTGTTGGCTTCGAAGGACTGGGCGTTCAGGCTGGAAGTGGTGAAGGGGGCGCCGACGCTGTTTGGTCTGTGGTTGAGCAATGACCAGGGTGGCGTTCGGGTGTCCAAGCTGGCGGCGTCGGGGGCGGCGTCGGCTGATTTCTATCACAGCGATGGCCGCTGGCAGGCGCAGTGGAAAGCGGTGGTGTCGAAGATTCCCGCGGACGTTTACCTGATCATGCTTGGTGGTAATGACCAAGGGTTTGGGGTCAAGCCCGAGCAGTATCTGCAGAATATCCAGGGACTGGTGCGGATGGTGCGCGAGATTCAGCCGACGGCGAGCATCAACCTGATCCTGCGCCAGGACACCACCCGTTCCAGCGCTTACCCGATGTCGGCCTACGCGCAAGTCCTGCAGCCCTGGGCCCGCGCCGAGCATCTGGGATACGCCAACCTGCAATGCGCTTTCGGCTCCGATTTCAAGCGCTACGCCCGCAGCGGCCCAACCCCCATGATCGGCCCCGACAACATCCACCCGATCCCGGAGACGGGAGGGCGGGTGATTGCTGATTATCTCTATCGGATGATCACCAGCGGTTCACCGCAGGAAGGTTGCGGCCCGGCATTGTAGGCGGGCGCATCACAAAAACTGTGGGAGCGAGCCTGCTCGCGATGGTCGTGAACGATAACGCGGAGTGCCAGATGCCCAGCGGCGGTCTCGTGTTTATCGCGAGCAGGCTCGCTCCCACAGGGGGAATTGCGGAGTCTTACGGGGTCGTGGCTTCGAATTGCTCCAACTGACTCAACAGCTGCGCAGTCCTCACCGGCATCGACTGCATGTCGCAACGAGTCTCCACGTTGATGATGATCGCCGGTTCGTTGCAGCACAGGCGGACCCGGAATCGCCAGTCGCTGAAGATCACTTTCAACCCGTCGCGGTCGCAGATTTCCAGTGCCTGTTCGCCGTAGATCCTTTTCAGGTGGGCGAGCAGGGGATAGGGATCGGGTGTCGCGCGGCGGATGTCACCGGAGGAGGGGAATACGCCAATTCGTTCCACCAGCAGGTGAGTGCCCAGCCAGGGTTCGTTGGCGCTGGGCAGCGGCTGGTGTCGCGAGAGCCAGCTCATCACCCCGAGGTTGCCCACCTCCAGTTCAATGTCTGCCGAATGTTGTGCGATGTTCATAGTGGCCTGCCTGAATGAAGAGTGGGCGTTGATGCGGGTCGCTTAACGGCCCTTGAGGTACAGGTTCTCGTAGCAGAAGTTGGTCGCTTCGAGGTAACCCTCGGCGCCGCCGCAGTCGAAGCGCAGGCCCTTGAACTTGTAGGCCAGCACGCAGCCGTTCTGCGCCTGCTTCATCAGGGCGTCGGTGATCTGGATTTCCCCGCCCTTGCCCGGTTGGGTATCGGTGATCAGATCAAAAATGTCCGGCGTCAGGATGTAGCGGCCAATGATCGCCAGGTTGGACGGCGCATCCTGCGGGGTTGGCTTTTCCACCATGCTGTTGACCCGGTAGATGCCCTCGGAAATCTGCTCGCCGGCGATCACCCCGTACTTGTGCGTCTGATCGTGCGGCACTTCCTGGATGGCCACGATCGAGCAGCGGAATTTCTTGTAGAGCTGGATCATCTGCGCCAATACACCCTCGCCTTCCAGGTTCAGGCACAGGTCATCGGCCAGCACCACGGCGAACGGTTCGTCGCCGATCAGCGGGCGGCCGCTGAGGATCGCGTGGCCCAGGCCCTTCATTTCGATCTGGCGGGTGTAAGAGAAAGTGCAGGTGTCGATCAGCTCGCGGGTGCCGGCGAGGAACTTCTCCTTCTCGGTCCCACGGATCTGGTGCTCAAGCTCGTAGCTGATGTCGAAATGGTCTTCCAGCGCGCGCTTGCCTCGCCCGGTGACGATCGCCATGTGCTCAAGACCGGCGTCCCGTGCTTCTTCGACGGCGTACTCGATCAGTGGCTTGTTGACGATTGGCAGCATTTCCTTGGGCATGGCTTTGGTCGCCGGCAGGAAACGGGTGCCATAGCCGGCAGCGGGGAACAAACATTTACGAATCATAAAAATATCCTGGGGTGTCATGGCACGCAGCCAAGTGTGCGCAATAACGAGTGATTGCAAGTTTCAATGATTATTGAAGGCTTACTTTAATACCCGAGGCGGCTAGTTGATGGCAAATGGCAATGCAGGAGAAACAGGGCAATGTTATGAGATGTCGGTTTGATAGTTGTTAGTTATTTTTAGTCGGTATCTGTTGATAGTGGTGTTTGCGTTCGAGTGCTAATAAGTAACCGGCAATACAGTTTGGCCTGCAAAAATAATTATTGCCAGTCGTTGAACTAAATTTGTTTTCGGTTGTTGTCGCCCCTGTTTGTGAGGCCTGGTTCGCACATTCAATAAAGGGGGCTTGACACACTACTTGGCACTTTCCCCACTATGGACCGCGCTATGAAGATTCTGGTAACCGGTGGCACCGGCTATATCGGTTCGCATACCACACTTGCATTGCTTGAAGCAGGTTATGAAGTCGTTGTACTGGATAATCTTTGCAATAGTTCCGACGCCGCGCTGCATGCAGTGGAAGCCATTTGTGGCAGAAGTGCGCTGATGATTCACGGCGATATATGCGACAGGCCTCTGCTGGACCGAATTTTCCAGGAGCATGCCATCGATGCGGTCCTGCACTTTGCCGGGCTCAAGGCGGTCGGCGAGAGCGTGCGCAAGCCGCTGGAGTATTACGAAACCAACGTGGGCGGCAGCATCACGCTGTGCCAGGCGATGGCCGCAGCCGGCGTGTTCCGTCTGGTGTTCAGTTCCTCGGCCACGGTGTACGGCGAGCCCGAGAAGATGCCGATTCGCGAAGACTTCCCCACCGGCATCCCGACCAACCCCTACGGCCAGTCCAAACTGATCGTCGAGAACGTGCTGCGCGATCTGTCCCTGTCCGAGCCGCGCTGGAGCATCGCGCTGCTGCGCTACTTCAACCCGATCGGCGCCCACGACAGCGGCCGGATGGGCGAAGACCCCAACGGCATTCCCAACAACCTGGTGCCCTATATCAGTCAGGTCGCGGTCGGCAGCCTGCAGGAATTGTCGATTTTCGGCGACGACTATCCCACGGTCGACGGCACCGGCGTGCGCGATTACATCCATGTGGTGGACCTGGCGGACGGTCACCTCAAGGCGCTGCAGTCCATCGCAGATCGCACCGGTATCCACACCTGGAACCTCGGCACCGGCGATGGCTACAGCGTGATGCAGGTACTGCGGGCCTTCGAACAGGCGTGCGGGCGGCCGGTGCCTTTCCGGGTGATGCCGCGCCGCTCCGGTGATATCGCCGAGAGCTGGGCCGATCCGTCCAAGGCAGCAGAAGAACTGGGCTGGAAAGCCACGCGCAACTTGCAGCAAATGATGACCGACACCTGGCGCTGGCAATCGAACAACCCGCGGGGCTACCTCGGTTGATGTCAATTCAATGACCGTTAACCATCATTTCGATGAAATGTTATTTCCGGTCAGGATGTTAGATATCGTCGGGAAAATAGACTGGAATTGCCACTTGCAAGTCCGTAGATATAAACCTTGCCATTCGACATTTATCAGTCGCGTAAAACTGTGAATGAACAATGGCCCTGTTCGCAATGTTTGCGACTTGGTCTCTCACCTCCAACGGACTTCCGGGTAGTTGTGCGGTTGAATGTTGGAAAGGAGTTGATATGAAGAAAGTGATGGCAATTGCCCTGTTGTCGATGTTGAGCAACTGGGCATCCGCGGTGGAGGCGCCGCTAACGGCTGCCACTAATGTATTGGGCAATGTGGCGGCTTCTCAAGCCACGGCGGCCAGTACTGCAATGGTGGCAAGTGCGATAGCGGCGTCCAACAGTGGTGGCAGTGCCAACGGTGGTACAACCGGTACCACAGGTACTACGGGTACAACCGGCACGCACAACTAAGCAGACACCGCACGTGTAGTACAAGGTCGCCCGACGCAAGTCGGGTGACTTTGTTTTTAGAGTTGCCCTTGAATAGCGTAGTGCCATTATGAATCGCAGTGTTTATCTTTTGACGTTGGCAAGTTTCGCTTTACAAGGTTGCATGTTTTCCCCCGGTCAGTACCTGAGCACCAGCGATATCACGCGTCAGGGCGCCAGCGAAAGCAGCCGCGTGGAGCTCATCCCGATCACCCCCAAGCTGATTTCCATGGACCGCGCCACGTTCAAGCGTGAGACGGTGCCGGCCGAATTGCTCACCGATCCCGTCGAGTACCGCATCGGTCGCAACGATGTGCTGTACATCACGGTGTGGGACCACCCGGAGCTGACGGCCCCGTCCGGTGCGCAACAGCAGATCGACGCCAACGGCCGGCTGGTGCGTTCCGACGGCACGCTGTTCTACCCGTACATCAAGGAAGTCCAGGCCGCGGGCAGAACCATCCAGCAATTGCGCGCGGACATCGAGCAACGGCTGTCGGCCTTCATTGCCGAGCCGCAAGTCGATGTGGCTGTGTTGCGATTCGCCAGCCAGAAAGTCGTGGTCTCCGGCGCGGTCGAGAAGGCCGGCCCGCAGGCGATTTCCACCAACCCACTGAGCGTGGTCGAAGCCCTCGGTTCCGCCGGGATCGACACCAACAATGCCGACTTGTCCGGCCTGCTGCTGACGCGCAACGGGCGGGTTTACAAGCTCAACCTGGACGGGCTCAACCAGCAGGATTCCGAACTGCAGAACGTCTACCTCAAGGGTGGCGATCAACTCTACCTGCCGTACAACGACAGCAAGCGGATCTACGTGATGGGCGAGGTCAACCAGCCGCGCGCGCTGAGCTTCAAGACCGCCACCATGAACCTGTCCGACGTGCTGGGCTCGGTGGGCGGCTTGAGCCAGACCACCTCCAACGGCAATGCGGTGTACGTCATCCGCGGCGTGGAAAACCTCGACGTGGAACCGGCCAAGGTCTTCCAGCTGGAAGCCGAGTCGCCGACCGCCATGGCCCTGGCCACACACTTTCAGGTTCGTCCCCAGGACGTGGTCTACGTCGGCCCTGCCAACGTGACGCGCTGGAACCGCTTCGTCAGCCAGTTGGTGCCATCGGCGTCCATCGTCGGCACCGGCGCATCGGCGGCGAAGAACGCGAGTGAAGTCAGCAGCAACAGCAAATAAGGCCGGGTCCGACAGTGAGAACGTTGAAAGTTGGCGTCTGCTTGATGGCGGGCTTGTCGTTGTGTGGCTGCAACCCATTGATGGTCGCGTCGGTGAACAACCTGCAATCGGCGCTGGTAGGGCCGGATGAAATCGAGGTGACGGCGGCGCAGGTCGCGGACGTTCGCTACCCGCAGCTCAGTCTGACCACGCCGTCCGGTTCCGGGGTACTGGCGCTGGTGCGCGAGCGGGGCGACCTGCAGTTCTGGGTCGCATCCGGCAAACAGGTATTGCTCCTGCGCGACGGCCTGGCGGTGCGCAGCATCGGTCTGGGCCTGGGCGGCGACCTGGACGGCACCCGTCTGGCGACGGCCTCGCCGTTCAAGCAAGGCCTGCATCGATTGCCCGATGGCTACACCAGCCAGCGCTGGATCGACCTGTATCAGGGCCAGGAAGTCGGCGTGACCCTCAACAGCCGCTTCTCCCGAAAGTCCGTGGAAACCCTCGAAATTCTCAACAAGGAATACACCGTGCTACGTGTCGATGAGCAGATTGACGCCCCGGCCATCGGCCTGAGTGCGACCAATCGTTATTGGGTCGATCCCGTTGACGGTTTCATTGTGCAGAGCGAGCAACAACTGACCTCGCAACTGCGGGTCAAGATCGTGCAACTGACCCCTGAACGCAGGACCGCGCCTTGAAGCGGGTCAGGGCGTTATCGGCGTGCCTGCTGTTGATCACCGGGATGAGCCAGGCGGCGGTCATCGTCAGTGGTGACGTGGCCAATCCGGGACCGGTGGACTTGCCACCTGGCGGGCGCTTGCTCGACGTGATCAGCGTGGCCATCCCCAATGCGGAAAGCTATTGGTTGGCGGCGGTGTTGCAGCGCCAATCGTTGCTCGAAGAGCAGGAGCGACTCAAAGCCGGCGTGCTGTTCGACCTGAGCGTCTTGCAGCGCATGGCCTTGCTCTTCGACCGGCCGAGCCGCGCGGCGTTGGCGACGCGGTTGGCCGAACAGGTCACGCAGATGCCGGTCACCGGGCGTCAGATTGCAGTACTGGACCCGGTTGCGGTGGAGGTCGGCTTTGCCCGCAACATGCGCCTGGACGATGGCGATCGCCTGACGTATCCGCCTCGGGTCAACGAGGTTGAAGTGCTCGGCGCGGTCGCCGAGTCGTGCCGCCTGGCCTATCAGCCGATGCAGGAGGCCAGCGAGTACCTGCAAGGCTGCGCACCCCTGGACGATGCCGACGCCGACTACCTGTGGCTGATCCAGCCCAATGGCGTGTCGCGGCGCGTCGGCATCGCCGCGTGGAATCGCGAGAGCGGTCAGATACCAGCAGCCGGCAGCAAGATCCTGGTGCCGGTCAAGACCGATGATCTTGATCCGCCTATCCCTGAACTGAATCAGCAGTTGGCCGAATTCATTGCCACGCAGCTGGCTGAGGTGGTTCGTTGAATTTACGTTTTGCAGCGGTGTTGTTATTGCCCTGTGGTCTGGCCCATGGCGAACCACGTATTACCCAGAATGACTTCGGTGGAGCCGGCCTGCTGCAGACACCGACCGCGCGCATGGCCCCGGCCGGCGAGCTGAGCCTGAACGCCAACCGCACCGATCCCTACAGCCGTTACAGCGTGTCGTTGCAGCCGTTCGAATGGCTGGAAGGTTCGTTTCGCTACACCGCCATCACCAACCGGCCTTACGGCCCCGAATCGCTGAGCGGCAGCCAGAGCTATAAGGACAAGGCGGTCGATATCAAGGCCCGGCTGTGGGAGGAAACCCACTGGGCGCCGGAAGTGGCGCTGGGCTTCCGAGACATCGGCGGTACGGGCCTGTTCTCCAGTGAGTACTTCGTGGCCAACAAGCGCTACGAGAACCTGGATTTCAGTGCCGGCATCGCCTGGGGTTACTTGGGTAATCGCGGCGACTTCGAAAACCCGTTGGCCTCGCTCGATGATCGCTTCGAGACCCGACCGGACAGCGAAGGCACCGGTGACGTCAACGCCGGGTCGTACTTTCGTGGCAGTCCGTCGTTCTTTGGCGGTGTCAGCTACCAGACGCCCTGGGATCGCCTGAGCCTGAAGCTTGAATACGAAGGCAACGATTACAAGCACGAGCCCAAGGACAACGTGATCAAGCAGGACTCGCCGATCAACCTCGGCGCGGTGTTCAAGCTGACCGATTCGGTCGACCTCAGCGCCGCCTGGGAGCGCGGCAACACGGCGATGTTCGGCATCACCTTCCACACCAACTTCGCCAGTCGCAAGGCACCGGTGAAAACCTACGATCCACCGGCCGAACCGCTGCCGGCGAAGGCGCCGTCTACTCCTGCGGATCAGGTTGATTGGGCGAACGTTTCCCAGCGCCTGCAACAGAACGCCGGCTACCAGGTCGAGCGCATCAGCCAGCGCGGTCCCGAGCTGATCGTGTATGGCGAGCAGTCGCGGTATTTCCATTCGGCCAAGGCGGTCGGCCGGGCGAGCCGGATTCTGGACAACAGCGTCAACGACGACATCGACTGGTTCACCGTGGTCAACAAGCGCTACGACCTGCCGCTGGAAGAAACCAGCGTGCCGCGCCAGACCTTCCGCGAAGTGATCAACAACGAGGAGCCGCTGCAATCGCTGCACCGCACCACCGAAATCAATGCAGCGATGCCGCACAACGAGAAGACGCTCTACACCCAGGCACCTCAGCCATTCAGTTATGGCGTCGGGCTGGGTTTCAAGCAGAACGTCGGCGGTCCTGACGGCTTGCTCTATCAGTTCACCGCCGACGCGGACGCTGAGTACCGTTTCACGCGCAACACCTGGTGGAACGGCTTGCTGAGCGCCAATCTGGCGAACAACTTCGACAAGTTCACCTACGACGCACCCAGCAACCTGCCGCGGGTACGGACGGATTTGCGCCAGTACCTGACGACCTCCGAAACCACCATGCCGCTGTTCCAGATCACCCACGCCCAGCAGCTGGACAAGGATCTGTATGGGATGGTCTACGGCGGTTATCTGGAGTCGATGTTCGCCGGTGTCGGCGGTGAGTTGTTGTTCCGTCCGACCGGCGCGCGCTGGTCGCTGGGGGCGGATCTGAACTACGTGCGCCAGCGCGATTTCGATCAGGGGTTCGCGCTGCGCGATTACTCGGTTGTGACCGGGCATATCACCGGCTACACCGACTTGCCGTTCGATACGCTGGCAGCGGTCAGCGTCGGGCGTTATCTGGCGGGTGACTGGGGTAGCACGCTGGACATCTCGCGAGAGTTCTCCAACGGCGTGCGTTTCGGCGCCTGGGCGACGGTCACCACCGTTAGCGGCGACCAGTACGGCGAAGGTAGTTTCGACAAGGGCATCTACCTGTCGATTCCATTCGACGAAATCATGAGCATGTCCACCATGCGCCGCGCCAACCTGGTCTGGTCGCCGCTGACCCGGGACGGTGGGGCACGGCTTAACAGAAGCTTCCAACTGCACTCGATGACCGATAGCCGGGATGACGATATGTTCTATCGCAATTTCGAGAAGATCACCGAGTAGAAGCGGACCCTGAACCTGTGGGAGCGAGCCTGCTCGCGATAGCGTCGGTGACTGACACGACGCCATCGCGGGCAAGCCCGCTCCCA
>NZ_JAIQWX010000115.1 GCF_020164475.1 Pseudomonas sp. REP124 | reverse complement strand
CCAATGTGGGAGCGAGCCTGCTCGCGATGGCGTCCTGCCAGACGCCGAGAATTATTTGCCGAGCTTTCTCAGCTCATCCGATTCGATAATCCGCACCCCATCCTGCTCCTCCAGCGCCAGACGCCACATCGCGCGCGCGAGCTGGCAGGCTTCGATGCCATGGTATTTGCCGGGAATCAACCGCGACAGGGGGCCCGCAACCTTCTCGCCCAGACGCGGTTCGGTGCGTTCGCCCAGCAGCAGCGAAGGCCGGCAGATGGTCAGCTGTGGCCAGTCCTGCGCGCGCAGGGCCTGCTCCATCTCGCCTTTGACCCGGTTGTAAAACACCGAAGACTTGGGATCGGCGCCCAATGCACTGATCACGATCAGGTGCCGCGCACCCATCTCCCGGGCACGCTTGGCGAACGCCACGACCATGTCCAGATCCACCGCACGAAACGCCTCTTGCGAGCCTGCCTGCTTGATGGTCGTGCCCAGGCAGCAATAGGCGATGTCGACGCGTCCGCTCAGTTGCGGCAGGAACATCGCCGGGTCGCCCACGGGGTTTTCAAGGTGCGGATGCTTGACGAGCGGCCGGCGCGACGGCGCCAGCACCCGGGTAATCGTCGGCTCGTTGAGCAGGCGATCGAGCAAATGCTCACCGGTCAAACCGGTGGCTCCGGCAAGCAATACGTGCTGAGGCGTCAAGTACATAGTGTTTCTCCCTTGATACTCTTCAGCTTAGTTGGTCTTTGCGTCCTTGCTGTCAATCGACGTACTTTGCAAGGCTTTGCGCGCTTGCTGCTTGCGCAGCAACTGCCAGTGCGAGAGCACGGTTTTCGGTGCCCAGATCTGCGGTTCAGAGGCTTCGAAGCCATCGGCCAGCTCACGCTCGGCGACGGTTGCCTTGGCCAGTTTGAAGGCCTGTTCCAGGTCGTCGGTCTGGTTCAGCGCCTGGGCGAACAGGGCATCGCCGAAGTAGGTGAAGTTGGCTTCTTCGGAGCAACCGAAGGACACGCGATCGGCCCGCGAGGCGGTCATGATCAGGGTGCGTTCGTCCTTGAGGGCGGGAATGAAGCCGCCGGAATAGCATGCGGAAATGACGATGATCTTGTCGCGGTTTTTCAGCGGGGCGAGCACCGCCGCCAGTTCATCGGCGGGCAGGTCGGCCAGTTCCATCCGCGGCTGGTCGAGCACCAGTTCATGCTCGCTCGTGCCGTGGCTGGTCAGGTAGATGAAAATCAGATCTTCCGGGCCGCTGCGTTCGGCCAGGGTCAGCGCCGCGCGGCGCAGGTTTTCCCGGGTGGCCATCGGCCGATCGCCGAGATGATCGCGATGGTTCACCAGGCGAATCTGGCCAAAAGCGCCGAAGCGGCTGGTGAGCATGTTGGCGACGAAGTCGGATTCGCGCAGGAACACGCTCTGCTTGCCATCGCCGCCCAAAGTCAGGGTGTACAACTCGACTGCCGGGGTTGAGGCGGGCACGTTGCTCAGTGCTTCTTCGAGCAGGCGGCCCTGGGCCAGCAATCCGAGTTCGAGGGTGTCGGGCAAAAGCTTGCCATCGGCGTCACGCACCCGCTGGCCATTGACCCAGATGCCGCTGAGCACCGAGCCGTCTGTCAGCACCAGAGTGCCGCGACCGGAATAGGTGTCGCTGTCGAACTGACCGATATAGAAGCTGCCATCGGCCAGGTTCAGACGACCCTGGCCACTGAAGCGCCAATCGTTGAAGTGGCCGATGTAATGGCTGCCATCGGCTCCGATCAGCTCGCCCTTGCCATTGAGCGAGCCTTCCTTGAACTGACCCAGCCAGACATCGCCGTCCGCGTTCTCGTAGCGGCCCTTGCCGTTGAGCTGGTTGTTTTTGAAGCTGCCGACGTAGATGTCGCCGTCAGCGCTGTTGAATGTCCCGTTGCCTTCCAACTGACCGTCGACGAAGTGGCCGGTGAACTGATTGCCGTTGCCGTCGCTGCGCTGGCCTTCACCGTTGGGCTTGCCGTGGGCAAACTGGCCCTGATAGGCGCTGCCGTCCTCGAGTTCCAGGCGACCGAGGCCCGAATACTGGTCGGCCTTGAATTCGCCCCGGTAGGTCATGCCGTTTTCTTTGAGGGTGCCTTCGCCGTCGCGCCGGCCGAGCTTGAAGCCACCGGTGTAGCTGCTGCCATTGGTGGTGAGGCTGCCCTGGCCGTCGAACAGGCCCTGATTGAATTTGCCGCGGTAGACCTCGCCGTTGCTGCCGTGCCATTCACCCTGGCCGTGCCACTGACCCTTGTCGAACTCGCCGGCGTACCAGCTGCCGTTCGGATAATCGATGCGACCCTGGCCTTGCAGCAATCCATCGACCAGATCTCCACGATAACGGCCGCCGTCCGGCAAGCGGGCGTCAGGAGGTAACGGTGATTCACCGTCGCCGCATGCGGAGAGCATCAGGGTCAAGGCAAGGAGTGCAAGTGAGCGCATAGCGGGTTCCGGGCAATTAGGCGACCGAGTATGCCGCAGCTATGTGTCCTTATACAGCCGGTAGAGATGCAGCGGATGCGAATCAGCGTGAGCTGCTTCGCATCCGGGAAGGTTTACACGAAGCAGAGCGACAGCGGTTCGGCGATGTACGCCGGCTTGTCCGAGCCTTCGATTTCCAGGGTGGTGGTGGCCTTGAGCAGCCATTGGCCAGGTTTCTTCTCGGTCACTTCCGTCAGGTCCACCTTGAGGCGCACCTTTGAATTGACCTTGACCGGCTGGATGAAGCGCACGCTGTCCAGGCCGTAGTTGACCACCATCTTCAGGCCTTCAGGCACGACGAGGATGTCTTCCATCAGTTTCGGAATCAGCGATAGCGACAGGAAACCGTGGGCGATGGTGCCGCCAAACGGGGTTTGTGCCGCCTTTACCGGATCGACGTGGATGAACTGATAGTCTCCGGTGGCTTCGGCGAACAGGTTGATGCGCTCCTGATCGATCGTGAGCCATTCGGAACGTCCAAGTTCCTTGCCGACATAATCTTTGAGCTCTGCAACTGGAACAAAGGGCATTGAGACTCTCCTTGGGTTCATCGGTTTTATAGTTTTTTCAGGCGAGGTGTTTGCACCTCAGGTCTACCACTGTAGATCAACATTGTTAATTCCTGCGGTCAACCGACCATGCTTTTGGCGAATGCCGATGTATACGGCAGGCGTGTTTATAATGCTCGGCCCGTGACGGCGGGTGACGGTTTCTGCGGGAGAGTGAAGGATGTTGTTACGTGGCCTGACCTGGCTGGTGCTGTTTCAATTGCTCGGCACCGCGATCAACCATTTGTTTTTGCCGGTGCTGCCGGGGCCGATTGTCGGCCTGCTGCTGTTGCTGGTGTTTCTGATCAGCCGCGGTCAGGTGGGCGAGCCGCTGAACCAGGCGGCCGGCAGCCTGCTGCGCTACCTGCCTTTGCTGCTGGTGCCGCCGGCGGTGGGGGTGATGGTCTACGCCAAGGACATTGCCGCCGATTTCTGGGCCATCGCCGGCGCGCTGGTGTTGTCGCTGCTGCTGTCCATGGCCTTCGCCGGCGTGCTGATGCAGCGCATGATCAAGCGTCACGCCCATCCTCGCGAGGACCGCCCATGACCCTCGACTGGAACGGCGCCTGGACCTCGGTCATCCATCATCCTTTGTTCGGCATCGGCATTACCCTGGGTGCCTATCAGCTGGTGCTTGCGGCTTTCGAGAAAACCCGCTGGATCTTTTTGCAGCCGGTGCTGGTCTCCATGTTGCTGGTGATCGGTGTGCTGGTGAGCTGCGGGCTGACCTATACCGAGTACCGCAAGAGCACCGAGATCCTCAGCATTCTGCTGGGGCCGGCGACCGTTGCGCTGGCGGTGCCGCTGTACCTGAACCTGCGGCGGATTCGGCAGTTGTTCTGGCCGATATTTACTACGCTGGTGATAGGCGGGGTGGTTGCCACCAGCATGGGCGTGCTGCTGGGCTGGTGGTTCGGTGCCGAGCACATGATCCTGATGACCATGGCGCCCAAATCGGTGACTTCGCCGATTGCCATGCTGGTGGCCGAGCAGATCGGTGGTGTCGCGGCGCTGGCGGCAGTGTTCGTGTTGATCACCGGTGTGATCGGCGCGATCTTCGGCCCGAGCCTGTTGAGCCGCCTCGGCGTCCACAGCCCCGAGGCGCGGGGCATGGCGCTGGGCATGACGGCTCACGCGGTCGGCACAGCGGTGGCGATGCAGGAAAATGAAGAGTGCGGCGCCTTCGCGGCGCTGGCGATGAGTCTGATGGGCGTGGCCACGGCGGTCTTGCTGCCGCTGGCGGTGTCGATGGTGGTTTAAGGAAATGTCTATGAGTCTGCCGCTTTTTCCGTTGAACACGGTGTTGTTTCCGGGCTGCATCCTCGACCTGCAGATTTTCGAGGCGCGTTACCTGGACATGATCGGACGCTGCATGAAACAAGGCGGCGGCTTCGGTGTGGTGTGCATCCTCGATGGTGAAGAGGTCGGCATCGCTCCGGCAGGCTACGCGCTGGTCGGCTGCGAAGCGCGGATCACCGATTTCAAGACCCAGGAAAACGGCCTGCTGGGGATTCGGGTGCAGGGCGGTCGACGTTTCCATGTTCTGCGTACCGAAGTGCAGCGCGATCAGTTGATCGTCGCCGAAGTCGACTGGCTGGAAGAGGAACCGGAACAACCGCTGCAGGATGAGGACGCCGATCTTGTGGCGCTGCTCAAGGCCTTGGCGGAACATCCGATGGTCGAAGCGCTGAACATGGGCACCGAAGCGGTAGGGCAGCAATCGCTGGCCAATCAACTGGCTTATCTGTTGCCGTTCGCCGAACTGGACAAAATCGACTTGCTGCAACTCGATGACCCGCAGCAACGCCTGGATGCGATTCAGGCGTTGCTGGATGAGTTGCAGGGTGAGTTGTTTGCTTGAGCAGCATCCGGCAACGATTGAGTGCATTGACTGGTATTGCTGATAGCCCTTAGTTTTCGAATGCCCGCATGGAGCGGGTATTTCGGATTTTAAAAGGACTTGAAGTGATGATCATCTACGTTAATGAACGATCCACCTGGGAAGCCGCTGCTGTGGGCTACCTGCTTAAAAACGCCAGCCCTGGGCAGCCTTTCGAAGCCACCGCCGCTGCTGCATGCCAGCTTGCAGATGCATTGATACTGGAGCGACGCAAGCGAGAATGGCCAGGCTACTGAGGCCTTGAGTAACTAACAGCATTACACGCGGGAGCGAGCCTGGCTCGCTCCCGTACTTTTCTAATAGGCATACCTCAACATCGTATGCGGCAAATGTCGCAACACGAAGAATCCGAACAGCGCCACCAGCGACGGAAGCACCAGCCACCAGATCTTAGGCGGCATGGGGTTGAGCGGTGTGCGGAGCTGAATCACGCCCAGGCTTGCCGCGCAGACACATGCCGCCAGCATTGCGCCGGCCAGCACGTCCGTCGGCCAATGCGCGCCGAGATAAACCCGTGACAGTGCAATCGCAAGTGCTGGCAGACATGCCACCAGCAACCAGGTGAGGCGCATGCGTGGCGGTTGCCCACGGCCAGCGAGTACGGCGAGGGTCAGAAATAACGCAAAGGAGCCGGAGGCATGACCGCTGGGCATGCTGTAACTGGTCAACGGGTCACTCAATACTTCCGGGCGCATGCGAGCGAAAAAGTGCTTGGTAACAGTGTTGCCAAGTGCCGTGAACAGTAACGTACTGCACGCGAAAGCAGCTTGTCTCCATTGCCGGGCGATCAGCAGCAGCGCTACCAGCAGGGCGCTGAACATCAGCATATTGCGGAACTCACCGATCAGGGTGAACACCACCGCCACTTCATCGAGCGTGGGGCTGCGATGTTCCTGCACCAGGGTCATGATTCCCTGGTCAAGAGCGGTCAGGTGCGAGTAGCCGATAAACAACGCGGCCAGAATCAGAAAACTCATCCCGGTAATGAACACCGTGGCCTTGCGATGCTTGCGCAGGCTACTGGTGGCGCTCAATCCAATCATCACGGCGATGCTGGCTGCGACGATACCGGCCTCGGGCCAGAAACCCTCGGGCAGCGGCAAACGAATCGCCGCCCCGGTGGCCCAGCCCGGCAGCAGATACACTACCGACCATCCTGCTCCGGCCAGCAGGCTGACGGCGAAGAAGCGCGGGAAGGGCATGTCGAACATCCCGGCGACCATCGGCAGCATGGGGCGCAAGGGGCCGATGAAGCGGCCAACCAGCAGGCTGGCGATGCCATAGCGCTGGAAATACGACTCGGCGCCGGCGATCCATTCCGGGTGATGGCGCAAGCCGGGCAGTCGGCGGATGTTCTGATGGAAATGTCGTCCGAGGAAATACGACACCACATCGCCCAGCACGCCCGCCACGAAACCCAGCAACAGGGTTTCGCTCAGCGACAACGCGCCGCTGCCGGCCAGTACCGCCACGGCGAACAACAGCACCGTGCCGGGTACGATCAATCCTGCAATCGCCAGGCATTCAACGAAAGCCACTATGAACACCGCCGCCGCCAGCCATTGCGGATTGACGGTCAGCCAGGCGGTCACGCTATCGAGCCATGGGCCCATAAATACAACTCCATTCAATGTTCAGGCACACATTCCAAAAACACATCCATCCCCTGTAGGAGCCGAGCTTGCTCGCGAAAGCGTCGTGTCAGTCAACATCGAAGGTGACGCAGCCACCGCTTTCGCGAGCAAGCTCGGCTCCTACAGGGATTTTTGTTCGATTCAGGTCAGCAAAAGGTAATCACGTCCTTCGACCTGCCCCCGTCGCAGCGGGTTGCGCGTGCACCACGCCGCATAGGCCGCGTCGACGAAACGGTACATCAGATGTTCGTCACGTCCATGGGGAATGCCCAGGCGCGTGGTCTGGATGACATGGGCGGGCGTCTGCCCAACGTCTTCCACCAGCAGCACCTCATGGTCGAAACGCTTGGCGTCCCAGACCGGAACCTTCAATCCCAGGGATTTGCACAGCAAGGTTTGCCCGGCACAGAGCTTCTGCGACGGGCGAGGGCGGCCCTGGGCATCGGGGTTGTTGAGCAGCATCTGCGCCAGGCTCGCCGGCCCGCTCAGTTCGTCGACCCACGGATAGGCAGATTTGATCAAGACCGCATTGCCCGGCCCTTGAGCGCTGAAGTTCAGGGAGTCGCCGCCACGGGAGTAGTACATATAGATATGCCCACCATCCAGAAACAAAGCCTTACGCTTTTCCGTGTAACCGAGGGAGGCGTGGCTGCCTTTTTCGGCAAGGTAATAGGCTTCGGTCTCGATGATTCGCGCGCTGAGCCACAGATCACCGACGCGATGACGAATGACTTTGCCCAGCAGATCGCGGGCGAGAATTTGCGGGTCACGGTCGAAAAACGCGTCCGCAAGGCCCGTGGGCAGGCACGTTGCAGAGGCTCGAACAGTCAGGTCGGTCATGATGAACGGCCTTTATCAGGGCTGAGAGAGCGCTGATGATAACAATTTGCGGCTTAATCCCCGCTGAACGTCGGCAAATCCAACTCCATTTCGACCATCCGCCCGTCACCGCTGTTAGTCGGCAGTCACGACAGCTATAATCTGCCGCTTTATTCTTTACCAAGCCCTTTTCAAAGACCACGCCAGACCATGACTGAGTCCGTTCTTGACTACATGACCCGCCTGGGTCGCGCTGCCCGCGAGGCTTCCCGCGTCATCGGCCGTGCCAGCACAGCGCAGAAGAACCGCGCGTTGCAGGCCGCCGCCAACGCGCTGGACGCTGCCCGCGCCGAGCTGACCGCTGCCAATGAGCTGGATCTGGCGGCTGGTCGCGCCAATGGACTGGAGCCGGCGCTGCTCGAGCGTCTGGCGCTGACCCCTGCTCGCATCGACGGCATGATCGTCGGTCTGCGCCAGGTGGCGGCATTGCCGGACCCTGTCGGCGCGATCCGCGACATGAGCTACCGGCCGTCGGGGATTCAGGTCGGCAAGATGCGCGTGCCGCTGGGCGTGATCGGGATCATTTACGAATCCCGGCCGAACGTGACCATCGACGCAGCCAGCCTGTGCCTGAAGTCCGGCAACGCAACCATCCTGCGCGGCGGCTCCGAAGCCATTCACTCCAACCGTGCGATCGCTGCCTGCATCCAGCGTGGCCTGGCCGAAGCGGATCTGCCGGCAGCGGTGGTGCAAGTGGTCGAAACCACGGATCGGGCTGCCGTTGGCGCCCTTATCGCCATGCCCGAGTTCGTCGATGTCATCGTGCCCCGTGGCGGCCGTGGCCTGATCGAACGCATCAGCCGCGATGCCCGTGTGCCGGTGATCAAGCACCTGGACGGCATCTGCCACGTCTACGTCAGTGCCCACGCGGACCTGCTCAAGGCCCAGCGGATCGCTTTCAACGCCAAGACTTACCGTTATGGCATTTGCGGAGCGATGGAGACGTTGCTGGTCGATCAAATGGTTGCCAAAGATTTCCTGCCAGCGATGGCGGCCCAGTTCCGCGAAAAAGGCGTCGAACTGCGTGGTTGCGAGCGCACCCGGGCAATCGTCGATGTGCTGCCTGCCACCGAAGAAGACTGGAACACCGAATATCTGGCGCCGATCCTGTCGATCCGCGTGGTCGACGGGCTGGACCAGGCCATCGAACACATCAACCATTACGGCTCGCACCACACTGATTCGATCGTCAGCGAACATCAGGGCGAAACCCGGCAGTTCGTGGCCGAGGTCGATTCGTCGTCGGTGATGATCAACACCCCGACCTGCTTCGCCGATGGTTTCGAATACGGATTGGGTGCCGAGATCGGCATTTCTACTGATAAGCTGCACGCCCGCGGCCCGGTGGGTCTCGAAGGCCTGACCTGCGAGAAGTACGTCGTGGTCGGTGATGGCCAGTTGCGCGGACAGGAGCCGGTCTGACTTGGGCGACCTCGACCCGTCAGCCCCGGTCACTGCCAGCGCGCCTGAACCCCGACGCATCGGCGTACTGGGCGGAACGTTCGACCCGGTGCACATCGGCCATTTGCGTGGTGCACTGGAAGTCGCCGAATCCCTGGCGCTCGACGAGCTGCGCCTGACACCCAGTGCCAGGCCGCCTCATCGGGATACGCCGCAGGTGTCGGCGAAGGACCGTCTGGCGATGGTCGAGTGCGCGGTGGCTGGTGTGGCGCCGTTGGTTGTGGATGCCCGCGAATTGCAGCGGGACAAACCGTCCTGGACCATCGATACCCTGGAACTGATGCGTGCGGAACTCGCCGTGGATGACCAGGTTTTTCTGCTTTTGGGCTGGGACGCTTTTTGCGGCCTGCCCACCTGGCATCGCTGGGAAGAGTTACTCCAGCATTGCCACATCCTGGTGCTGCAACGCCCGGATGCCGACAGCGAACCGCCGGATGCCCTGCGCAACCTGCTGGCGGCACGCTCGGTGAGCGACCCGCTGGCCCTGAAGGGGCCGAGCGGACAGATTGCATTCGTCTGGCAGACGCCGCTCGCGGTATCCGCCACCCAGATCCGTCAACTGCTGGCCAGCGGTAAGTCGGTACGTTTCCTGGTTCCCGACGCGGTCCTGGCCTACATCGATGCGCACGGTCTTTACCGTGCGTCGAACTGAACAAGGCGTGCTTCACTGATACGGACCAACGTGTCGCCAAGCCGCCGAATACATGAGCAAAACGAGTTTTATATGACCAACAACGACGTAAACAAAGTTAAGCGCAAAGGCACATTCAAGAGTGCCCCGCTGCCTGAGCCGGTTGCCACCAACGAGCCGCTCAACGGTGACGAGATGGTCAAGGTTGCCGTTGCAGCCCTGGAAGACGTCAAGGCGCAGGACATTCAGGTCATCGATGTTCGCGACAAGCAGAGCATCACCGACTACATGATCATCGCCACCGGTACTTCCAATCGCCAGATCAACGCGATGCTGGAAAAGGTCCGCGAAGAAGTCAAAAAGAAAGGCGCCCGTCCGCTGGGTGAAGAAGGCAAGGGCGACAGCGACTGGGTGCTGCTGGACCTGGACCTGGTGATCGTGCACATGATGACCGCCTCGGCTCGCCAGTTCTACGACCTGGAGCGCCTGTGGGCCGGTGCCGAGCAGAGCCGCGCGGCAGACGCCAAGCACCACAGCCCGGAAAACACCCACGAGCATTTCGCCAAGCTCAACAAAGACCAGCAGTAAGGGTAGCGCTGTGCGACTGCGACTGATCGCCGTCGGCTCCCGCATGCCCAAGTGGGTGGAAGAAGGCTGGCATGAATATGCCAAGCGTCTTCCGTCCGAGCTGGCGCTGGAACTGGTGGAAATTCCGCTCAATACCCGTGGCAAGAACGCCGACGTGGCGCGTTTCATCCGTCAGGAAGGCGAAGCGATGCTGGCCAAGGTGGGGCAGAACGAGCGTGTCGTCACCCTCGAAGTCCACGGCAAGCCCTGGAGCACCGAGCAACTGGCGGTCGAACTCGATCGCTGGCGGCTGGATTCGCGCACGGTCAATTTCATGGTCGGTGGCCCCGAAGGGCTGGCGCCTGAAGTCTGTGCCCGCGCCGATCAGCGCTGGTCGCTCTCGCCACTGACGTTGCCGCACCCGCTGGTGCGCATCCTGATCGGTGAACAGCTGTATCGCGCCTGGACCGTGCTGTCCGGCCACCCTTATCACAAGTAGTCCTGCCTCCCCATGACCCAACCGATCCGCATCAAGGACCACGAAAAAGACGCCCGTCTGGTGCGTGGCCGCGTCGTGTTCGGGGCAATTGCGGTGGTGGCGCTGATTGGCGTGCTGATTGCGCGCCTGTATTTCCTGCAGGTGATCCAGTACGACTATCACTCGACCCTGTCGGAAAACAACCGCGTCCATGTGCAGCCGATCCCGCCAACCCGCGGGTTGATTTTCGACCGCAATGGTGTGGTGATCGCCGACAACCGGCCGAGCTTCAGCTTGAGCATGACCCGCGAACGTTCGGGGGACTGGCAGCAGGTGCTCGATGTGATCGTCGAGGTGCTGGAGCTGACGCCCGAGGACCGGGTGATCTTCGAGAAGCGCATGCGCCAGGGGCGCCGGCCATTCGAGCCGGTGCCGATCCTGTTCGAGCTGACTGAAGAACAGATCGCCCGAATCGCCGTCAATCAATTCCGCCTGCCGGGGGTGGAAGTGGTCGCGCAGCTGGTACGTCACTATCCCCAGGGTGCGCACTTCGCGCATTCCGTGGGCTACATGGGACGGATCAACGAGAAAGAGCTCAAGACCCTCGATCCGGTCAATTACAGCGGCACCCACCACATCGGCAAGACCGGCATCGAGCGCTTCTACGAGCCGGAGCTTCACGGTCAGGTGGGTTACGAGGAAGTCGAGACAAACGCCCGGGGCCGCGTGCTGCGGGTGCTCAAGCGCACCGACCCGATTCCCGGCAAGGACATCGTCCTGAGCCTGGACATCAAGTTGCAGGAAGCCGCGGAAGCCGCCCTCGGAGGTCGTCGTGGCGCGGTGGTGGCGCTGGACCCGAAAACCGGCGAAGTGCTGGCGATGGTCAGCCAGCCGAGTTTCGACCCGAACCTGTTCGTCACCGGCATCAGCTTCAAGGCCTATTCCGAACTGCGCGATTCCATCGACCGGCCACTGTTCAACCGCGTGCTGCGCGGTCTGTACCCGCCAGGTTCGACCATCAAGCCCGCCGTGGCGATTGCCGGCCTCGACGCAGGCGTAGTCACAGCCTCGAGCCGCGTGTTCGACCCGGGCTACTACATGCTGCCCAATTACGATCACAAATACCGTAACTGGAACCGCACCGGTGACGGTTTCGTCGACCTCGACACCGCGATCATGCGTTCCAACGACACCTACTTCTACGATCTGGCCCACAAGCTGGGGATCGATCGGTTGTCGGCCTACATGACCAAGTTCGGCATCGGTCAGAAAGTCTCCCTGGACATGTTCGAAGAATCGCCGGGGCTGATGCCGTCCCGCGAGTGGAAACGTGCGACCCGCCGTCAGGCGTGGTTCCCGGGCGAAACCCTGATTCTCGGGATCGGCCAGGGCTACATGCAGTCGACCCCGTTGCAACTGGCCCAGGCCACCGCGCTGGTAGCCAACAAAGGCATCTGGAATCGCCCGCACCTGGCCAAGACCATCGAAGGTGAGAAACCGGTGGATCACAATCCGATGCCGGACATCATCCTGCGCGACCCCTCTGACTGGAACAAAGTCAACCACGGCATGCAGCAGGTAATGCACGGCGCCCGCGGTACGGCGCGCAAGGCTTCGATCGGTGCGCAATACCGCATCGCCGGCAAGTCCGGTACCGCCCAGGTAGTCGCGATCAAGCAGGGTGAGAAGTACGACCGCTCGAAAGTCCAGGAGCGCCATCGCGACCACGCCTTGTTCGTGGGCTTCGCGCCTGCCGACGATCCGGCGATCGTGGTGTCGGTGATGGTCGAGAACGGTGAATCCGGTTCCGGCGTCGCAGCCCCGGTGGTGCGTCAGGTCATGGACGCCTGGCTGCTGGATCAGAACGGTCGCCTCAAAGCCGAATACGCAGGCCCCAATAGCGCGGAGGCTACCGCCCGTGATGAATAATTTTGATCGCATGCTCTCCAGCGAGGATGTGATGCGCCGCCGCGCGACGCTGCTGCAACGCATGCATATCGATGGTCCGCTGCTGATTCTGCTGCTGACCCTCGCCGCCGGCAGCCTGTTCGTGCTGTATTCGGCCAGCGGCAAGAGCTGGGATCTGCTGGCCAAACAGGCCACTTCCTTCGGTATCGGCCTGGTGTCGATGATCGTCATCGCCCAGTTCGAGCCGCGATTCATGGCGCGCTGGGTGCCGCTGGGTTACGTGGTGGGTGTGATGCTGCTGCTGGTGGTGGACATCATGGGCCATAACGCCATGGGCGCCACTCGCTGGATCAACATTCCCGGGGTCATCCGCTTCCAGCCCTCGGAATTCATGAAGATTCTGATGCCGGCAACCATTGCCTGGTATCTGTCCAAACGCACTTTGCCGCCGCAACTCAAGCATGTGGGCGTCAGCCTGATGCTGATTGGCGTGCCCTTCATTCTGATCGTGCGCCAGCCGGACCTCGGTACCTCGCTGCTGATTCTGGCCGGTGGTGCGTTCGTTCTGTTCATGGGCGGGCTGCGCTGGCGCTGGATTCTCAGTGTTCTCGCGGCGACGGTACCGGTCGCTATCGCAATGTGGTTTTTCGTGATGCACGACTATCAGAAGCAGCGCGTGCTGACTTTTCTCGATCCGGAAAGCGATCCGCTGGGTACTGGCTGGAACATCATCCAGTCCAAGGCGGCCATCGGTTCTGGCGGCGTGTTCGGCAAGGGCTGGCTGCTGGGCACCCAATCGCACCTGGACTTCCTCCCTGAAAGCCACACCGACTTCATCATTGCGGTAATGGGCGAGGAGTTCGGTCTGGTGGGCATCTGCGCGCTGTTGTTGATCTATCTGCTGCTGATCGGTCGCGGCCTGGTGATTACCGCCCAGGCCCAGACCCTGTTCGGCAAACTGCTGGCGGGCGCCTTGACCATGACCTTCTTTGTGTATGTTTTCGTCAACATCGGTATGGTCAGTGGCCTGTTGCCGGTGGTGGGGGTGCCGTTGCCGTTCATTAGCTACGGAGGAACTTCGCTGGTGACGCTGCTGTCAGCGTTTGGGGTTTTGATGTCGATCCATACCCATCGCAAGTGGATCGCGCAGGTTTGAATAAGGTGAAGAGTTCAATGCAGGTAATGCGTGGCTGGGCGACTCGATACGCGTCGTGGTTTGGCCTGGTAAGCATCCTTGGCAGCGCGCAGGAAGCGCTGGCCGGCGATTACGAAGGTTCGCCCCAGGTGGCCGAGTTCGTGGGTGAGATGACCCGCGACTACGGGTTCGCTGGCGAGCAACTGATGGGCGTGTTCCGCGAAGTCGAGCGCAAACAGTCGATTCTGGATGCGATTTCCAAGCCCGCCGAGCGGGTCAAGCAGTGGAACGAATATCGCCCGATGTTCATCACCGACGCGCGCATCGCCCGCGGTGTGGATTTCTGGCGTCAGCACGAAGCGGTGCTGGCCCGTGCCGAGCAGGAATATGGCGTGCCGGCGCAGGTGATTGTCTCGATCATTGGCGTTGAGACCTTTTTCGGCCGCAATACCGGCAACTTCCGCGTTATCGATGCCTTGTCGACCCTGGGTTTCGACTATCCTCCCCGTGCCGAATTCTTCCGCAAGGAATTGCGCGAGTTCCTGCTGCTGGCCCGGGAAGAGCAGATTGATCCGCTGACCCTCAAGGGCTCCTACGCTGGTGCCATGGGCCTGCCGCAGTTCATGCCAAGCAGCTTTCGCGCCTACGCGGTGGATTTCGACGGTGACGGCCACATCAACATCTGGAACAACCCGGATGATGCGATCGGCAGCGTTGCCAGCTACTTCAAGCGTCACGGCTGGGTCGCGGGCGAGCCAGTGGTCAGCCGCGCCGAGGTGCGGGGAGATCAGGTTGACGAAGGTTTGACCACCGGCATCGAGCCAACCAAGACCGTTGGAGAGTTGCGGGCGCTGGGCTGGTCAAGTCATGATGCGCTGCGCGATGATATGCCGGTTACCGCTTTTCGCCTGGAAGGCGACAATGGCCCCGAATACTGGATGGGCCTGAAGAATTTTTACGCAATCACGCGTTATAACCGCAGCGTGATGTACGCCATGGCCGTACATCAACTGTCTGAACAGCTGGTCCAAGCACGGGGCGTCAAGTAATGCGGGCATTGCCTATGAGTAAACCCCTGAAGCTGATGGCATTCGCCGCGTTGGCAGTGCTGGTCGCCAGTTGTTCGACCAGTCGTTCGCCGACTCAGAAATCCTCCACCGCCGTGCGTTCCGCGCCGGGGCTGGACATCAATCGCGCCCACAAGGATGGCGCGCCATGGTGGGACGTCGACGTCTCGCGCATCCCGGATGCCACGCCGACCCTGCACACCGGTCCCTACAAGGCCAATCCCTACACCGTGCTGGGCAAGACCTATTTCCCGATGCAGGAATCCAAGACCTACGTGGCTTCGGGCACGGCGTCCTGGTACGGCACCAAATTCCATGGTCAGAACACCGCCAACGGTGAGGTCTATGACTTGTACGGCATGAGTGCCGCCCACAAGACCCTGCCGCTGCCAAGTTATGTCCGGGTGACCAACCTGGACAACAACAAGACCGTCATCCTGCGGGTCAACGACCGCGGGCCGTTCTACTCCGACCGGATCATCGACTTGTCCTACGCCGCGGCCAAGAAGCTCGGTTATGCCGAAACCGGCACCGCGCGGGTCAAGGTCGAAGGCATCGATCCTCAGCAATGGTGGGCCGCCAAAGGCCGTCCGGCGCCTTTAATGCTCAACGAGCCGCAAGTCGCGCAGAATAGCGCGCCGGTGATCACGGCTTCGGCCGGCAGCGTCGAGCAATGGACGCCGCCACCGCAGCAACATGCCGCCGCCGTTGTCCCTGTACAACTTGCGGACGCAAAAAAAAACGCTTCTGCAACAGCCTCTGGCCAGTATCTGCAGGTGGGCGCGTTCGCCAACCCGGACGCTGCAGAACTCCTGAGGTCGAAACTCAGCGGGATGGTGAGCGCTCCGGTGTTCATCAGTTCGATCGTGCGCAACCAGCAGACGCTGCATCGGGTGCGCCTGGGGCCGATCGGTTCGCCGGGTGAGATCCAGCAGGTGCAGAACAGCGTGCGCCTGGCCAACCTTGGTTCGCCAAGTGTGGTCACCGAGTAAAACGTAGGACTTGATTGACGGTTCATCTGCTCTTTGCGCGATGAACCAGGTTGTTGGCTCGTCGAAGAACAAAAGCCCGGCAAAGGGTGACTTGGAGTGAGCAACTGAACACGCGATGGCCCGATTAGAAGGCCATCTGATTAGTTTTGCCCCAGGGCAAGTTTCCATTAGCGATTTCGAGAGACGGATGAACATCACCACCTTTGCCAAACGCCTGTGCCTTCTAGTCCCGCTGCTCCTCTCACCTGCCGCGTTCGCGGCCGAGATGATGCCGTCCCCACCGCAACTGGCCGCCAAGGCCTATGTGCTCATGGACGCCAGCAGCGGCAACGTGCTGGTCGAAAACAATGGTGACCAGCGTCTGCCGCCAGCCAGCCTGACCAAGCTGATGACCGCGTACATCGCGACGCTGGAAATCCGCCGTGGCCAGATCGGCGAGAACGATCCGGTGACCGTCAGCGAAAACGCCTGGCGTACCGGCGGTTCGCGGATGTTCATCAAGGTCGGCTCCCAGGTGACCGTCAGCGACCTGCTGCACGGCATCATCATTCAGTCGGGCAACGACGCCAGCGTTGCGCTGTCCGAGCACATCGCCGGCAGCGAAGACGCGTTCGCCGACCTGATGAACAAGACCGTCGCCGACCTGGGCATGACCAACAGCCACTTCATGAACCCGACCGGCCTGCCGAACCCTGAGCACTACTCGTCGGCTCACGACATGGCCGTGCTGGCTCGCGCGATCATCCACGAAGACCCGGCTCACTACGCGATCTACTCGCAGAAAGAGTTCTTCTGGAACGGCATCAAGCAGCCGAACCGCAACCTGCTGCTGTGGCGTGACAAGACCGTCGACGGTCTGAAAACCGGTCACACCGAAGAAGCCGGCTACTGCATGGTGTCCTCGGCCGTACGCGACGGCATGCGCCTGATCGCCGTGGTCTTCGGTACCAACAGCGAAGTGGCGCGTGCCGCCGAAACCCAGAAACTGCTGACTTACGGCTTCCGTTTCTTCGAAACCCAGACCTTCTATCAGAAAGGCACCGAGCTGGCTCAGGCCCCTGTCTGGAAAGGCGCCACCAACCAGGTCAAGGCCGGTCTGGCTGAAGACCTGACCATGACCCTGCCGAAGGGCCAGCTGAAAAAGCTCGCTGCAAGCATGACCATGAACCCGCAACTGGTCGCACCAATCGCCAAGGGCGACGTGATCGGCAAAGTCGAAGTCAAACTGGAGGACAAGGTGGTGCACAGCGCCGATCTGATCGCTCTGGACGGCGTCGAAGAGGGTGGTATCTTCCGTCGCATGTGGGATAGCATCCGTCTATTCTTCTACGGCTTGTTCAACTGATAGTGTGCACCTGCAAAGCCCTGCGCTCATCCGGCGCGGGGCTTTGCCCGTCGCCACGGCTTACGCTTACGAGGCCGTTACGCCATGACCGATACAGATGTAAAGGCTCCCAAGATCGAATTCCCGGCCAACGATTACCCGGTTAAGGTGATCAGCGATACGGGTGTGGGCAACAAGGACAAGATCATCGACATCGTCCGCAAACACGCAAAGATCAATGATGAGCGTGTGGACGAGCGTCAAAGCAGCAACGGCAAGTACACCACGATTCAGTTGCACATCGTCGCCACCGATCAGGACCAGCTGTACAACATCAACAGCGAACTGCGGGCTACCGGCTTCGTGCACATGGTGCTGTGATGTCCGCGACATTGGGCTTTCGCGAGCTCGGTCAGATGGCCTACGAGCCGGTCTGGCATGCCATGCAACGCTTTACCAACGAACGCGGCAGCGATGCCGCCGACGAGATCTGGCTGGTCGAGCACCCGCCGGTTTTCACCCAGGGCCAGGCCGGCAAGGCCGAGCATCTGTTGCTGCCGGGGGATATTCCGGTGGTGCAGGTCGACCGCGGCGGCCAGGTGACGTATCACGGCCCCGGACAACTGGTGGCCTATCTGTTGCTGGATGTGCGCAAGCTGGGTTTCGGCGTGCGTGATCTGGTGACCCGCATGGAATCGTGCCTGATCGAGTTGCTCGCCAGTTATGGCGTGACGGCCGCGGCCAAGCCCGATGCGCCGGGTGTCTATGTCGACGGAGCGAAAATCGCGTCTCTGGGTCTGCGGATCCGCCATGGTTGTTCCTTTCACGGCCTGGCCCTGAACGTGGACATGAACCTGGAACCGTTTCGACGGATTAATCCCTGCGGCTACGCCGGGCTGGCGATGACCCAGCTGAGCGATCACGCAGGATCGATTGAATTTGCCGAGGTAAGTGCCCGGCTGCGTGCGCAGCTCGTCAAACACCTCGACTATGCTGAGCAGACGACCCTCACGGGCGGAATCGACTGATATGACTACTGATGCAGTGCAAACCGTAATCCCGACGCTCGATGTCACCGAGCGCCCGGCCCCGCGTCCCAAGGTTGAAGCCGGCGTCAAGCTGCGCGGCGCCGAGAAGGTTGCACGCATTCCGGTAAAGATCATTCCGACCACCGAACTGCCGAAGAAGCCTGACTGGATTCGCGTGCGCATCCCGGTGTCGCCGGAAGTCGACCGCATCAAATCCCTGCTGCGCAAACACAAGCTGCACAGCGTCTGCGAAGAAGCGTCCTGCCCGAACCTGGGCGAATGCTTCTCCGGCGGCACCGCGACCTTCATGATCATGGGTGACATCTGCACCCGTCGTTGCCCGTTCTGCGACGTCGGCCACGGTCGTCCGAAGCCACTGGACGTCAACGAGCCGGAAAGCCTGGCCATCGCCATCGCCGACCTGCGCCTGAAGTACGTGGTGATCACTTCGGTGGACCGCGACGACCTGCGCGACGGCGGTGCCCAGCACTTCGCCGACTGCATCCGTGAAATCCGCAAGCTGTCGCCGAACGTGCAGCTCGAAACCCTGGTGCCGGACTACCGCGGCCGCATGGACATCGCGCTGGAAATCACCGCCGCCGAGCCGCCGGATGTGTTCAACCACAACCTGGAAACCGTGCCGCGCCTGTACAAGGCTGCGCGTCCGGGTTCGGACTACCAGTGGTCGCTGACCCTGCTGCAACGCTTCAAGCAGATGATGCCGCACATTCCGACCAAGTCCGGCCTGATGCTGGGTCTGGGCGAGACCGACGACGAAGTGATCGAAGTCATGAAGCGCATGCGCGAACACGACATCGACATGCTGACCCTCGGCCAGTACCTGCAACCGTCCCGCAGCCACTTGCCGGTGCAGCGTTTCGTGCACCCGGACACCTTCGCCTGGTTCGCCGAGGAAGGTTACAAGATGGGCTTCAAGAACGTCGCTTCCGGTCCGCTGGTACGTTCCTCGTACCACGCTGACGAACAGGCGAAGCTGGTCAAGGCCGAGCTGATGTCGTCCTGATACCCCGGCAGTCATGAAAAAGCCCGCAAGGTGTCGAGCCTTGCGGGCGTTTTTTTGCCTGGGCGAAAGCGATGACGATCGTTTGGGCTTCTGTTTGTCTTCGTTCCTGACTACTGTGTGCTGATGTTTCATTCAGGGAGATTCAAGGTGACCGCCAGACCCGTCCACACCCTTCGTCCTCACGCCCCGGTCCCGGCACTGCCATCGCAAGGGCTGATCGGCGTCATCGCGCCCGCAGGGCCCGCACCGCTGGACACCGATAAAGCCGTGCAATGGATGCGCGCACGCGGTTATTCATTGAAGATTTTTCCGGGCGTTTTTGAGAAGGATGGTTACCTGGCCGGCAGTGACGAGGTGCGCCTCAATGATCTGCACGCAGCATTCGCCGACAATGAGGTCGACGCCATCATCTGCCTGCGCGGTGGCTACGGCACTCCGCGCTTGCTCGATCGCCTCGACTTCGAACTGCTGCGCAACAACGCCAAACCCTTCATCGGCTACAGCGACATCACCGCGCTGCATCTGGCGATCAGTCTTTATGCAGGCTTTGTGACATTCCATGGTCCACTGCTCAATGCCGATTTGCTGGGTGACAAGCGCAAGCCCACCGAGTCCTCGTTCTTCAACATGCTGCGCGGGCAGGTGAAGGCCGGCAGCGTGCTGACCCACCCCGAGGCCTACCCGTTGACGACTATCGAGCCAGGCATCGCCCACGGGCGCTTGCTGGGCGGCAATTTGTCGATGATCGCGGCGACCATGGGCACGCCTTACGAGATCGATGCCGAGGGCGTCATCTTGCTGATCGAAGACGTCAACGAGCCTTTGTACCGTATCGACCGGCTGCTCACCCATCTGCGTCTGGCGGGCACTCTGGGCAAGCTGCGCGGGGTGTTGGTGGGGGATGTGGCGGGAGTGGAGGTGCCGGCGCTGGAGCGGTTGCTCAAGCAGACATTCGAACCGTTGCGCATCCCGGTGTTGTCCGGATGGCGCAGCGGGCATTGCGATCCGAATCTGACCTTGCCGATGGGTGCGCTGGTCAGGCTGGATGCAGGGAAGCAGGAGCTGGTGTTGGAGCAGGATGTGGTCGTTAGCGTCAGATAGTCCGTCTTCGCGGG
>NZ_JAIQWX010000114.1 GCF_020164475.1 Pseudomonas sp. REP124 | reverse complement strand
GCTCGGCTCCTACAGGGTATAGGGGACGGTGTGGATTTAAGGGTGGATTAAGTTACGCGAGCTAATCTGATCTCACTTAAACAGCTCACCCAAGGAAAGACCATCATGAAGACTTTGACCGCCCTGTTCGCCGCTGCAACCCTGACCCTCGGCGCCGGTTTCGCCCAGGCCGCCGACGTGCCTGTCGACCAGATCCCTCAACTGGTCAAGGCCGGCACGATCAAGCCGTTGGAAGAGTTGAACCAGATCATCATGAAACTGCACCCGAACTCGACCATCACCGACAGCGACCTGGACAAGCACACCGATCGCTATGAGTACGAAACCGAACTCACCGATGCACAAGGCGTTAAATGGGAAGTGGAACTGAACGCTGCCACCGGTGAAGTCCTGAAAAATAAAAAGGACTGACACGATCCCTTGTAGCAGCTGGCGAAGCCTGCGTCTGGCTGCGAAGCAGTCGTAAAATCAGCGAATGCGGTGTGTCAGGTAGACCTCGCATACCGGTTTTACGACTGCTGCGCAGCCGGACGCAGGCTTCGCCAGCTGCTACAAAAAGCGTGTTCATCGACGCGTAAAAAAGCCGCACGAGTTTGAAATCGTGCGGCTTTTTTTGCGTCTGAAAAACCAATCAGGCCGTGGTGCTGACCATCGATCCCGACGTGCTGGAACCGGTGTCCTGCAATGCCTGCAACAACGCCGCCGCAGCGCTCTGTAACGACGCGGCAGTGGCCGAGATCTGCGATTGTATCGCCGCGACTTCAGCGGTCTTGGCCGACTCAACTTCGCGCTTGGCCTGGGCCGCTTGCAGTTGCTGCTGTTGTTCCTGCATCTGCTTCTGCAGCTCGGCGATCTGCTTGCGCAGCTCTTTCACCGCATCGGATTCTTCGCTGCTGCTGGAGCGGCTGTCACCGGATGCCGGCGCACCGCCTGCCGGGGCAGCCTTGGTGCTGTCGGTGGAGGCACCGGAAGTAGCAGCGGCTGTAGCGGTGGTGTCTTCGGTATCGGTGCTGCTGGCGACGCTGGTCGATGTGCTCAACGTCGATTGAGGGATAGTGATGTTGGTGATGCTGACCATAGTGGTGCTCCGCGATGGGTTCAGGTTCACCGGATCATCGACACGCGCGGCGCGCATTTGAGATCGACTGTGTACCGACTCGGCCTCAACCCCGATACAAACCTGCTCCCTGCCACAATCGTCACAAAACCTTCAAATAGCCTTGCGATGATTCGGCTTACGTGAACCTGCGACAGGCACCCTCCCTTGCGAGCCCTCATGAACCACAGCCTCGATCAAATTCATTGCGATCCGGATCTGTTCGGCCTGTTGTACGGTTTCAGTTTTCGCCCCGGTGAACGTGGACGGGAAGTCGATTCGGCCGAGGCCTTGCGGTGCTTGCGACAGCCTGAGGACAGCGAAGACTTCCTCTGGCTGCACCTGAATCTGGCCCACGCCGCGTGCGAGCGCTGGATGAAGAGCCATCTGGAGTTGCCTGACGAGTTTTTCGAAGCCCTGCATGAAGGTTCGCGCTCGACGCGGATCGAGCATGTGGATTCGGCACTGCTGGCGGTGGTCAACGATGTGGTGTTCAACCTCAGCAGCATGGTCTCGTCGGATGTGTCGACGCTGTGGGTGTGCGTGCGCAGCAAGCTGATCATCAGCGCGCGCCTGCAACCGCTGCACTCGGTGGACAAATTGCGTTCGTCGGTGAAGGCCGGCGAGCACTTTCGCTCGCCGCTGGAATTGCTCGTGCACCTGCTGCGCGACCAGGGCGAAGTGCTGACTCAGATCGTGCGCAAGACCAGCCTGAGTGTCGATCAGGTGGAGGACGAATTGCTGTCTTCGCGTCTGTCGACCAATCGCGCCGAGCTTGGCGCCAACCGGCGGGTGCTGGTGCGATTGCAACGCCTGCTGGCGTTGGAGCCGGGCTCGCTGCTGCGCCTGCTCAATCGCCCGCCGCCGTGGCTGCAAAAGGACGACGTCAAGGAACTGCGTAAATCCACCGAAGAGTTTGCCCTGATCATCAACGACCTGACGGCGTTGGGTGAGCGGATCAAATTGCTTCAGGAAGAAATCGCCGCCAACGTGAACGAGCAAAGTAACCGCACCCTGTTCACCCTGACGGTAGTCACGGTGCTGGCGCTGCCGATCAACATCATCGCCGGTTTTTTCGGGATGAATGTGGGCGGGGTGCCGCTTTCGCAGGATCCGGAAGGGTTCTGGATTCTGGTGGCGCTGGTGGCGACCTTTACGGTGCTGGCGGGGCGTTGGGCGTTTCGGAAGTGGCAGGATTACTGAGCGCTCTCGAATGACCTGCGCGATCTATTGTGGTGATGGGCTTTTGTGGTGAGGGGGTTTACCCCCGTTGGGCTGCGAAGCGGCCCCAAACCCTGCAATCCCATTTTTCCTGGCACACCGCAATTACCGGTTTTGCGACTGCTACGCAGCCGAACGGGGATAAATCCCCTCACCACAAAAGCCCTCTCACCACAAAATCCAGTCAACACAGGATGTTGCGTAATTCCCTCCGAATTCGGACCAACGGAATGTCAATAAAACGTGAAGGCCTGACCCAGAGCAGCCTCCTTGTAACATTTTGCAATGAACATGACAGGCACCCTTCCCTCCTCAGGAATGCCCGGTATGGCTACGCCCTCTTTCTCCGCTGCACCAGCGCCCGCCACTGGCGGTAAACCGCAGTTTGATAAAAAACCCGGCCTGCTCACCTTCGTGATCTTCTTCGCGGTACTGGCCATGGGGCTGTTGTTTACCGCCTATAGCCTGATGAACGACATGAACGAGTTCGGCACGGTGGTGACCACCTGGACGCCGTTCCTGCTGCTCGGTGTGGCGCTGCTGATCGCCCTGGGCTTCGAGTTCGTCAACGGCTTCCACGACACCGCCAACGCGGTGGCCACGGTGATCTACACCCACTCGCTGCCGCCGAATTTCGCGGTGGTCTGGTCCGGCTTCTTCAACTTCCTCGGCGTGCTGCTGTCCAGCGGCGCGGTGGCGTTCGGCATCATCGCCCTGCTGCCGGTGGAGCTGATCCTGCAAGTCGGTTCGTCCGCCGGTTTCGCGATGATCTTCGCCCTGCTGATCGCCGCGATCATGTGGAACCTCGGCACCTGGTGGCTGGGCCTGCCAGCCTCGTCTTCGCACACCCTGATCGGCTCGATCATCGGCGTGGGCGTGGCCAACGCACTGATGCACGGACGCGACGGCACCAGCGGCGTGGACTGGGCCCAGGCGATCAAGATCGGTTACGCGCTGCTGCTCTCGCCGCTGGTCGGTTTCGGCTGCGCCACGCTGTTACTGCTGGCCCTGCGCGCCTTCGTCAAGAACCGTGCGCTGTACAAGGAGCCGCAAGGCAACACGCCACCACCCTTGTGGATTCGCGGTCTGCTGATCGCGACCTGCACCGGCGTGTCCTTCGCCCACGGCTCCAACGATGGCCAGAAAGGCATGGGCCTGATCATGTTGATCCTGGTCGGCACGCTGCCGATGGCCTACGCGCTGAACCGCACCATGCCCGCAGACCAGGCCTTGCAGTTCGCCGCCGTGGCGGAAGTGACCCAGCAGGCGCTGGTGAAAAGCGCCCCGCTGCCGGCCCCGGCCGATCCGCGTCCGGTACTGTCCGAATACGTGCGCACCAAGGAAGCTACGCCGCAATTGGTGCCCGCGCTGGCGACGCTGGCCGGCAGCATCGGTGCCGAGGTGAAGAGCTACGGTTCGCTGTCCAAAGTGCCGGTCGAAGCCGTGGGCAACGTGCGTAACGACATGTACCTGACCAGCGAAACCATTCGCCTGATGGACAAGAACAAGGTCGGCAATTTCGACCCGGATACCACCGGCAAGCTGCAGCTGTTCAAGCAGCAGATCGACAACTCCACCCGGTTCATTCCGTTGTGGGTGAAGATCGCCGTGGCCATCGCCCTCGGGCTTGGCACCATGGTTGGCTGGAAGCGCATCGTGGTGACGGTGGGTGAAAAGATCGGCAAGACTCACCTGACTTATGCGCAGGGTGCTTCGGCGGAAACGGTGGCGATGCTGACCATTGGTGCGGCCGACATGTTCGGCCTGCCGGTCTCGACGACCCATGTGCTGTCGTCGGGTGTGGCGGGGACGATGGTTGCCAATGGTGGTGGGTTGCAGATGAAGACCATCCGCAATCTGTTGATGGCGTGGGTGCTGACCTTGCCGGCTGCGATTCTGTTGTCGGGTAGCCTGTACTGGTTGTTCACCAAGCTCTTCTAAGCAACACATTTCCTTTGTAGGAGCGAGGCTTGCCCGCGAAGACGGCTGAACAGTCAACATGGATGTTGAATGTAACGGCCTCTTCGCGGGCAAGCCTCGCTCCTACAGGGGTTTACGCGCTGATCATACGAGCCCGCATCACGTCGTACGCCAAGTGGTAGATGTAGGTGTACGGCAGGAAAAACAGCAACACACCGATATCCAGCAAGAACGCCTGCCACAGGCTGATATTCAGCCACCACGCGATCAGCGGCACGCCCAGTGCCACCAGGCCTCCCTCGAACAGCAGCGCATGCACCACCCGCGTCCAGGCGTTGTGGGTGATGGAAAAGCGCTTGAGCACACGATCGAAGTAGCCGTTGAACACGACGTTCCACCCGAGGGCCAGTGCGGCCATGGCGATGGTCACCACGCCCATGTCGAGCATCGGTTTGTCCATGATCCACGCCAGCAACGGGGTACAAATCAGGATCGCGAGCAGTTCGAAACCGATAGCCTGGAAAATACGTTCAGTGATGGATTTGTTGGCAGTCATGACCGACTCCCTCATGTGGGTGTGGTTGCTATGGTCCGACATCACGTCGATACTTCATAACCAATAACCATCGATCAAGGCGATAGTTCATGGCTTCTCAGGAAGTGTTGCAGGCGTTCGTCCAGGCGGCGACACAGGGCTCGTTTTCCGCGGCGGCGCGCAAATTGGGCCGCAGTCAGTCCACGGTCAGCGCGGCGGTGGCGAGCCTTGAGATCGATCTGAATCTGATTCTGTTCGACCGCAGCAGCCGTAAACCCACCCTCACTCCGGCCGGGCACGTGATGCTGCAACGGGCCGAGGAGATCCTCGCAGCTACCAGCCGCCTGGAAATGACTGCCAGCCAGTTGTCGCAAGGGGTCGAGGCGAAGCTGACGGTGGCGTTGTCCGATACCTATCAGTCAGATCGCTTTGAGGCGGCGCTGAGTGCGTTCGAGCAGCGTTATCCGGATCTGGAGCTGGAGTGTCTGATCGCCGAATGCGATGACTTGGTGGCATTGGTGCAGAGCGGTCGGGCGAATGTCGCGTTTGCCGAGATGCAGGAGAGTTATCCGCCGGATCTGGTGAATTCAACGGTGGACGAACGCACGGAAATCGCCCTGTTCGTCTCGCCTGCGCATCCGTTGGCGACGACGGCCGATATCGATCAGGACGTGCTGCAACAGCACCGTGAGTTGCGACTGGCGACCATCGTCAATCCCTATGAAAGCCGCGCCAAGGGTCGGGTCTGGTCGGCACCGAGTTACCTGATGCTGCTGGAAATGGCCCAGGGCGGATTTGGTTGGGCGCCATTGCCGCGCTGGCTTGTGGAGCGGTTTGGGCCGGGGACGTTGCAGGAGCTTGAAGTGCGGGGATGGCCGAAGACGGTGTATGTGGATGCGCTGTGGTCGCGGCTCAATCCGCCGGGGCCTGCGGGGAGCTGGTTGTTGGGGAAGATGCTGGAGTGAAGGTCCTGCGGACCATCGCGGGCAAGCCCGCTCCCACAGTGATGGGTGGTGTTTACAAGTTTTTGTGAACGACTCAAAAACCTGTGGGAGCGGGCTTGCTCGCGAAGGCGGCGTGTCAGTCACCATCAATGTTGAAAGTGCCGGCCTCTTCGCGGGCAAGCCCGCTCCCACAGTGGTTCGGTGGTGTTTACAAGTTTTGCGAACGACTCAAAAACATGTGGGAGCGGGCTTGCCCGCGATGAGGGCTGTGAGATCGCCTCACTCCAACGCCCTAAGCCGAGCCTCGATAAACCGCCGCTCCGGCACTTGCTGGGTCAGCTCCAGCGCCCGCTCATACGCCGCCCGCGCCTGCTCAACCCTCCCCAACTGCCGACAAAATTCCGCCCGCGCCGAATGCGCCAGGTGGTAATCCTGCAGCTCACCGCGCTCCAATATCGCCTCGACCAATTCCAGCCCCGCCAACGGCCCATCGCGCCGGGACATGGCCGCCGCGCGGTTCAACTCGATCACCGGCGATGGCACGACCCGCAGCAGCACGTCATACAGCCCGACGATCTGCTCCCAATCCGTCTCATCCACCGACGGCGCTTCGGCATGCACGGCAGCAATCGCCGCTTGCAGACAATAGGGGCCAAACCGCCGAGTCCCCAGCGCCCGCTCCACCAGCGCGCAACCTTCGGCGATCATTTCACTGCCCCACAAACTGCGGTCCTGCTCATCAAGCAAAATCAGCTCACCACTGGCCGAAGTCCGCGCCACCCGTCGCGACTCGTGCAGCAACATCATCGCCAAAAGCCCCATGACCTCCGGCTCCGGCAATAACTCCATCAACAACCGCCCAAGGCGAATCGCCTCGCGGGTCAGGTCCTCACGGGTCACTTGCGCCCCACCGGACGCCGAATACCCCTCGTTGAACACCAGATAAATCACCCGCAGCACGCTATCGAGGCGCTCGGGCAATTCCGCCAGGGACGGCACCTGATAGGGGATTTTCGCGTCGCGGATTTTCGCCTTGGCGCGCACGATGCGCTGGGCGATGGTGGCCGGTGCCGAGAGAAAGGCCCGGGCGATTTCTTCCGTGGTCAGGTCGCACACTTCACGCAGGGTCAGCGGCACCTGAGCGTCCGCCGCCAGGGCCGGGTGACAACAGGTGAAGATCAGGCGCAGGCGATCGTCTTCCACGTCTTCGTCACTCCAGTCGGCCTGCTCCAGCTCTTCAAGCTGCGCGATCAGCATCGGGCGCGAGGCGGCGAAGCGCGCGCGTCGGCGCAGCACATCGATGGCCTTGAAGCGCCCGGTGGACACCAGCCAGGTGCGCGGATTGTCCGGCACGCCGTCCTTCTGCCAGCGCTCGACCGCGACGAAGAACGCCTCGTGCAAGGCTTCTTCGGCGAGGTCGAAATCACCGAGCAGGCGGATCAGGGTCGCCAGGATTCGCCGTGACTCCTGGCGATAGACCTGCTCGACCCGCGCCTGCACCGATGCCGGCATCTCAGACATTCAACTGCCGCACAGGACGCACTTCGACGCAGCCCACCCGGGCCGCCGGGATGTCGCCGGCCACCTGCAAGGCTTCGTTCAGATCCCGGGCATCGATCAGGTAGAAGCCGGCCAGTTGCTCCTTGGTTTCGGCAAACGGCCCGTCGGTGATCGACAGCTTGCCGTTGCGCATCCGCACGGTGGTGGCGGTCTGCACCGACTCCAGCGCCTCGGCGGCGACCATCCGGCCGCTGCCCTGAACCGACTCGGCGTAGGCCATGCACTCCTCGTCCTTGGGGCTTTCCGGCAGCGAATGCAGCAGGCGCTCATCGCTGTAGACCAGGCATAGATATTTCATCGCGCTCTCCTGAACCAAGTATTCAAATCAGGGCTGCAGATTGAACAACGCCGCGCCGCTTTCCATGTCGAACGGTGCCGACCAGTGTTCATGGACAATGCGCCATTGCCCTGCTTCACGGCGATAGCAGGCGCTCACGCGCATCCAGCAGGCCTGGGTTTCGCCCTGCTCGTTGGTGCCGCCGCAATGGGCCAGCCAGTAAGCGAAGGCGATGTGTTCGTCGGCCACGACCGTCATGTGGTCGAAATCGAACTTGTGCGGACCGGCGCACATTTCCATGCAGGCCTGCCAATGCGCGCGATAGGCCGCCTTGCCGCGAAATTGCAGGGCCTTGACCGCATCGAAGGAGACGATGTCATCGCCATAGAAGCTCATGATCCTGTCGACGTCCTTGGCCACGACGGCCTGGCGGAAAGTCTCGATCAGGGTTTCGATTTCTTGGGTTGCGCTCATGGTGGTTCTCCGTGGTTTTTGTTTTGAAGACACACTTAGTCGTCTGGCGATCCAGCGAATCGACAGATGAAATAAAAATAATCCAAAGCGGCGGAATCGCTAGAATCGAGGCTCATTCATGCAGGAAAAAGGACACTTCCATGACAGCTGAACTCGTGCCTTACGAAAGCCTGACGGCGTTGCAGCGCCAGCAGGTCGAGGCGATTGAGGTTCATCCGCAGCAGATCAAGTACTCCGGCGACATTCACGGTGCGCTGCACACCCTGCTGTCCCGGCCGGGCCCCGGCGTTAAAGGATTTGCCCTGCTGGCAAACGACATTCCCGTGGCTTTTCTGCTGCTCAAGCGACCGCCGGTGCTGCCGGCGTGGGCCAATGAACACAGCGCGACGCTGCATGCGCTTCAGGTCGATCAACGGGTTCAGGGCAAGGGTTACGGCAAGGCTTGTCTGCTGGCGCTGCCGGCCGCGGCGCGGGAGGCCTGGCCAGAAATTCAGGGGCTGGAGTTGTCGGTGGATGCGGACAATGAATCGGCGATTGGGTTGTATGCGAAGTATGGATTTGTCGACAGCGGCGAGGCGTACAAGGGGCGGATCGGGTATGAGCGGCGGATGGGGATGACCTTCTGAAATCCTCTGCTCTCTGTAGGAGCGAATTTATTCGCGATGGTCGTTAACGATGACGCGGGGAACCTGATTCCCCGCGGTGTTCTTGCGTGCATCGCGAATAAATTCGCTCCTACAGTGGAGAAGCATTGCGGTGGAATCAGAGGGTCAGCACCATCTCATGCCACGCCATGCCGCCATGGTCGGACGCCGATGGCTTGATGTAAGCAAACCCGAACCCGGCATACAACGGAATATGCCGCTCCTTGCACATCAGATGAATGGTCGCCTTGCCCATGCCCTTCATGCGCTCGATGAACTCCGCCATCAGCCGCTTCGCCAAGCCTTGCCCCTGAAAATCCGGGTGCACCACCACCGACATGATCACCACGTTCGGGCCCGCCGGGTCGTGGCCGATCAGCTCCTTGAATGCTTCGTCGGACATTTCCACCTGGAACGCCGCGCCGGAATTGATGAAACCGGCGACCACGCCGTCCACTTCAGCCACGATGAAACCTTCTGGCCAGGTGGCGATGCGGGTAGCGATTTTCTCCCGGGTCGCGGCTTCGTCACCTTCGTATTCAAGGGTTTCGATGGCGTAGCAGCGGTCCAGATCGGCGGGGGTGACGTTGCGGATGACGGTGTTCATGGCGGCTCGGAATCGGCGTGGGAAAGGCCGGGAATCATATCAGCCGCTGAACGACATCGAGAGACGAATCGCCAGACTCGCCTCTCGATGAAGGTTCAAGCGGTAATCGGCAGCCAGATTTCAATCGTGCCGGTGTTGAGTTGCGGGTTGAAATCCGCGCTGTAGCGCTCGAACTCCGGGCCCGATGAATGCTGGTAGCCGGATTGCGGCAGCCAGGTGCCATGGATGTACTGGAAAACCTGCGGCAATTTACTCAGCGGGCCTTTGTGCTCGAACACCGCGTATTGCTGGGGTGGAATCTCAACCCAGCGGTAGGTGTCCGGTAGGTCGTCGAGTTTGCTGATGCGTACCCCGGCGGTGTAATCGAAGCCACCCTGGCCGTCGAAATTGGAGCCGACACCATAGGTCTCATCGCCTGTCTGCCCTGGGACGTTGCCAATATGAGGCGCAAATTTTTCCCAGAGCGCGGGAATGTCCTTGACGGTCTGCTGGTTAAATCGTCCGCCTAATCCTGCGATCAGCTGAAAGTGACCATGTTCGATACGTGGTTCGGCCAGTTCGACGCGTGTTTGCTCATCCATGGCTCGACTCCTGAAGGGAAAAAGTGGGTTCGGCTGGGAGTATAGAGGCCAAACCCGATTCGCCAACTTACAGGGCGTGCAACTGCTCGACGGCGCCGGAACCGACGAACTCGTTGTAACCCGATAGGATCACGTAGACCGCGAAATAGCAGAAGATCGCTGCCGATGCCATGTAGGAATAGCGCAGCAGCTTGTCGCCCAGCAACTTGCCGCCGTGGCTTGCCGCAAAGCACAGGCCGGCGGACCACAGCAGCCCGGCGCAGAGGAAACCACCCAGGAACAATGCCGAACTCAGGGGGCCGCCACCGCCGGAACGGGCAATCAGAGTGCCGCCCACCGCGGCGAACCAGAGGATCGCGCTGGGCGACGACATGGCGAGGAAAATCCCGCGAAAGAACTCCTTACGATGGGAGTTGTTGCCGACCTCGGCGGTTTCGGCCAGCAGCGCCTCATGGTGGATCGCCGAATAAATCATCTTCGCCGCGAAATACACCAGCAGCGCCGAACCGCCGATCCACAACACCCAACGCACGGTTTCGTACTGCAGCAGAACGGTCATTCCGGCCAGCGCCAGCACCGCGTATATCAGATCGCCCACGCAAGTACCCAGGCCCAGAGCGAAGCCCTGAAAGTAGCCGCGTTGCATCGCCAGAGTGATCATCGCGATGTTGGCCACGCCAATGTCCAGGCACAGCGAAAGGCTCAGCAAGAAGCCGCTGGTGAATTCCATCAAACCCTATCCTTCGGAAAAATTTGTTTACATCGAGGCTGGACAGTCTGTCACAGCTGCCCGTACATTGCGCCACAGGTCACCGCAGTGACCAGCGTCGCTCGGACGGTTCCGGGCGCTTACGTTATCGAGGCAACAATGGCCGAACAAAGTTCGCCGCGCCGCTTTGCGCGCATAGATCGACTCCCCCCTTACGTTTTCAATATCACTGCCGAGCTGAAGATGGCCGCCCGTCGTCGTGGCGAAGACATCATCGACTTGAGCATGGGCAACCCCGACGGCGCCACCCCGCCGCATATCGTCGAAAAACTGGTCACCGTCGCCCAGCGCGAAGACACCCACGGCTACTCGACGTCCAAGGGCATCCCGCGCCTGCGCCGTGCGATTTCAAACTGGTACAAGCAACGCTACGAGGTCGACATCGACCCGGAAAGCGAAGCCATTGTCACCATCGGTTCCAAGGAAGGCCTGGCGCACCTGATGCTGGCGACCCTGGACCAGGGCGACACGGTGCTGGTGCCCAACCCGAGCTACCCGATCCACATCTACGGTGCCGTGATTGCCGGCGCCCAGGTGCGTTCGGTGCCGCTGGTGCCGGGCGTGGACTTCTTCGACGAACTGGAGCGGGCGATTCGCGGCTCGATCCCCAAGCCGAAGATGATGATCTTAGGCTTCCCGTCCAACCCTACCGCGCAATGCGTGGAGCTGGATTTCTTCGAACGGGTGATCGCCCTGGCCAAGCAGTACGACGTGCTGGTGGTGCATGACCTGGCCTATGCCGACATCGTCTACGACGGCTGGAAAGCCCCGTCGATCATGCAGGTGCCGGGCGCCAAGGACATCGCGGTGGAGTTCTTCACCCTGTCCAAGAGCTACAACATGGCCGGCTGGCGCATCGGTTTCATGGTCGGCAACCCGGAACTGGTCAACGCCCTGGCCCGGATCAAGAGCTACCACGACTACGGCACCTTCACCCCGCTGCAAGTCGCTGCGATTGCCGCGCTGGAAGGCGACCAACAATGCGTGCGCGACATCGCCGAGCAGTATCGGCAGCGACGCAACGTGCTGGTAAAGGGCCTGCATGAACTGGGCTGGATGGTCGAGAATCCCAAGGCGTCGATGTATGTCTGGGCAAAGATTCCCGAGGCTTATGCCCATATGGGTTCGCTGGAGTTCGCCAAGAAGCTGCTGGCCGAGGCCAAGGTCTGCGTCTCGCCGGGGGTGGGTTTTGGTGAGTATGGCGATGATCATGTGCGCTTTGCGCTGATCGAGAACCAGGACCGGATTCGCCAGGCTGTGCGGGGGATTCGCGGGATGTTCAGGGCGGATGGCCTAGCCAAAAACACTTAACCCTGTGGGAGCGAGCCTGCTCGCGATAGCGGTCTTTCTGTGACATTCACAGTGACTGATACACCGCAATCGCGAGCAGGCTCGCTCCCACAAAGCCCCCCCATAGGGTCCATGTTCTGACAATCGATCACCCACAAAAAAACCGCATCGCTGCGGTTTTTTTGTGCCTGCCGAATGCCCTTAAACGAACAACGACAACAACAGAATAAAGCCCAACCCCACCACCGACAGAATGGTCTCCATCGCGGTCCAGGTCTTGAAGGTTTCGGCCACGGTCATGTTGAAGTACTGCTTGACCAGCCAGAAACCGGCGTCGTTCACATGGGACAGGATCAGGGAACCGGCGCCGGTGGCCAGCACCAGCAGCTCGCGGTTGACCCCTGGAATCATCCCGACCACCGGCACCACGATGCCCGCGCCGGTGATGGTTGCCACGGTCGCCGAACCGGTAGCGATACGGATCACCGCCGCCACCAGCCATGCCAGCAGGATCGGCGAGATCTGCGCCGCCACCGCCATGTGGCCGATCACGTCGCCCACGCCGCTGGTCACCAGCATCTGCTTGAAGCCGCCGCCCGCACCGATGATCAGGATAATCGCGGCGGTTGGCGCCAGGCTCGCGTCCAGCCACTTGAGCATCTGCTGGGAACCGATGCCCTGCTTGTAGCCGAAGGTGTACAGCGACAGCAGCAATGCCAGCAACAGAGCCGAGATCGGGTGGCCGATCAGGTCCATGAAGGTACGGAAGAAGTTGCCGTCCGGCAGCACCACGTCAGCGAAGGTCTTGAGCAGCATCAGGAACACCGGCGACAGCACGGTGACCAGGGTGATGCCGAAGCTCGGCAGGTCGGCCGAATCCGATTCACGGGCCAGTTGATCCACCAGCTCCTGGTTCGGGTGACCGGGGATGTGCTTGGCAATGAAGGTACCGAAGATGGGACCGGCAATGATCGCCGTTGGCAGTGCCACGATCAGGCCGTACAGGATGGTCTTGCCGATGTCGGCACCGAATACGCCGATCGCCAGCAGCGGGCCCGGGTGCGGTGGCACCAGGCCGTGCACCGCCGACAGGCCGGCCAGCAGCGGGATACCGATCTTGATGATCGACACGCCGGTGCGCCGGGCAACGATGAACACCAGCGGGATCAGCAGCACGAAGCCGATTTCGAAGAACAGCGGAATGCCCACCAGGAACGCGGCGAACATCATGGCCCACTGGACCTTTTCCTTGCCGAAGGCACGGATCAGGGTCTGGGCGATCTGATCCGCCCCGCCCGACTCGGCCATCATTTTGCCGAGCATGGTGCCCAGCGCGAGGATGATGCCGACAAAACCGAGCACGCCGCCGAAGCCGTCCTGGAAGGCCTTGATGATGGTGCCGATCGGCATGCCGGAGGTCAGCCCGAGGAAGGCTGCGGCGATGATCAGGGCAATGAAGGGGTGAAACTTGAACTTGGTGATCAGGACGATAAGCCCGATCACCGTGACCACTGCATCGAGCAGCAGGAACGTCTCGTGGGACATGCCAAACATTAGGGGTGTCTCCTGGTTGTTGTTGTTATTAAAGCGGGTAATGCGTAAGCCATAAGGACAGCGCTATCTCGTGAAGCAAAAATTAACCGGCGCGTTTCAGGCCGTTCTCGAGCCACCATTGGTGGGCTTGAACCGCCAATTGATCGACGCTGTGGGTCGAGGCATCAAGGCCCAGGGTCAGCGGCTCGCCGATTGGCGATTCGAGAGTGGCGAACTGGCTGTCGATCAAGGTCGAAGGCATGAAATGGCCCGGACGATGGGACACGCGGTCGGCGGCCACTTCCGGAGTCAGCTCCAGGAAAACGAAGCCCAGGCCAGGCAAGGCGCTGCGCAGACGTTCGCGGTAAATGTGCTTGAGCGCCGAGCAGGTCAATACCGGGCGCTGGCCCAGGGAGTCGATGCGGCGCAGTTCATCGCACAGGCTGTCGAGCCAGCCGGCACGGTCTTCGTCGTTCAGGGGGATACCCGCGCTCATCTTTTCGATATTGGCGGCAGGGTGGAAAGAGTCGCCTTCAATGGCAGTGGCGCCGCTGAGCTGGCACAGGGCCTCGCTGACGCACGTCTTGCCGCAACCGGCAACGCCCATGATGACCAGGGCGGTGATGGGATGATTCATGTAACACCTCAGCGCGCAGACAGCGCTACCTTTGCCAGTTATGACACTAGACCAAAAGCAGAAGTTGCCGACGCCTTCTTGTCATTTTTGTGGGTTGCAGCATGTTCGTTCCCAATACCAAAAAGCGGAGGTCAGGCGAACCCCCACTTACGCATTTGCAGCTGCATCGAGACAGCGCTACCTTAGTGCCTTGAATTTTGTTTGGCAAGCCGTCGATGAACTCAACCAAGAACGATAAAAATACGCGCACCACTGGCCGCCCTACCCTCAACGAAGTCGCACGCCTGGCCGGCGTCAGCCCTATTACCGCGTCCCGCGCCTTGCGCGGCGTCAGCACGGTCGCCACCGAACTCGTGGAAAAAGTGCAGAGCGCGGCCCGCGAACTCAACTACGTGGTCAACTCCGCCGCCCGCGCCCTCGCCTCGGCCCAGAGCCATTCGGTGGTGGTTTTGGTGCCATCGCTGTCCAACCTGTTGTTCATCGACACCCTGGAAGCCATTCATCAGGTTCTGCGCCCCAAGGGCTTCGAAGTGCTGATCGGCAACTTCCACTATTCACGCGACGAAGAAGAGAACCTGCTGCGCAACTACATGGCGTATCAGCCTCGGGGCTTGCTGCTCACTGGCTTTGACCGAACCGAAAGCTCGCGGCGGATGATCGAAGGCAGCAACATTCCGTGCGTGTACATGATGGAGCTGGACAGTGCCGCCGGGCTCAATTGCGTGGGCTTTTCGCAACTGGCCGCCGGTGAGACGGCGGCCGGGCATCTGCTGTCTCGTGGTCGCAAACGCCTGGCCTATATCGGTGCGCAACTGGATCAGCGCACGTTGCTGCGCGGTGAAGGCTATCGTCGCGCGCTGCAGAAGGCCGGTCTGTATGACCCGGCCCTCGAAGTGCTGACGCCGCGTCCATCGTCGGTCGGTCTGGGTGGCGAGTTGTTCTTGCAGATGATCGCCAATCATCCGGATGTCGATGCGATCTTTTTCGGCAACGACGACCTGGCTCAGGGTGCGCTGCTAGAGGCTCTGCGCTGCGGGATCAAGGTTCCCGAGCAGGTGGCGATTCTCGGTTTCAACGATTTGCCTGCGTCGGCGCACATGGTTCCGCGGCTGAGCAGCATCAGTACGCCGCGTGAGGCCATCGGGCGTCGTGCGGCGGAGCAGATGTTGACGTTGATGGCCGGGAATACGGTGGCCAGGCCGGTGCAGGATATGGGGTTTGAGTTGAAGGTGCGGGAGAGTACCTGACTCCGCGACAACTCCTACACTTAAGAGCATGTACGCATTTGGCAACGGAGTTGTTTCATGGAACATGCACTGAAAATCCTCGGCAAAGCCTCGTCAATCAACGTGCGCAAGGTGCTGTGGACCTGCGAGGAGCTGGGCCTGAATTACGTACGCGAGGATTGGGGCAGTGGTTTTGCCTCGACCCACAGCCCGGAATTCCTGCGCTTCAACCCCAACGCCCAAGTGCCGGTGCTCATCGATGAGAACGGGGTGTTGTGGGAGTCCAATACCATCTGCCGCTATCTGGCCGGCAAGCACCATCATCACCACAATGAGTTGCTGCCCAGCGATCCGGCCGCCCGCGCCCGTGTCGAGCAGTGGATGGACTGGCAGGCCACCGATCTCAACAGCGCATGGAGCTACGCCTTCATGGCGCTGGTGCGCAAGGACCCGGAATTCCAGGATGCGCATCGCGTGGAGGTCAGCGTGCGGGGCTGGAACCAGAAAATGGGCATCCTCGAACATCAACTGGCGACGACCAAAGCCTATGTCGCCGGGGCGCGGTTTACCCTGGCCGACATCGTCATCGGCCTGTCGGTCAACCGCTGGCTGATGACGCCAATCGAGCGCCCCGACTACCCGGCCCTCGATGACTACTTCAAGCGCCTGGCACCCCAGCCCGGGTTTCTGAAACATTGCTGTAACGGCCTGCCTTGAAAGCCGCAAACCTTTGCCGTCCGTCGGCAAAGGTTTGCCTCTTCTATGATTGAATAGCCGCCTCATAATCTATAACCAACTGATTTTTATGGAATTTTTATTCCAGGCACAGTCCTTGCTGAAAGCTTGCACCGCAATCACTTACAAGGACTTTCATCATGTTGGTCAGTGCAAAACAAAACCTGGTCATGCCGCTTCCGAAACGTCCCGGCGAAGACCCCACCGCCGAAGCCGCCGCCGGTCTGCAAAGCGTCATGAGCCAGGCACTGCAGAACAGCGTGCAGGCGCAGAACACCCAGGCCACCACACAGGTTCAGGAGTCCGCCACCGGGCAAGCCACGCAGCAGGTCAGCGAGGCTACGCGCATCAGCGACAACGTTGATGAGGCGTTCGCCAAGACCCGCGTGAATCTGCAAGCCGTCAACGCGCCGCTGCCGGATGACGTCAAGGACCGGATCAAGGACGGCTCGGCCACTTCCGAGTTCAAGGAGTACATGAGCAAGACTCCAGAACAGCGCATCCGCGATGCGATCCTCGAGGAGATGGGTCTGACCCAGGAAGAAGTCGACAAGATGCCGCCTGAGAAGCAAAAGGCGATCGGTGAGGAAGTCGCCCAGCGCATGCAGGAAAAGGCAGAAATCGCCAAGCAGGAGAAAGAGCAGAATAGTGGCGACCAGAACAAGGCCCAGGTGGTGGACAAATTCCTCGCGTCTCTCTGATCACCCCGTTATACCTGCGGCAACAAAATACCTGTGGGAGCGTGGCTTGCCCGCGATGGTCGTCAACGATGACGCTGGATGCCTGACACCCCGCGTCATCGTTGGCCTCCATCGCGAGCAAGCTAGCTCCTACAGGGATCGTGCATGACCCGTAGGAGCGAGGCTTGCCCGCGAACCTTCAGGGTCAATTCAATTGCAACGTGGAATTGAACTGGCTGATCGCATCCACCACATGCCGTGAACCCTGCTGAATCTCCAGGATCACCTCCCCCGCCTCGTTCGCCAGCTCAACCCCAAGCCCCGTGCGGCTCAGGCTCGATTGCATGCTGGTCACCGCGCTCACCGACAAATCATGGTTCTTGCGCACCACATCGACGATCTCCAGCGTCGCCTGGCTCGTGCGGGCCGCCAGACTGCGCACTTCATCGGCCACCACCGCAAACCCTCGGCCATGCTCACCAGCGCGGGCAGCCTCGATGGCGGCGTTGAGCGCCAGCAGGTTGGTCTGGTCGGCGATGCCGCGGATGGTCTGCACGATGCTGCCGATGATCTCGGACTGTTTACTCACCGCATCAATGCTCAGCGCCGCCTCGTTCAGATCCTTGGAAATGTCCTGAATGATCTGCACCGTCTGCTGCACCACCTCCGAACCCTTGCGTGCGCAGACGTCGTTCTGCACCGAGGTGCTGTGGGCCGATTCGGCGGCGGTTTGCAGGGTGGTCATCTGGCGGGTGATGTCGCTGGCGAACTTCACCACTTTGTACAGCCGGCCCTTGGCATCGAACAGCGGGTTGTAGGACGCTTCCAGAAACACCGTATGCCCGTACTTGTCCTTGCGCTCGAAACGGTGCGAGTGATATTCGCCGCGATTGAGCGACGCCCAGAACGCCTTGTAGTTCGCCGACTCGGCTTCGGCCCGATGGCAGAACAGGCTGTGGTGCTGGCCGACCACTTCGTTGAGCGAGTAGTGCATGGTCTTGAGGAAGTTTTCGTTGGCCGTGATGACCTTGCCGTCCGGGGTGAATTCGATCACTGCCATGGAGCGCCCGATCGCCGCCAGCCGGCTTTCGTTTTCATGCTCCTTGTTGATTCTGTCAGTGACATCGGTGGCGACCTTGATCACGCTCTGCACCTGGCGATCCGGGCCATACACCGGCATGTAGCTGGCTTCGAGCCAGATTTCCCGACCGCTTTTGTGCAAACGCAAAAAGGTGCCGCCGGTCGCCTCGCCCCGCGCCAGATCACGCCACAACCTGGTGTACTCCTCGCTGCGGTAAAACGCCTCTTCACAGAAGACACGATGGTGCTTGCCCCGCACTTCGTCGGCGCTGTAACCCATGGTCTTGCAGAAGTTTTCGTTGGCATCGATCACGATGCCTTCGGGAGTGAACTCAATCATCGCCATCGACCGACTAATGGCCGCCAACTTGGCATTGGCTTCGGTCAACGCACAACTGAAGCGTTCAATTTCCAGCAAGTCAGCCTTGTTATGCAGATTAAACATGTTCGTATCACCCCAAGCGCGGTCGTTTTGATTAGTTGAAGTTCCGGTTCTTTTAATCCAGTACATCCAGCAACAGGCACACGCGCCCCTCCAGAGGAAGGGCATGGTCAGGTAATAAATGGTGTTTGATCGGAGGGTCCTTGAGTGGCGTCCTCATCAAGACATCCAGTTCTTGATAGCCCAAGAGCGGGCTGGTCCTAACGAATTCATAAGTAAATTCCATTTAACCTGCAGCTCCCTTTTCAGATGCGTCGGTGCCTTGGGTTGCGCACTCTTGCAATCATCAATCACGGTCTTTCGATGTAACCGACATCGTTAGTTACAGCCCAGCATAGCGCTCCCGCATGAGTGCGCAAGGCCATCAATAGGCCATTAATCTGCTAATTTCAGGACAAAATCGGCTCAGCGAATGGATCCAAAAATATAGGCGGATGAGTGATTGAGAATAGGAATGAAGACGGCGATTGCCATGGGGATGAAATCCAATCTCGAGTGAGGGAAGTTCAGGTACACACCTATCCCCAGACGCGCGTTGTTTTATAATCGCCCGCTTTGCACACCATCGACCAAGCCCCATGCACTCCACGTCCTACACCCTGCTTGAAGAGCCGCTCTGGCCCTTGATGAACAAGTTTTATCGTGCTCATCAATCATCGATGAAAGCCGTTCGCGACGCGCAACTGTGGGTTGCGCGTCGGGACGAAATCGTCGCGGCGCTGTGCTTGCGTCCTGTGTCGGGCGGGCATTGGCTGACCGGGTTGTTTGTCGATCCGGTCTGTCGGCAACAGGGTGTCGCCGCTGCCCTTATTGCTGAAGCGGTCAAGGATCTTGAGCTGCCGGTATGGCTGTTCTGCCATCCTGACCTGCGCGGTTTTTATGAGCGTCGCGGTTTTGGTTTCGATCCGCAGATGCCCTATGCGATGGTTGAGCGCTTGAGCCGTTACGCGCGCAGCAAGCCGATGATTGCCATGGGCTTAGAACCGTTGGTTAGATCCACTGACAATAATGTGTGATCGGTCCATGAGCGCTGCGTGCTAGCCTCGCGGTCGACTTCGACTTCGCTCAGGATGCCCCATGAAACCTGCTTTTCTGGCTTTGACGCTGACCACCCTGCTCTCCCCGTTTTTTGCCCATGCCGCCACTGCGCAAGTGTCCCCCGAACAATATGCCAAGGTATTGGCCGGCGATTGGCGCGCGCCTGAAAACGTCGCCCGCGACGGCTTTCGTCATCCGCAACAGAGCCTTGGGTTCTTTGGTCTGGGATCAGATCAGACGGTGATCGAAATCACCCCGGGCAACGGCTGGTACAGCGAATTGCTGGCGCCGTTGCTCAAGGATCATGGGCAGTACATCGCCGCAGTGCAGGCGCCGACGGTCAGCGACTACGCGCGCAAGAACGAAGAGAAGCTCAAGAGCAAGTTCGCCGCCACGCCCGCTCAATACGCCAAGGCACAGGTGCTGGAGTTCGATCCCAAAGCTCCAAACTTCGGCCAACCCGGCTCGGCGGACACCGTGCTGACCTTTCGCAACGTGCATAACTGGGTACTGGCCGATACCGCGCCGCTGATGTTCCAGGCCTTTTTCAAGGTGCTCAAACCCGGTGGTGTGCTGGGCGTAGTCGACCATCGTGCCAAGGATGGAGCCTCATTGGAGGACATCAAACACAGCGGCTACCTGACCACCGAGTACGTGGTGAAACTGGCCACCGATGCGGGATTCAAGCTTGAGGCCCAGAGTGAGATAAACGCCAATGCGAAGGACACCAAGGACTACCCCGAAGGCGTGTGGACATTGCCGCCGGCGTTGACCCTGGGCGAGAAGGATCGGGCAAAGTATGTGGCGATTGGCGAATCGGACCGGATGACGCTGCGGTTCGTGAAGCCTTTGAAGTGAACAATGATTAACTGTGGGAGCGAGCCTGCTCGCGAGGCGGGGTGTCAGACAACATCAATGTTGAACTGCAATCCTTTCGCGAGCAGGCTCGCTTGTATGGTAGGACTTGAAGGGAGGAGGAGGGACAAGGCTCGTTT
>NZ_JAIQWX010000113.1 GCF_020164475.1 Pseudomonas sp. REP124 | reverse complement strand
GGCCGCTTCGCAGCCCAGCGGGGGCAAGCCCCCTCGCCACAAAAGCACGCACACCGCTCGTCCCCTCTCCCGCCCCGCAGTTGAAATCTTTTCCACCACCCCCATATGGGTTGGCATAAGGCACTTTCGCCCAGCTGCGTGGAGACTCTTCCCTTGACCACCATCGTTTCAGTTCGCCGCCAAGGCAAAGTCGTCATGGGCGGCGACGGCCAGGTTTCTCTCGGCAATACCGTGATGAAAGGCAACGCCAAGAAAGTCCGTCGCCTGTACCACGGTGAAGTCCTTGCCGGTTTTGCCGGTGCCACCGCTGACGCCTTTACCCTTTTCGAACGCTTCGAAGGCCAGCTGGAAAAACACCAGGGCCATCTGGTTCGCGCCGCCGTCGAGCTCGCTAAAGAATGGCGTACCGACCGCTCCCTGAGCCGTCTGGAAGCCATGCTCGCCGTCGCCAACAAGGACGCCTCCCTGATCATCACCGGCAACGGTGACGTGGTCGAGCCGGAAAACGGCCTGATCGCCATGGGTTCCGGTGGCGCCTACGCCCAGGCCGCCGCCAGCGCGCTGCTGAAGAAAACCGATCTGTCCGCCCGGGAAATCGTCGAGACCGCTCTCGGCATCGCCGGCGACATCTGCGTATTCACCAACCACACTCAGACCATTGAGGAGCAGGACTGCGCCAAAGGCGACGAGTAAGTCTGTTTAGGCCGTACGCCACGACTCACTTGATTAAGGTCCGCAAAATATTATGTCCATGACTCCCCGTGAAATCGTCCACGAACTCAATCGCCATATCATCGGCCAGGACGATGCCAAGCGCGCCGTCGCCATTGCCCTGCGCAACCGCTGGCGCCGGATGCAGCTGCCAGAAGAGCTGCGCGTAGAAGTCACCCCGAAGAACATCCTGATGATCGGCCCGACCGGTGTCGGTAAAACCGAGATCGCCCGTCGCCTGGCCAAGCTGGCCAACGCGCCGTTCATCAAGGTCGAAGCCACCAAGTTCACCGAAGTCGGTTATGTCGGTCGCGATGTCGAATCGATCATCCGTGACCTGGCCGACGCGGCGATCAAGCTGCTGCGCGAACAGGAAATCACCAAGGTTCGCCACCGCGCCGAAGACGCCGCCGAAGAGCGCATCCTCGACGCCCTGCTGCCACCGGCACGCATGGGTTTCAGCAACGACGAAACGCCGAGCTCCGATTCCAACACCCGTCAGCTGTTCCGCAAGCGTCTGCGCGAAGGCCAACTGGATGACAAGGAAATCGAAATCGAAGTCGCCGAAATGGCCGGCGTCGATATTTCCGCGCCACCGGGCATGGAAGAGATGACCAACCAGCTGCAGAGCCTGTTCGCCAACATGGGCAAGGGCAAGCGCAAGAGCCGCAAGCTCAAGGTCAAGGAAGCGCTGAAGCTGGTTCGCGACGAAGAAGCCAGCCGCCTGGTCAACGATGAAGAGTTGAAGGCCAAGGCCCTGGAAGCGGTCGAGCAGCACGGCATCGTGTTCATCGACGAAATCGACAAGGTGGCCAAGCGCGGCAATGTCGGCGGCGCCGACGTGTCCCGCGAAGGCGTACAGCGCGACCTGCTGCCGCTGATCGAAGGCTGCACCGTCAACACCAAGCTGGGCATGGTCAAGACCGACCACATCCTGTTCATTGCTTCCGGTGCGTTCCATCTGAGCAAGCCGAGCGACCTGGTACCCGAGCTGCAAGGCCGTCTGCCGATTCGCGTCGAACTCAAGGCCCTGTCGCCGCAGGACTTCGAACGCATCCTCAGCGAGCCGCACGCGTCGCTCACCGAGCAATACTGCGCGCTGCTGAAAACCGAAGGCCTGTCCATCGAGTTCCAGCCGGACGGCATCAAGCGCATCGCCGAGATCGCCTGGCAGGTCAACGAGAAGACCGAGAACATCGGTGCCCGTCGCCTGCACACCCTGCTCGAGCGCCTGCTCGAAGAGGTGTCCTTCAGCGCCGGCGACCTGGCCAGCGCCCATGACGACAAGGCGATCCAGATCGACGCCGACTACGTCAACAACCACCTGGGTGAATTGGCGCAGAACGAAGACCTGTCCCGTTATATCCTGTAAGCAGCCCTTACGGTAATCGCGGACCCTGTGGGAGCGGGCTTGCTCGCGAAGGCGAAGTGTCAGTCGACATCACATTGACTGTCACACCGCATTCGCGAGCAAGCCCGCTCCCACATCAGGTTCTGCAAACGACGGATATCCGGCCATGATCCCCACCGACATCAAACTGCACAAAGCCTCGAAAACCCTGACGCTCAAATACGCGTCCGGCGAGGAATACACCCTGCCCGCCGAGTTCCTGCGGGTGCACTCTCCCTCCGCCGAGGTCCAGGGCCACGGCAAACCCATCCTGCAATTCGGCAAGATCAACGTCGGCCTGAGCAAGCTGGAACCGGCCGGTCACTACGCACTGAAACTGACCTTCGACGACGGCCACGACAGCGGCCTGTTCACCTGGGAATACCTCTATGAACTGGGGCGACGTCATGACGCACTCTGGGAGGACTACCTGGCCGAGCTCAAAGCCGCCGGAAAAACTCGCGACCCGAACGAATCTGTCGTCAAGCTGATGCTCTAGCCCGTGCCTCTCGTTCATTAGAAGGCATTTTCTAATTTCATCTGTTTGAATGCTCCGCTCCAAAGCAAGCAACAGGCCTGCTTGCGAAAAAAATTAAACTCGGGTAACCAATGGAACTGGCAAGTTCCCTGCAGTGCTCTCTGCGAATAAAAGCAGCGGTGCAGTATCAACGGTCACCCGAGTAGTAGTACCTGGCATTCGCTGTGTGGACTACACAGCAGGACCCGGTACTCGTCTCAGGACAATGGAGCGTCGTAGATGAGTAAAGAGAATAACGATGACTTGAAGTATCAGGCCTCGGAAAACACCCTGGGTCTGAATCCTGTCGTTGGGCTGCGTGGAAAGGATCTACTGGCTTCTGCTCGAATGGTGCTCAGACAGGCCATCAAACAACCGATTCACAGCGCAAAGCATGTCGCGCATTTCGGTCTGGAACTCAAAAACGTACTGCTCGGCAAATCCGGGCTGCAACCGGCAGGCGATGACCGTCGCTTCGTCGATCCGGCCTGGAGCCAGAACCCGCTCTACAAACGTTATATGCAAACCTATCTGGCGTGGCGCAAGGAGCTTCACGACTGGATCGACGACAGTAACCTGCCGCCCAACGACGTCAGCCGTGGGCACTTCGTGATCAACCTGATGACCGAAGCCATGGCCCCGACCAACAGCGCGGCCAACCCGGCGGCGGTCAAGCGCTTCTTCGAAACCGGCGGCAAGAGCCTGCTCGACGGTCTTTCCCATCTGGCCAAGGATCTGGTGCACAACAACGGCATGCCCAGCCAGGTCAACATGGGTGCGTTCGAGGTCGGCAAGACCCTGGGCGTGAGCGAAGGCGCGGTGGTGTTTCGCAACGACGTGCTGGAGCTGATCCAGTACAAGCCGAGCACCGAACAGGTCCACGAGCGCCCGCTGCTGGTGGTGCCGCCGCAGATCAACAAATTCTATGTATTCGACCTCAGCCCGGAAAAAAGCCTGGCGCGCTTCTGCCTGCGCAGCAACGTGCAGACCTTCATCGTCAGCTGGCGCAACCCGACCAAGGAGCAGCGCGAGTGGGGCCTGTCGACCTACATCGAGGCGCTCAAGGAAGCGGTCGACGTGGTCACGGCGATCACCGGCAGCAAAGACGTGAACATGCTCGGCGCCTGCTCCGGCGGCATCACCTGCACCGCGCTGCTGGGCCACTACGCCGCGATCGGCGAGAACAAGGTCAACGCCCTCACCCTTCTGGTGAGCGTGCTCGACACCACCCTGGACACCGACGTCGCCCTGTTCGTCAACGAGCAGACCCTGGAGGCCGCCAAGCGCCACTCCTATCAGGCGGGCGTACTGGAAGGCCGCGACATGGCGAAAGTCTTCGCCTGGATGCGCCCCAATGACCTGATCTGGAACTACTGGGTCAACAACTACCTTCTGGGCAACGAGCCGCCGGTGTTCGACATCCTGTTCTGGAACAACGACACCACGCGCCTGCCCGCGGCGTTCCACGGCGACCTGATCGAGCTGTTCAAGAACAACCCGCTGATCCGTCCGAACGCACTGGAAGTGTGCGGCACGCCGATCGACCTCAAGCAAGTGAAGGCCGACATCTTCTCCCTGGCCGGCACCACGGACCACATCACTCCGTGGAAGTCCTGCTACAAGTCGGCGCACCTGTTTGGCGGCAACGTCGAGTTCGTGCTGTCCAGCAGCGGACATATCCAGAGCATCCTGAATCCGCCGGGCAATCCGAAATCCCGTTACATGACCAACAGCGAAGTGGCGGACACTGCCGAGGAATGGCAAGAGAACTCCACCAAGCACACCGACTCCTGGTGGCTGCATTGGCAGGCCTGGATGGCCGAACGTTCGGGCGCGCTGAAAAAGGCGCCGCTGAAACTGGGCAACAAGGCATATCCGGCGGGCGAAGCAGCGCCGGGTACTTACGTACATGAGCGGTAACTGACACACCTCGCCCGCCTCCTGTAGGAGCGAGCACGCTCGCGATGGACTCCAGAACATCACGGGGTATCAGATGCCCCGCGTTATCGTTGACGTCCATCGCGAGCATGCTCGCTCCTACAGGGGGCGCGGACGGGGACGAATTCGAGAGAAACAGGGCCAGAGCATGCCGCAACCGTTCATATTCCGTACCGTCGAACTGGATGGCCAGACCCTCCGCACGGCGGTACGCCCCGGCAAGCCTCACTTGACGCCCTTGCTGATTTTCAACGGCATCGGCGCCAACCTGGAGCTGGTGTTTCCGTTCGTCGCGGCGCTGGACCCGGACCTGGAAGTCATCGCCTTCGACGTTCCCGGTGTCGGTGGCTCGTCGACGCCCAGTCGCCCGTACCGGTTTCCGGGCCTGGCGAAACTCACCGCGCGCATGCTCGATTACCTCGACTACGGTCAGGTCAATGCGATCGGGGTGTCCTGGGGCGGCGCGCTGGCCCAGCAGTTCGCCTATGACTATCCGGAGCGCTGCAAGAAGCTGGTGCTGGCCGCCACCGCTGCGGGCGCGGTGATGGTGCCGGGCAAACCGAAAGTGTTGTGGATGATGGCCAGCCCGCGCCGCTACATCCAGCCCTCCCACGTGATCCGCATCGCGCCGATGATCTACGGCGGCGCGTTCCGTCGCGACCCGACGCTGGCCGCGAACCACGCCGCCAAGGTGCGTTCGGCGGGCAAGCTGGGTTACTACTGGCAACTGTTCGCCGGGCTTGGCTGGACCAGCATTCACTGGCTGCACAAGATCAAACAGCCAACCCTGGTGCTGGCCGGCGACGACGACCCGCTGATTCCGCTGGTCAACATGCGCCTGCTGGCCTGGCGGATTCCCAACGCCCAGCTGCACATCATCGACGACGGCCACCTGTTCCTGATCACCCGGGCCGAAGCCGTGGCGCCGATCATCATGAAGTTTCTCCAGGAGGAGCGGCAACGTGCGGTGATGCACCCGCGTCCGGCGCCATTGGGCGGCTGACCGGCTAGTCATCGCGCGGCAGGACGCCGCGCCGCGCAACAACCCGATACTGCGTCTATGGTGTTCTGGTTCGGTGTATTTGATTTGGCCTGAAGACGAAGGAGTGTTGACTGATGCGTGACAAACCAGCGAGGGACCTGGCGCCCTCCCCAGCCGCGTTCATCAACGCACAGAGCGCGATCACCGGTCTGCGCGGCCGTGATCTGTTTTCAACGCTGCGCAGCGTCGCTGCCCATGGTTTGCGCCACCCGGTGCACAGCGCCCGGCACGCCTTGAAACTGGGCGGCCAATTGGGCCGCGTGATTCTGGGTGAAACCCTGCACCCGACCAACCCCCATGACAGTCGCTTCGCCGATCCGGCCTGGAGCCTCAATCCTTTCTATCGTCGCAGCCTGCAGGCCTATCTGGCCTGGCAGAAGCAGGTCAGGAGCTGGATCGACGAGAGCAACATGAGCCCGGACGACCGCGCCCGGGCCCAGTTCGTCTTCTCCCTGCTCAACGACGCCATGTCGCCGTCCAACAGCCTGCTCAATCCGCTGGCACTCAAGGAAATCTTCAATTCCGGCGGCAACAGCCTGGTGCGCGGGATCGGCCATCTGGTGGACGACCTGCTGCACAACGACGGCCTGCCCCGGCAGACCACCAAACAGGCTTTCGAAGTCGGTACGACGGTCGCCACCACCCCTGGTGCCGTGGTGTTTCGCAACGAACTGCTGGAGCTGATCCAGTACAAGCCGATGAGCGAAAAGCAGTACTCCAAACCGCTGCTGGTGGTGCCGCCGCAAATCAACAAGTACTACATTTTCGACCTGAGCCCACACAACAGCTTCGTCAAGTACGCGCTCAAGAACGGCCTGCAAACCTTCATGATCAGCTGGCGCAACCCGGATATCCGTCACCGCGAATGGGGCCTGTCGAGCTACGTGGAAGCGGTGGAAGAAGCCATGAATGTCTGCCGGGCGATCACCGGCGCCCGCGAGGTCAACCTGATGGGCGCCTGCGCCGGCGGGCTGACCATCGCCGCGCTGCAAGGCCACCTGCAGGCCAAGCGGCAGATGCGCCGGGTCTCGAGCGCCACTTACCTTGTGAGCCTGCTCGACAGCCAGCTGGACTCTCCGGCGACCCTGTTCGCCGACGAACAGACCCTGGAATCCGCGAAACGCCGCTCGTATCAGAAAGGCGTGCTCGACGGCCGGGACATGGCCAAGGTCTTCGCCTGGATGCGCCCCAACGATTTGATCTGGAGCTACTTCGTCAACAACTACCTGCTGGGCAAGGAGCCGCCGGCGTTCGACATCCTCTACTGGAACAACGACACAACGCGCCTGCCGGCGGCCCTGCATGGCGACCTGCTGGACTTCTTCAAGCACAACCCGCTGGGCCATCCGGGCGGTCTGGAAGTGTGCGGCACGCCGATCGACCTGCAGAAAGTCACGGTCGACAGCTTCAGCGTTGCCGGCATCAACGACCACATCACGCCGTGGGATGCGGTGTATCGCTCCACCCTGCTGCTGGGGGGCGAGCGCCGCTTCGTGCTGTCCAACAGCGGACACGTGCAGAGCATCCTCAACCCCCCGGGCAACCCGAAAGCCAACTACGTCGAAGGCAGCAAGCTGAGCAGCGACCCACGGGCCTGGTACTACGATGCGAAACAGGTCGACGGCAGCTGGTGGACGCAATGGCTGAGCTGGATTCAGGAACGCTCGGGGACACAGAAGGAAACCGTCATGGCTCTGGGCAACCAGAACTATCCACCGATGGAAGCCGCACCCGGCACCTACGTGCGCGTGCGCTGACGTTCAAGCGACCCACGGCCGCTGTCGGCCGTGGCATGGACCCGAACATTAAGAAGACTGGATGAAAACCCGCGACCGCATCCTCGAATGTGCCCTGCAGTTGTTCAACGAGAAGGGCGAACCGAATGTCTCCACCATGGAAGTTGCCAACGAAATGGGCATCAGCCCGGGCAACCTCTACTACCACTTCCACGGCAAGGAGCCGCTGATTCTCGGGCTGTTCGAGCGTTTCCAGGCCGAGCTGACACCGCTGCTCGACCCGCCGCTCGACGCCGAGCTGGGCCCTGATGATTACTGGCTGTTCCTGCACCTGATCGTCGAACGCCTTTCCCACTACCGCTTCCTGTTCCAGGACCTGTCGAACCTGGCCGGGCGCCTGCCGAAGCTGGCCAAGGGCATTCGCAACCTGCTCAACGCCCTCAAGCGTACCCTGGCGTCGTTGCTGGCGCGGCTGAAGGCTCAAGGGCAGTTGGTCAGCGACACCCAGGCATTGGGGCAACTGGTGGAGCAGATCACCATGACCCTGCTGTTCTCGCTGGACTATCAGCGGATTCTCGACCGTGAGGGCGAGGTGCGGCTGGTGGTTTACCAGATCATGATGCTGGTGGCGCCGCACCTGCTGCCGCCGATCAAGGTGGCGACCGAACAGCTGGCGCTGCAATACCTCGACGGCTGATGCGTACCCGCTTTCTGTAGGAGCGAGCACGCTCGCGATGGTCGCCAACGATAACGCGGGAAACCTGACACCCCGCGGTGTCTGGGCCTCCATCGCGAGCATGCTCGCTCCTACAGGAATTGCGTTTTCATGGATAAAAAAACGCCCGACCTTGGCAGGCCGGGCGTTTTTTTGAGCCCTGAGGAATCAGGACTGACTGGTTGGCGTCGATGAAGCTGGCGCGGCAGTCGGGGTGGCGGCAGGGGTCGGCGCGGTTGCGGAGTTCGATGCGCTGACCGGTGCAGCCGGTGCGGCCGAGGCCGCTGGAGTTGCCGGTTTGGCGGCGGCCGCGGTTGGCTTGGCGGCGGCAGTTTTCGGAGCAGCCGGCTTTTTCACTGCTGGCTTTTTCGCAGCCGCAGGTTTGGCTGCTGGCTTGGCGGCAGCAGGTTTCGCTGCTGCTGGCTTGGCTGCCGGCTTGGCCGCTGCGGTTTTCGCCGCTGCAGGTTTGGCTGCTGCTGGTTTGGCTGCAGGTTTTGCAGCTGGCTTGGCGGCCGCTTTGGCAGCTACCGGCTTGGCCGCTGTTTTGGCTGCGGCAGGTTTTGCAGCAGCGGTTTTGGCAGCAGGCTTGGCCGCGGCTTTCGCTGCTGGCTTGGCAGCAGGTTTGGCCAGTGGCTTGGCTGCAGTTTTGGCGGCTGGCTTGGCAGCGGCAGCAGGTTTGGCCGCAGCGGTTTTCGCCGCAACAGGCGCAACCTTGGCACCGGTCAGTTTTTCGATTTGCGCGGTCAGTTTCTCGACCTTGGTGTGCAGTGCCTTGACCTCATTGCGGCTCGGCACGCCCAGACGCGAAATGGCGCTGTTCAGGCGCTTGTCGAAAGCGCCTTCCAGCTCATCCCACTTGCCCAGCGCCTTGTCTTTCACACCGCTGATGCGCGACTTGGCCGAAGAAGCGGAGTCCTTGGCGCTGTCCTTGGCTGTGTCGACTTTCTTGCCGATTGCCTTCTCGGCTTTCTCGCCGTCTTTAACCAATGCATCGAAGATTTTGCTGCCGTCAGTGTCGATCTTCGAGTACACGCCTAAACCAGCCAGCCAGATTTTTCGGGAGTAGTCTTCTACTTTCCCGATCCACGAGCTGCCTTCTTTTTCGGTGTTCTTTTTAACAGCCATCCCGTTCTCCTTAAGATTTACGCGCGACGCGTTCGAGCAATGCCGTCAACTCATCGAGCTTGACAGAGAGTGTCTCAACGTCATGTTTAGACGGAATGCCGATACGATTCAAGGCGCTTGCCACACGCGAGTCGAATGCTTTCTCGACCTTGTCGAGTTGAACTTCGACACGACCCTTGAAAGTGCTCACTTCATTCTTCGCTTCAGCGATCTCGGAGTTCGCGGCTTCGAGCTTTTCGGCGACTACTTTTTTGCCTTTGGTTTCAACAGCTTGACCTGTCTTCACCAGCTCCTGAAAGTAGTCGGCGCCTTCCTGGCCAACCTTGGCGTAGGCACCAAGACCTGCCAGCCAGATCTTGCGGGCATAGGATTTGACGTCGCTCAGAGCCGATGTCGAAGCGTCGATTTTTTTCTTCAAAATTACTTTGGCCATGGTCCACCTCACGCGCAGAAGGTTTGAGGAACTGCCCGCGAAAGTGTCGGGCTCTGGCACAAAGTAGGGAGAAAAATTAGAAAGGGCACCCTAACAACCGCAACATTTGCGTGCCCCGAGATGGATGTAGGAGCGAGGCTTGCCCGCGAAGAGACCGGAACATCCGCAGCATCTTTGCCGTCAGGAAGACCGCTTTCGCGAGCAAGCTTCGCTCCTACAGGAGAAGGGGTCGGATCAGGCCAGCGCCTTGTCCAGCGCCTTTTCGATTTCCGCTTTGATCATGCCGCTCATGGCCGACATCATCAGGCCCAGCTCCACGTCGACGCGGATCGAATCGTCGGCCACGTGCACCGCGCCTTTCACACCCGAACGCTTGAGGTTCAGGGTGTCCCCGGACCATTGGGGCTCCAGGCCGTACTGGTCGGAAAGTTTCTGCGCCAGCTTGTCGGCTTTCTCGCGGGCTGCTTCCTTGCCCAGGTTGTGGGCACGCTCAACACTGATATGGGCCATTGGATGACTCCTGTTTTATGAATGCTTGTCGGTAAATCTTGACCGCCGCTGCGGCAAATCGTCCCGAAGGTTGCCCATCTTACCTTTAGCCATTCCAAGACAAAGCATCCCTTGGGGATTAGAATGTCGCGCATTCTCTCTTGGTGACAGCGATATGACTGATCAGCGCAAAGGCAGCGATGCCGAACCCACCACTCACTTCGGCTTCAAAAACGTTCCGGAAAGCCAGAAAGCGGAAAAAGTCGCTGAAGTTTTCCACTCGGTAGCTGCCAAATACGACCTGATGAACGACCTCCTGTCGGGCGGCATGCACCGCCTGTGGAAGCGTTTCGCGATCGAACTGTCGGGCGTCCGCACCGGCAACCGTGTGCTCGACATCGCCGGCGGCACGGGCGACCTGACCCGCAAATTCTCCCACCTGGTCGGCCCTACCGGCCAAGTGGTGCTGGCTGACATCAACGAGTCCATGCTCAAGGTCGGCCGTGACCGCCTGCTGGACCTGGGTGTGGCCGGCAACGTCGAGTTCGTCCAGGCCGACGCGGAAAAACTGCCGTTCCCGGACAACCATTTCGACTGCGTGACCATCGCTTTCGGCCTGCGCAACGTAACGCACAAGGAAGACGCCCTGCGCTCCATGCTGCGCGTACTCAAGCCCGGCGGCCGCCTGTTGGTGCTGGAGTTCTCCAAGCCGACCAACGCGCTGATGTCCAAGGCCTACGATGCCTACTCCTTCGCCTTCATGCCGCTGATGGGCAAGCTGATCACCAACGACTCGGAAAGCTATCGCTACCTGGCCGAATCGATCCGCATGCACCCGAATCAGGAAACCCTGAAGTCGATGATGGTCGAGGCCGGTTTCGACCGCGTGACCTATCACAACATGACCGCAGGCATCGTTGCCCTGCATCGCGGCATCAAGCCCTGATGCTGCTCGCCGGACTGCTCGCCAGCGTTGAACTCGGCCTGAACCGGGTGCTGCGTCTCGACAGCACGGCGCTGCCAAGGCTCGCGCACTTGAGCGGCAAGGTGATTGCCGTCGATTGCAGAAGCCCGGCGCTGCAACTGTTCATCCTGCCCAGCGACGAAGGCCTGCTGCTCGCCTCTCAGTGGGAAACCGGCGCCGACTGCACTTTGCGTGCACCGGCTTCGAGCCTGGTGAAACTGGCGATGAGCAAGGACAAGACCGCGGTGCTGCATGCCCCTGAAGTCGAACTCGACGGCGACAGCGGTGTGCTGCTGGAACTGGCGGGAATCCTTCAGGACCTTGAGCTGGACTGGGAGTACGAACTCTCGCGCTGGCTCGGCCCGGTCGCCACCCAACTGGTGGGCGGTCACTTGCGCAGCCGCGCGCGCTGGTATCAACAAGGATTTGCCAGCCTCAACCAGAACCTCGCCGAATACCTGGCCGAAGAATCGCGCGCCCTCGTCGGTCAGCGCGAAGCCGAAGCCCGATTCAGTGAACTGGACCGGATCAAACTCGATCTGGAACGACTCGAGGCGCGTTTCGAGCGCCTTTCCCGATCCCTCGACCCAAGCGATAACGCATGAAGCTGCTTGCCGTCCGCCGTCTGTTGCGCATCCAGCGCGTCGTGATCCGCTACCGCCTCGATGACCTGCTGTTCGATCTGCCTCTGCCCTGGTTCCTGCTGGTGCTGCGCTACGCCCTGCCGTGGCGCTGGTTCCCGCGCAAGACCCTCGACCTGAGCCGTGGCGCGCGCCTGCGCCTGGCATTGCAGGATCTGGGGCCGATATTCATCAAGTTCGGGCAGATCCTGTCCACCCGCCGCGACCTGCTGCCCGAAGACATCGCCGACGAGTTGATGCTGCTGCAGGATCGCGTGCCGCCGTTCGACTCCAAGCTGTCGGTCAAGCTGATCGAAGAGCAGCTGGGCAAGAAGATCAGCGAAGTGTTCAGCCGTTTCGACGTCGAGCCCCTGGCCTCGGCTTCGGTGGCGCAGGTCCACGCCGCGCAGCTGAAAACCGGTGAGGAAGTGGTGGTCAAGGTGATCCGCCCGGGCCTCAAGCCGATCATTGCTCAGGATCTGGCGTGGCTGTTCATCCTCGCCCGCGCCGCCGAAAAGGTTTCGGCCGACGCGCGTCTGCTGCACCCGGTGGACGTGGTCAGCGACTACGAAAAAACCATCTATGACGAACTCGATCTACTGCGCGAAGCGGCCAACGCCAGCCAGCTGAAGCGCAACTTCGAAGGCTCGCCGATGCTCTACGTGCCCCAGGTCTACTGGGACTGGTGCCGACCGAAAGTGTTGGTGATGGAGCGCATCTACGGGATTCAGGTCACCGACCTGGCGACTCTGGCCGACCAGCGCACCGACATGAAAATGCTCGCCGAACGTGGCGTGGAGATCTTCTTCACCCAGGTGTTCCGCGACAGTTTCTTCCACGCCGACATGCACCCCGGCAACATCTTCGTCAGCACCGTGAGCCCGTGGAGCCCGCAGTACATCGCGATCGACTGCGGCATCGTCGGCAGCCTGACCCCCGAAGACCAGGACTACCTGGCGCGCAACCTGTTTGCCTTCTTCAAGCGGGACTACCGTCGCGTGGCGCAGTTGCACATCGATTCGGGCTGGGTACCGGCGGAAACCAAGCTCAACGAATTCGAAGCGGCGATCCGTACCGTGTGCGAGCCGATCTTCGAAAAGCCGTTGAAGGACATTTCCTTCGGCCAGGTGCTGATGCGCCTGTTCCAGACCGCGCGCCGTTTCAACATGGAAGTGCAGCCGCAGCTGGTTCTTTTGCAGAAAACCCTGTTGAACATCGAAGGCCTGGGTCGTCAGCTGTATCCGGACCTCGATTTGTGGAACACCGCGCAGCCTTTCCTCGAGCGCTGGATGCGCGAGCGGGTCAGCCCCAAGGCCCTGTTCGGCAACGTGCAGAGCCAGATCGAACAGATCCCGCACCTGGCCAACATGACCCGCGACCTGCTCGAGCGCATGTCCCAGCCTCACGCCAGCGATCCACCGCCACCGTGGCACCGACGCCGCGACGACTGGTTCCTGCGTCTGCTGGGAACCGCTCATCTGGCCGGCGGCGCCATCCTCGCTGCTGGCGGGCCGCTGAATCAGTTGGCTTATTGGCCTGCGGGAATCATGATGGCCGTCGGTTTGTATCTGGTCGTGCGTCGGTAGGAGTAAGCTGCAAGCTGCAGGCCTCAAGCTTCAAGTGGGCTGCGCGATACTTGTGTTTGGGTTATGTCGGCGCGGCTTAAGCGTTAAGATCAGGCAACAACCAACGAATCCGCTTTAACTTGCAGCTTGAAGCTCAAAGCTTGCAGCTGCTTCGGGAACCGAAGATGACCAACTGGCTGGACGAGATCAAGTGGGACGCCGATGGCCTGGTGCCAGCGATCGCCCAGGATCACAAGACCGGGCGCGTCCTAATGATGGCCTGGATGAACCGTGAAGCGCTGGAACTGACCGCTGCCGAGAACCGCGCCATCTACTGGTCGCGCTCGCGTGGCAAACTGTGGCGCAAGGGCGAAGAGTCCGGCCACGTGCAGACCCTGCATGAGATGCGCCTGGATTGTGATGCCGACGTGATCATCCTGATGGTCGAGCAGATCGGCGACATCGCCTGCCATACCGGCCGTCAAAGCTGCTTCTATCGCGTCTTCGAGAACGGCGACTGGACAACCGTCGATCCGGTCCTCAAGGACCCGCACGCCATCTACTCCACAGGACACACCCATGAGTGACACACTCACCCGTCTGGCCCAGGTACTGGAAGAGCGCAAAGGCGCCGCCGCCGACAGCTCGTATGTCGCCAGCCTGTATCACAAGGGTTTGAACAAGATTCTGGAAAAAGTCGGCGAAGAGTCGGTCGAAACCATCATTGCCGCCAAGGATGCCGCCGTCAGCGGCGACTGCAGCGATGTGATCTACGAAACCGCCGATTTGTGGTTCCACAGCATGGTCATGCTTGCCCAATTGGGGCAGCATCCACAGGCTGTACTCGATGAACTGGACCGTCGCTTCGGTCTCTCCGGACACGTAGAGAAAGCCTCGCGTCCGTCCGCCTGAACAATTATTAGAGAGGAGCAGCACCATGGGTATTTTTGACTGGAAACACTGGGTCGTCATCCTGGTTGTGGTCGTACTGGTGTTCGGTACCAAGAAACTGAAAAACCTCGGCACTGACGTCGGCGAATCGATCAAGGGCTTCCGCAAGGCCATGAACGACGACGAAAAACCGGCCGATCCGACCGTGACCCCGGCGCAACCGGTTCCACCTGTTCAGCCACAGGCCACACAGTCCGTGAACCGGCCGCACACCATCGACGTGCAGGCGCAGAAGGTCGAAGAGCCGATCCGCAAAGACGTGTGAGCACTGACTAATGTTTGGTATCAGCTTCTCTGAACTGCTGCTCGTCGGCCTCGTCGCCCTGCTGGTGCTGGGCCCCGAGCGCCTGCCGCACGCTGCGCGCACCGCAGGCCTGTGGGTCGGACGCCTGAAGCGCAGCTTCAATGCGATCAAACAGGAAGTTGAACGTGAAATCGGTGCCGACGAGATTCGTCGGCAACTGCACAACGAACACATTCTGTCGCTGGAGCAGGAGGCGCGGAAGATTTTCACGCCGACCCAGCAGGAGCCGACGCCGGTTCAGCCGGAGGCCACTCCGACAGTTGCGGCGCCTGTAGTCGAAGCTTCACCAACTGCGGCTACGCCGGTTGCAGCTGAGCCAGCCGCAGCCACATCGGTCGAACCCGTGGTACCTGCGGCCGCGCCCGTCGCGCCTGCCCCTCAAGACCCCACACTGCCGCCGCGAGCCCCATGAGCGATCTTCCTGAAAACGACCAGCACATGCCGCTGGTTTCGCACCTTACCGAGCTGCGTACCCGTCTGCTGCGCTGCGTAGCGGCGGTGTTCATCATCTTCGCCGGGTTGTTCGCCTTCACCCAGCAGATCTACACCTTCGTCTCGACGCCACTGCGCCAGTACCTGCCGGCGGGCGCGACGATGATCGCCACCGACGTGTCATCGCCGTTCCTGACACCGCTCAAGCTGACGATGATGGTCTCACTGTTCCTGGCCATTCCGGTGATCCTGCACCAGATCTGGGGCTTCATCGCGCCGGGCCTGTACAAGCACGAAAAACGCATCGCGGTGCCGCTGCTGATCTCCAGCATCCTGCTGTTCTACGCCGGCATGGCCTTCGCCTACTTCCTGGTATTCCCGCTGATCTTCAAGTTCTTCGCCTCCGCCACCCCGGCCGGCGTGGAAATGATGACCGACATCACCAGCTACCTCGATTTCGTCATGACGCTGTTCTTCGCCTTCGGCGTGGCGTTCGAGATCCCGGTGGCCGTGGTGCTGCTGGTGTGGATCGGCGTGGTCGACGTCAAATACCTGAAGAAGATCCGCCCGTACGTGATCATCGGCTGCTTCGTGGTCGGCATGATCCTGACCCCTCCGGACATCTTCTCGCAGACCCTGCTGGCAGTACCGATGTGGCTGTTGTTCGAGATCGGCGTGTTGTTTGGCGGGCTGATCAGCAAACGCGGCGAACATCCGGACGATGAGCCGGCTGACGACCACAACGACCAGCCGCCAGCGACCCAAGCGTGAACCTGCTGCTCCTCGAAGAGGCCGACTTCATTGCGGCCGACCGGGTGATCCTGCGTGATCGACGCCTGACCCACATGCAGGAAGTCCATCGCTGCGAAGTCGGCGACAGCATGCGCGTCGGGCGGATTGGCGGGTTGATGGGCGCAGCCGAAGTGCTGCGTCTGGAAGCCAACGAGGCGGAATTGCGCGTCACCCTCGACCAGCCGCCGCCGGCCAAGCTGCCACTGACACTGGTATTGGCCCTGCCACGGCCCAAAATGCTGCGCAGGGTGTTTCAGACCGTTGCAGCCATGGGAGTGCCGCGTGTGGTGCTGGTCAACAGCTACCGCGTCGAGAAGAGCTTCTGGCAGACACCGTTTCTGGAGCCGGAAGCGATTCGCGAGCAGTTGATCCTCGGTCTCGAACAGGCCCGGGACAGCGTGCTGCCCGAAGTGACCATCGAGAAGCGCTTCAAGCCATTCGTTGAAGACCGCCTGCCGGCCATCAGCGAAGGCACCTTGGGCCTGGTCGGCCATCCCGGCAACTACCCGCCCTGCCCCCGCGCCCTGAGCGAACCGGTGACCCTGGCCATCGGCCCCGAAGGCGGCTGGATTCCCTACGAAATCGACCTGCTGGGCAAATCCGGCCTGCAACCGGTGCAGCTGGGAGAGCGCATTCTGCGCGTCGAAACCGCCGTCACCGCCCTGCTCGCACGCCTCTTCTAACGTCACGCGCCAGCTGCTACATAAAGCTCTCCATTCGTCTGAATGCCCCTACAGAACGCAGGTGTCTGGCCGATATATCTCCGACAAAACCAATGTGGTCGGGGAGATTTGCAGCATGTACCAATGGATGGCCGATAAGCTGGGGAACGTAGGCGTCAATCGCAAACTGGGCATTGGTTTCGGCCTTGTCTTGCTGTTGACGTTGTTGATCACCTTCACCGGCTGGACCGGTCTGAGCGAGGTCAGCAAGCGAGGCGACAAACTGGGGCTGATCTCCGACATCAACGGGATGACCAAGGACCTGCGCATTGCCCGCCTGGATTACGACATGCGTCGTGGCGAGCAAGGGCCTGGCGCCGTCAACGACATGCTCGGCAAGCTCGACAGCAACTTGCAAACCGCTAGCAAGCTGATCGAACAACCCTCCGACATCGCGCTGATCGAGCAACAGATCGCCGCGGTCGTTCAGTACAAACAAGCCTTCGCCGCCCTGACCCAGGCCGGCGCGAACCGTGAAGACGCGCGTGGCAAACTCGGCGCCACCGCCGACAATGCCGTGGCCAAGGTCGCCGAGGTCGAAAAATCCATGCTGCAAGGCGACAGCGTCGTGCAGTTCAACAGCGTGATCGACCTGAGCAAGCTGATCCAGCAGGCGCGCTTCCAGGTTCGCGGCTACACCTACAGTGGCAAGACCGAAGCCGAGCAGCCCGCACTGGATGCCATCGACAACGCACTCAAATACCTTGAAAGTCTGCCGTCGAAACTGCCGGATGAGCACATCACCAACCTGCAGCAGGCCACCGACTCGCTCAAGGCCTACCGCGCGGCGGTCAGCCAGTACCGCGACTCTCAGGTCGCCGGCGCCGACGCACTCAAGCACATGGCCGCCCAAGGCCAGATCCTGCTCGACGCCAGCACGCAACTGACCCTCTCGCAAACCAACAAGCGGGATACCGACGTCGCGCACGCCAAGAACAAGCTATTGCTGGCCACAGTCCTGGCGCTGGTATTCGGTGTCTTTGCCGCCTGGGCCATCACCCGGCAGATCGTGATTCCGCTGACCCAGACCCTCAAAGTGGCCGAGCGCATCGCCGCCGGCGACCTGACGCATAACCTGGTTTCCAAGCGCCAGGACGAACTGGGCCAGCTGCAACGCTCCATTCAGGGCATGACTCTGGGCCTGCGCGAGTTGATCGGCGGCATCAGCGATGGCGTCACGCAGATCGCCAGCGCCGCCGAGGAACTGTCGGCCGTCACCGAGCAGACCAGCGCAGGCGTCAACAGCCAGAAGGTCGAGACCGATCAGGTGGCCACGGCCATGAACGAGATGACCGCCACCGTGCAGGAAGTCGCGCGCAATGCCGAGGAAGCCTCCGAGGCCGCTGTCGCCGCCGACCAGCAGGCGCGCGAGGGTGACAAGGTGGTCGGCGAGGCCATCGCCCAGATCGAGCGCCTGGCCCTTGAGGTGGGACATGCCACCGAGGCCATGGGCGAACTCAAGCGCGAGAGCGACAAGATCGGCAGCGTACTCGACGTGATCAAGTCCGTGGCCCAGCAGACCAACCTGCTGGCACTCAACGCCGCCATCGAAGCCGCCCGTGCCGGTGAAGCCGGACGCGGTTTTGCCGTGGTCGCCGACGAAGTCCGTAGCCTGGCCCAGCGCACCCACAAGTCCACCGAAGAGATCGAAGAGCTGATCGTCAGCCTGCAAAACGGCACCCAGCAAGTGGCGAACATCATGGACAACAGCCGCAACCTGACCGACAGCAGCGTCGAACTGACCCGCCGCGCCGGCGGTTCGCTGGAGAGCATCACCCGCACCGTCTCGGCCATCCAGGCCATGAACCAGCAGATCGCCGCCGCAGCCGAGCAGCAAAGCGCCGTGGCCGAGGAGATCAACCGTAGCGTGCTGAATGTGCGGGATGTGTCGGATCAGACATCGGCGGCCAGTGAGGAAACCGCGGCGTCCAGCGTTGAGCTGGCGCGGTTGGGGACGCATTTGCAGATGCTGGTGGGTAAGTTCAGGATGTGAAGTGATTCAACTGCCTCGGTTCGCTTGGGACCGAGGTGATGCAATCGCGGGCAAGCCCGCTCCCACAGTGTTTGGTGGTGAACACAAATCCTGTGCACAACCATGATCCCTGTGGGAGCGGGCTTGCCCGCGATGGCGTCCTGAAGATCGCCGCAGTTACAGAACCTGCCGCAAAAACGCCTGAGCCCGCGGATCCTTCGGCGCATCAAAGAACTGCGCCGGGGATGCATCCTCCAGCAATTTACCGTGATCGAAGAACAGCACCCGGTCCGCGACTTCCCGGGCGAAGCCCATTTCGTGGGTGACGCAGACCATGGTCATGCCTTCCACGGCCAGGTTTTTCATGACGTCCAGCACTTCGCCGACCATTTCCGGGTCGAGGGCCGAGGTGGGTTCGTCGAACAGCATGACCTTCGGCTCCATCGCCAGCGCCCGGGCGATCGCCACGCGCTGTTGCTGGCCACCGGACAGGCGCGATGGGAATTCATTGGCCTTCTGCGCGATGCCGACCTTTTCCAGCAGCGCCATGGCCTTGGCCTCGCGCTCCTTCTTGCCGCGCTTGCGTACGACTTTCTGCGCCAGACACAGGTTTTCCAGCACGGTCATGTGCGGGAACAGGTTGAAATGCTGGAACACCATACCGACTTCGCGGCGGTAGGCGTTGATGTCGGTCTTCGGGTCGGCCAGTTGCAGGCCGTCGATGCTCACCGAGCCCGAATCGAATTCTTCCAGACCGTTGAGACAGCGCAGGAAAGTCGATTTACCGGAGCCGGACGGACCGATCACCACCAGCACTTCGCCCTTGGCCACTTGGGTGGAGACGTTATCCACCGCGCGCACCACTTGGCCGCGGGTGTCGAAGACTTTTACCAGATCGCGGACTTCAATCACTTTGCGCGAGCCTCCGCTCAAGCCGGCCGGCGATTTTCGACAGCGGCAGGTTGATCAACAAATACAATCCGGCCACACAGAACAGGATCTCGAACGGCGAAAACGAAGTGGTGATGACTTCGCGCCCGCTTTTGAGCAGTTCGGTGATCGCGATAACCGACACCAAGGACGTGTCCTTGACCAGGCTGATGAACTGCCCGGCCAGCGGCGGCAGCACACGCTTGAACGCTTGCGGCAGCACCACGTGACGCATCGACTGGCCGGCGCTCAACCCCAGGGAGCGCGCGGCTTCGTTCTGGCCACGGGCGATGGACTGCACGCCGGAACGGATGATTTCCGCCACGTAGGCGCCGGTGAACAGCGCGAGCGCGGCGATCCCGGCGAGCTCCCGAGACAGGTTCATCACGGTGCCGATGAAGAAGTAGAAAATGAAGATCTGCACCAGCAGCGGCGTGCCGCGCACCAGTTCGACGTAGATGGTCGATAGGTCGCGCAACGTCGGGTTGTTCGACAGCCGGCACAGGCCGGTGACCAGGCCGATCAGCAGACCCAGCACACCCGACACCACCGACAGCCACAAGGTGGTCCACAGGCCCCACAACAGCGGTCCAGCGGCCCAGTGACGGGTGACCCCGACCACATCGCCCTCAGCCACATCATCGCCCTGGGCGACTTGCAGGCTGTTCTCGTCGACGATCAGGTGTTGTTCGTCACCCGCGTCGTTGCGCAGGGTGACTTCAGCCTTGTCGCCCTTGCGCACCAGCGTGCTGACGGTGGAGATGTCGGCGGCGCGCTGGGACTCTTCGGCGTGGTAGGCGAAGTACTGCGGCACGCGGTTCCAGCGCCACTCGTAGGACATCAGCGAGGTGGCGTAGTACAGGGCGGCGGCCAGGCCGATCAGCACCAGCACGGTCAGCGCGTGCCAGGGCCATTGGGCTTTTTTCTGTTTCATTGCGGGTTCCGGGATTTGTGTTGCCTGTCAGGGCCTCTTCGCGGGCAAGCCTCGCTCCTACAG
>NZ_JAIQWX010000112.1 GCF_020164475.1 Pseudomonas sp. REP124 | reverse complement strand
GGGATCGACTCGGATTAACGCCGGGAAACTCAGTCCAGCATCAACACCTTGGCCAAAATGATCTTCGGACCCTTCATCTTCTTGATGATGATCCGCAAGCCTTCGACTTCCAGCACTTCTTCCTCTTCCGGCACGCGCTTGAGGCTCTCGTAGACCAGGCCCGCCAGCGTTTCCGCTTCGACGTGGTCCAGATCGATCCCCAGCAGCCGTTCGACCTTGAACAACGGCGTATCGCCACGCACCAGCAGTTTGCCCGGCTGGTACGCGAGGATCCCGCGTTCGGCCTTGCGGTGTTCGTCCTGGATGTCGCCGACCAGCACTTCCAGCACGTCTTCCATGGTCAGGTAGCCGATGATGTTGCCGTCGGCCTCTTCAACCACGGCGAAGTGCGAGCCGCCCTTGCGGAACTGCTCCAGCAATTGCGACAGCGGCATGTGCCGGGACACGCGCTCCAACGGACGGGTCAGCTCGGCCAGGTTGAACGACTCCGGAATGTGGTCCAGGGCCGCCAGTTCCAGCAGCAGGTCCTTGATGTGCAGCAGGCCGACGAACTCCTGTCGCTCGCTGTCGTACACCGGATAACGGCTGAACTTGTGGCGACGGAACATCGCCAGGATTTCCTTGAGCGGTGCGTTGAACTCCAGGGTCACCAGGTCTTCGCGGGAGTTGGCCCAGTCGACTACCTCCAGCTCGCCCATTTCCACCGCCGAGGCCAGTACGCGCATGCCCTGGTCGCTCGGATCCTGACCACGGCTGGAGTGCAGGATCAGTTTCAGTTCTTCGCGGCTGTAATGGTGCTCATGGTGCGGGCCGGGCTCGCCTTGACCGGCGATGCGCAGGATCTGGTTGGCGCTGGCGTTGAGCAGGTAGATGGCCGGGTACATGGCCCAATAGAACAGGTACAGCGGCACCGCGGTCCACAGCGACAGCAGCTCGGGTTTGCGGATCGCCCAGGATTTGGGCGCCAGTTCGCCGACCACGATGTGCAGGTACGAAATGATGAAGAACGCGGTGAAGAACGATACCGCCTTGACCACTTCGGGAGAGTCCACGCCCACGGCACTCAATACCGGTTCCAGAATGTGGGCGAAGGCCGGCTCACCGACCCAGCCCAGGCCCAGGGAGGCGAGGGTGATACCCAGTTGGCACGCCGACAGGTAGGCATCGAGCTGGCTGTGTACGGTGCGCAGGATGTGTCCGCGCCAGCCGTGCTGCTCAGCGATGGCCTCGACGCGGGTCGAGCGCAGCTTGACCATGGCAAATTCCGCCGCAACGAAAAAGCCGTTGAGCAAAACCAGGATCAGAGCAAAAAGAATCATGCCGAAGTCGGCGAATATTGTTGCGAGGGTCAAACCAGGGGAAGGGTCCATGATGGAGTTTTGCGGGTTCCGTGTATTCGAAGGATAAGAAAAAAGTGCGCCTGAAAAGGCAGGCGCAAGTCAGCCAATGTAGCGGCTGACTTGGCAATTGCCTAGTGGCCAGTGCTGGCCGGTATCAGTCGGCGGTGCTGATGACCCGGGATTTGCTGACCTGGGCGGGAGCGAAATGGCAGGTAAAGGTACTGCCGTGGCCCGGCACGCTGCTGATTTCCATCCGCGCACGGTGGCGCAGCAGGACGTGTTTGACGATCGCCAGCCCCAGGCCGGTGCCGCCGGTATTGGAATTGCGACTGGAGTCGACACGGTAGAAGCGCTCGGTCAGGCGCGGCAGGTGTTTGCTGTCGATGCCGATCCCGGAGTCCTGCACGCTCAGGTGCGCACCTTGCTCGTCACCCCACCAGCGAATGCGGATGTTGCCTTCGGCCTGGGTGTACTTCACGGCGTTGAACACCAGGTTGGAAAACGCACTCCGCAGTTCCCCTTCGCTGCCCTTGAGCAGGATGGTGGGGTCGGCTTCCAGGGTGATGCGCTGGTTTTTCTGGCCGGACAGCTGCTGCGCATCACTCTTGATCGATTGCAGCAGGCCGTCGATGGCCACCGGCTGGTTGTCCGACGGGTAATCCGTAGCTTCCAGCTTGGCCAGCAACAGCAAGTCGTTGAGCAGGGTCTGCATGCGTCCGCCCTGTTGCTGCATCTGCTGCAGGGCGCGACCCCAGCGCGGGTTCACTTCCTCGACGTTGTCGAGCAGGGTTTCCAGATAACCGCAGATCACCGTCAGCGGCGTGCGCAGCTCGTGGGAAACGTTGGCGATGAAGTCCTTGCGCATCTGCTCCAGCTGATGGATGCGTGTGACATCGCGCACCAGCATAAGGTGTTCGTTGTTGCCGTAGCGGGTGATGTACAGCTGAATGCGCATCCGATCGTTGGTCGGCGAGGGGATTTCCAGTGGTTCGGCGTAGTTGTCCAGCTCGAAGTACTCCTTGAAGCGCGGATGGCGCACCAGATTGGTCACCGGTTGGCCGCTGTCCTGCGGTGTCTTGAGGCCCAGCAGGGTTTCGGCGGCGCGGTTCCACCATTCCAGGTTGCCGTCGGTGTCGAGCATGACGACGGCGTCCTTCAACGCTGCGGTGGATTCCTGGACCCGGTCGATCACCGCTTGCAGACGCCCGCGAACCCGTTGGTCGCGGCGTTGCAGGTGGTAGATGCTGTCGAACACTTCGCCCCACAGGCCGTAGCCATCTGGCGGTGCTTCATCGGGTTTGTGCAGGCGCAGCCATTCATGCAGGCGCAGCAGCTGTTTGAGGGTCCAGGCCAGGTAAATGCCCAGTCCCGCAGCGAGGCTCCAGCCGTAGTAGCCAGTGATCAGGCCAATCACCAGGCAGGCGGTGACCAGCAGCAGCATGTGGCGAATCAGGGTGCCATGCCAGTTTTGATTCACTTGAACGCGCGTCCTTGTCTACTGCAACAGCGGGAGAAATCCGGCTCAGGCCTTGGTAGAGAACCGATAGCCGGTGCCGCGCACGGTTTGTACCAGATTTTCGTAGGCATCGCCGAGGGCTTTGCGCAGGCGACGGATATGCACGTCGACGGTGCGCTCCTCGACATAGACGTTGCCGCCCCAGACCTGATCCAGCAGCTGGCCACGGGTATAGGCGCGCTCCTGGTGGGTCATGAAAAACTGCAACAGACGGTATTCGGTCGGTCCCATTTCCGCAGGCTTGCCGTCGATGGTCACACGGTGGCCGATCGGATCGAGCAGCAGGCCGCCGACTTCAATCGGCGCTTCGCCATCGGTCGGGCCGGCGCGACGCAGTACGGCTTTCAGTCGCGCGACCAGCTCGCGAGGGGAGAAAGGTTTGGTGATGTAATCGTCGGCGCCGACTTCCAGGCCCTGGATCTTGTTGTCCTCTTCGCCCTTGGCGGTGAGCATGATGATCGGGATATCCCCGGTCAGCTCATCGCGCTTCAGGCGTCGGGCCAGCTCGATGCCGGAGGTGCCGGGCAGCATCCAGTCGAGCAGGATCAGGTCCGGCTTGCGGTCAACGATAATGGCGTGGGCCTGCTGGGAGTTCTCAGCCTCCAGGCAGTCATAGCCGGCCATTTCCAATGCAACGGCGATCATTTCGCGAATAGGCGCTTCGTCGTCGACGATCAGAATGCTCCTGCCAACCATGCCTTAATCCTCTTGTCATTTAACTGTCTTGCGCCGCATTAGATAACGGAAATATTGCAGTCGTGTGACAGTATTTTAGTCAGCCTGCGATTGTGGCGAACCTGAACTAAGCTCTAAGTCCGAACCCTGACAACCACAAACGGAAGGTTTCCATGAATCACATTGCTCAATCCTGGAAGGCTCTGCTGGTCACTGCCGCGATAACGCTGCCGACACTGGCGTTTGCTGCCGACCCGGCGATGATGAAAGACGGGATGATGGTCGATCACAAAGGCATGACGCTGTACACGTTCGACAAAGACTCGGGCGGCAAGTCGATGTGCAACGACGAGTGCGCCAAGAACTGGCCACCGATGATGGCCCCTGCTGACGCCAAGGCCGAAGGCAAATGGACCGTGATCAAGCGCGATGACGGCCATATGCAATACGCCTATGACGGCAAGCCGCTGTACACCTTCGTGAAAGACACCAAGCCCGGAGACATGACGGGCGACAAGATGAAAGACGTCTGGCACGTAGTGCACGAATCGCAGAAATAAGTTTTTCTGCAAAAAAAATCGCAGCCTCCGGCACCCTCATGTAGGAGCTGCCGCAGGCTGCGATCTTTTTTTCTGAATCTCAACGCAACGCGTAATCCAGCACAATCCCGACGAAAATCGCCAAACCGGCCCAGTGGTTGTGCAGGAACGCCTTGAAGCAACGCATCCGGTCCTTGCCCCGCGTGTACCAGAACTCCCAGGCAAAGCAGCCCGCGGCCACCGCCAGCCCGAGGTGGAACCAGCCGCCCAGCTCGAATTTCGACCCGGCCAGCAGCAGGCAACCCAATGCCAGGCATTGCAGGGTCAGGATGATCACCCGGTCGGCCTCTCCGAACAGAATCGCCGTGGATTTCACGCCGATCTTCAGATCGTCATCGCGGTCGGTCATCGCGTAATAGGTGTCGTAGCCCACCGTCCACATCAGGTTGGCGATGTACAACAGCCACGCCGCTGCCGGCAATTCACCGGTTTCGGCGGTGAACGCCATCGGCATCCCCCAGGAAAACGCAGCGCCCAGTACCACTTGCGGGTAATAGGTGTAGCGCTTCATGAACGGGTAGCTGAACGCCAGCGCCAGGCCGCCAAGCGACAGCAGGATCGTGGTGGCGTTGGTGCACAGGACCAGCAGGAAGCTCACGCCCATCAGCACGGCAAAGAACACCAGCGCCTCTTTGGAGCTGATCTTGCCGCTGACCAGCGGACGCTGTTCGGTGCGCTTCACATGACCGTCGACCTTGCGGTCCGCCCAATCATTGATCACGCAACCGCCGGCACGGGTCAGCACTACGCCGAGGACGAAAATCACGATGTTGGCCAGAGACGGTGAGCCCTTGCCGGCGATCCACAGCGCCCACAGCGTCGGCCACAGCAGCAGATAAATGCCGATCGGCTTGTCCATCCGCGTCAGCTGAATGAAGTCCCAGGCCCGAGGATTCACGCGATTCAGGGACTTGAGCAGGCTCTGATACATCAGCAGTTCTCCGGGTGGGCGCGGGCGGCGTTCCACAGGGTCGGCAGGAATATTTCGGCCACCAGTACGCTCAACGTGCCGCGGTCGAAGCGTGAACGGCGGCCCCAGAGTTCAGGCGCGCTGACTTCGCCCGGCAGCCATGCTTGAGGATAGTGGCAAACCTCGATGGCGCGGCGCTGGAAGGCGTGATCGCAAAACAGCAGTTCGCCGAGCGAGCGGCTGCCCAGTTCGTCCATGTGCAAGCCGTCGCCCTGCAGCGCGCTGCGTGCCGCGACGCTGCGGGCAAACACCCAGGCCTCGCCATGCCCGCGCAAATACACCTCGCGCACCCAGCCTTCGCTGCCTTCGGCCAGATCCAAGGCGGCGCATTCATCGTCGCGCAGGGTTTGCCAGCCTTCGAACAATGGCGTGACGCTGAAGCCGTCATTCGACAGACGGGTCAGGCGCCGGGTCAGCGATCCTTCGTCGAACAGCCAGTCGAGGGTAAACGGGTCGGGGAGGGGCGTGAGCAGGCTTTGGGGGAGCCAGAGCGGGGATTCTGAGTGGTGCACAATGAGTCAGTATTGGCAGCAAATGAGGCGGCGAGCTTACCATGTCAGGCCATCATATCGAGTGATAAGCCCCCGGTTGCGCCGAACAGGCTTGCATCTGCCGGGCCCCATCAGTACAAAACGCCCTGAGCCGAGCGGCAGCGCTGTATCCATCGACCGTTCGCGCCGGCAACACCTGAACCCTGAGGAACTGATTGAATGAAAAAGTGGCAATGTGTGGTCTGCGGCCTGATCTACAACGAAGCCGACGGCTGGCCGGATGACGGCATTGCGCCGGGCACCCTGTGGCAGGACGTGCCGGAAGACTGGCTGTGCCCGGATTGCGGCGTCGGCAAAATGGATTTCGAAATGATCGAAATCAACTAAGACATCTAAAGGAGTAGGCAATGAACGCACCTGTCGTGATCGTCGGCACCGGCCTTGCGGGCTACAACCTGGCCCGGGAGTTTCGCAAACTCGATGGCGAAACCCCGCTGCTGCTGATTACCGCCGATGACGGGCGTTCCTACTCCAAGCCGATGCTGTCCACCGGTTTCGGCAAAAACAAGGACGCCGATGGCCTGAGCATGGCCGAACCCGGTGCGATGGCCGAGCAGCTGAAGGCTGAAGTCCGCACCCATACCCGCATCAGCGGCATCGATCCTGGCCACAAACGCCTGTGGATCGGTGAGGAAGCGGTCATTTACCGTGACCTGATCCTGGCCTGGGGCGCAGAAACCGTGCGCGTGCCCATCGAAGGTGATGGGGCGGACTGCGTATTCCCGATCAACGACCTGGAAGACTACGCACGCTTTCGTGCGGCCGCCGCCGGCAAGCGGCGGGTGCTGCTGCTCGGCGCCGGCCTGATCGGCTGCGAGTTCGCCAACGATCTGAGCCTGGGCGGCTATGAAGTGGACCTGGTAGCACCCTGCGAGCAGGTCATGCCGACGCTGCTGCACCCCGCGGCGGCCGCTGCGGTTCAGGCAGGGCTGGAGAGCCTTGGTGCGCGCTTCCACCTCGGCCCGGTGCTCAATCGTCTGCAACGGGTTGCCGATGGTCTGGAGGCGCATCTCTCCGACGGCCAGATCATTGCCTGCGACGTGGTGGTTTCGGCCATTGGCCTGCGCCCGCGCATCGACCTGGCCGCCGCGGCGGGTTTGCAGGTCAATCGCGGTGTGATGGTCAACCGTCATCTGCAAACCTCCCACGCCAACATTTACGCCCTGGGCGACTGTGCCGAGGTCGACGGGCTGAATCTGCTGTACGTGATGCCGCTGATGAGCTGCGCACGCGCGCTGGCCCAGACCCTCGCCGGCAACCCGACGGCGGTCAACTACGGCCCGATGCCGATTACCGTCAAAACCCCGGTGTGCCCGTTGGTGGTGTCCCCGCCGCCACGGGGCCTGGAAGGTAGCTGGACGGTGGAAGGACAGGGTGCTGACATCAAGGCGCTTTGCCGCGATGCCGGTGGCAAGCTGCTCGGCTACGCCCTGACTGGCACGGCGGTGATGGAAAAACTGGCCCTGAACAAAGAGCTTCCGGCACTGCTGGCGTAAATGCCGGTCGTTCTGTCGGAATAACCCTCAAAATGCCCTGAGAAAGGCCGTATCGATACTGGCGCGGCTGTGCGGTGCGTGCCATCCTCACACCCGTCTGCCGCAGAGTAGAGCATCTGCGGCGCCTTGGGCGCTGCTCCAGAGAGAGCAGCACGGACATAACAACAACAAACCGTCAAAGGGGCTTCACTAATATGCGTAAACCAGAACTCGCCGCAGCCATTGCGGAAAAAGCAGACCTCACCAAAGAGCAGGCCAACCGCGTTCTCAACGCCGTTCTCGAAGAAATCACCGGCGCCCTGCACCGCAAAGACAGCGTGACGCTGGTAGGTTTCGGCACCTTCCTGCAACGCCACCGCGGCGCCCGCACCGGCAAAAACCCGCAAACCGGTGAGCCGGTCAAGATCAAGGCCAGCAACACCGTTGCGTTCAAGCCAGGCAAGTCGTTGAAAGACAGCGTCAATCCGTAATTTTCACCCCCGACCCAAGTAGCGGGGGGAGCGGAATGAAAAATGGGCACGCCAACCAAGGTTGGGTGCCCATTTTTTGTGCAGGCCTTTCAGGTCCTCACGGCAACTCGATCCCGCCCGATGCCTTGTGCAGTTCGCGCAGATGTTCGCCGATCTGCTTCACGTTGGCTTCGTTGGCCGCCATTTCAGCGGCACGCTCCGGCTCGAGCAGGGCTCGCACTTCCTTGTCCAGTTCACCGCTGAGCACCTGTAGCTGTTTCTGGCGCTCGCTGCTTTCCGATTCCAGGTTTTTCCATTCATTGGGTTGCGGCAATCCATAGCCGCCACTGTCGAGCAGTTCCGCCGGACGGCTCAAGAAGCCGCTGCTGGCGAGAATGTCCTTCAAGGTCTGATTGGCTTTGTCCATGCCACCGTTTTTCAGCTCCCGGGCGCCCAGGTAACGCTGTTTCACTTCGTCCTGGGCCAGCAGCAACTGTTGGCGGAAACTCGCCTGCTCCAGCAGGAGCAAAGCGGCGCTGGCGCGCAAGTCAGCCTGGTCGAACCACTGGCGCCGATCCTCGGCTTTCAGTTCCAGCCATTGCTCCACTGTGTCCTGCTTGATCGGCAGACGCTTTTTCAACACCTCGAACATCGCCTGGTAGCGCTCGCGGAAGGAGTCGAAGCGATAACCCAGGCGCAGGGCTTCGCGAGGGTCGTCCAGCACGCTGGTATCGGCCAGGCCGCGGCCTTTGAGCACTTCGAGCAGGCCGTTGGGCATGATGTTGTCCAGGGTGACCAGCTTCGAATTGTTGGTACCACCGCGCAGCAGCTTGAGTTCCTCGACCGCGCAATTGTTGGACAGGAAGAAGTAGTTGCCGTCGTAGCTCCAGTGCATTTCGGCGGCGCGTTCCACCGTGTCCTCGATTTCGCTGCGCGACAGGTTCAGCGGCACCGAGGCCAGGCTGCGCAGTTCGGTCTTGGTGTATTCATCGATGACTTGCGCCAAAGGCAGCACGAACAGGCGAGACGGGTACTTGCCCACCAGACCGTCCCAACTCGACAGCTGTACGTCACCGACGAAGGCGCGGTAGGACAGCACCAGATGCTGGTCCAGATCGAGCCGGCAATCCGGGCCGCGCGGACGCCCCGGTTTGCAGATCACCAGCCGCAACATGCTGTGGCCCCAACGACTGACCCAGTTCTGGTTGGCCTCGGCCAGCAGATAGTCGACGGCATACACCCGCTCCGGGTCGACCTGACCCAGCGGCGTCTTGGCGAAATCATTACCGGCATTGAGGAACGCGTAGGTCTTGCTGCAGGTGTCCTTGGCGGCAGGTGCCCAGCCGAAGTGTTCCTTGTAATAGCGATACAGCGAGGGGCGGCGGCAGGCGTAGCTCGGATCGAGGAGGAAGTACTCCATGTTCACCGCGACGAATTCCTTGGGGCTGCTCGTCTCGTAGATGTCCGGGCTGCGCGCGATCTGGCGGTTGTGCTGTTCGCGCTCGCCGCGACGGCCGACGTATTGCTGCCAGCCGGCGAGGTCCAGCAGGCGCGGATCGTCGCTGAGGGTGAAGCGCCGACCGGACTGTCCGCGGCATTCATCGGCAATGCCCACCAACCCCGAGTTGCTTTCCTGGCGGGTGCAGCGTTGGATCAATGTGCGCTGCGCCTTGGGCCACAGGCGCGAACGGTCGTAGATGTGAGTCAGCTCGTGCAGAACCGTGGCGAGCATTTCCCGGCGCACGGTGCCGTGGGGGCGGTAGGTCTTCTTGGTCGCCGCCGTACCGTCCGCGAGGCTGGCCAGCAGCTTGCGATTCAGATCGAGTTCGGACACCAGCGACGCCTGGCCATAGGCGTTGGCGGGCATGTCGTCGGTCCAGCCGACATCGATGCGTCGGTCGAGTTGCTCGATGAAGCGCGGTGGCAGCGCTTGCATGGCTTCATCGAGCAGTGCCTGGCTGGCTTGCTGTTGGGAAGGGGTCAGGCCGTCAGTCTTGAGATGCAGCTCAAGGCCGGCGTGGGCGCTGCTGCCGATCAGCAACAGCGTCCCGGCCAGCAGCCAGGCGAATGCAGGCCTCACAGTGCAAGGATGGCTTCGGCGAGATCCTGATCACTTGCGTCGCGGGCTTCCGGAACGCGGGTGCGCAACATGTCGAGGGCTGCTTCCAGATGAGCGCCGCGGATGTCGCCGTTGGTGGCGACGAAACTGGCGGCGTCGTCCTGGGCCTCGCGAACCAGTTTCGAGTCGCGGATCGAAGTGGTGGTATCGGATGTGAAATCGAGCGTGCGCTGGGTGGCACGAATGAGGATGTTACTGGTGGCGACCAGGGTATGAGCCTGGGCCACGTCGGCCAATAGCAGCAGGCCTAGGGTGGCGGCGATCAGCGGATTACGCATGGAACAACTCCGGAAGAATCTGGGATATCTATTGGACGAGAATTGCCTGCGCCAGTTCAAGGTCGCTGGCATGAAGTTTTGACTGGGTCTGGCGCAGATAACGCAAGGCCGACTCCAGTTGCGCGCCTCTCAGTTGGCCGTCGCTGGCGATGAACGCCGCGGCGTCATCCCGGGCGGCGAGCAGCATTTTATGGTCGAAGGGCGCGGCGGTCACCATGCTGGTGGCATATCCGCTGACCACGGTGCCCTGAGTCGACAGATTGAAGGCGTCGAAGGCGTGGGCGGGACCTGAACAGATGGCTGCGAAAAGTGCAGTGGTGCGAAGCAGATTCGAGGGCGAACGCATAAGACTCGATGGTTGAACGTGGACACACTGTAGGAGCGAGCTTGCTCGCGATGGTCGTCAACGATTACGCGGGGTGACTAAGTGCCCGCGGCGTCTGGTCGTCCATCGCGAGCAAGCTCGCTCCTACAAGGTTTGGAGGCGTGGCTTAGATCGTCAGGATCGCCTGGGCCAGTTGTGCGTCGGTTGCGTTGAGCTGTGGCGCCTGGTGGCGGATATGGTCCAGCGCACTTTCCAGTTTCACGCCACGGATGGTGCCTTCGCTGGCGACGAAGCTCGCGGCGTCGTCACGGGCCGCGAGCACGATCTTGTCATCATGGAACGAGGAAGTGACATCGGAAGTGGCATCGGAGGTGGCTTTGAGTGCACCGACGACGGCATCGGTGGTCACGATGAAGCTGGTGGCGTTGGCATTTGCAGCCACGGCAAGCAGAGCGGCAGCGCTGAGCAGACGAAGACGGGACATGGGTGTAACTCCTCTGTAAAGCCGACGGTAAGGGTGGCGCAATGTCTGGGACAGGCTTCGCCACGGTCCTGGGTTGATAGTAGGCCCGTGGACGAGTTCGCGACAATCCGCTGATGTGAATCAGCGTCAAGACGCAATCAGTCTAGCGCTATAACTGTTCAGGTGTAATTGAATTTGTATGGAACTGTACTGGTGGTGATTTTTTGAGCTCTGAAATGACAAAGCCCGTCGTGGTTTCCCACGACGGGCTTTGTTTTTTCAATTCGGTGCTGGCGGTGGACCTTGAGGTCAGGGCCAGCGACGCTTACTTAGCGCCAGAACGGCTTGCTCAGCTCTTCGTAGCGTTGTGCTTCGCTGATACCGGCGTCAGCCAGCAGACGCGAATCCAGACGAGCCAGTTGGTGGCGGCTGGAGATGCGGCGTTGCCACAGCATCAGGTTGGCGATAACGCGCAGAGGCATGGAAGCCTGGGTTTTTGCAGCAGTGTCTTGAAAGAACAGATCGGAACTGAGTGTACGTTCCATGGTTTTCATCCTTCCGCTTATGGCGGGATTAGGTAGTGGCTTAACTGGTGCCCATGATCCTCTTGTTTGCCTAGCCTCTGTAGATACAGTTCATCTGTATTGTGAGGGCTCAGTTAACTGTTTATAGGGGGTGTACTGGTCTAAATTGAGGCAACTGTACCTGTCTGCATCATTATGGTGCGATTTTGCAGTTTAGGTCGGTGAGCGTAGGGATTTTCCGTAGGAAAAGACCGGTACAGCAGTACAGTTTTTGACGGATTACTGCTCTAAGAGAATCAGCTGACGAAACTGTGTTTGCGCCAGCTGTTCTCCTGCCTATTTATAGGGCGAGCATGCGACCGGTTTCTTCCAGGTTCATGTGCCAACTCAGGGCATCGCGCAGGATGTGCGGCGTGTGTCCACCCAGGGCGCAGGCGGCGGTGAAGTAGTCATTGAGCGCCTGGCGGAAATCCGGGTGCACACAGTTGTCGATGATCGCCCGGGCGCGCTCGCGAGGCGCCAGGCCGCGCAGGTCCGCCAGACCGACTTCGGTCACCAGAATGTCGACGTCATGCTCGGTATGGTCGACATGGCTGACCATCGGCACCACGCTGGAAATCGCGCCGCCCTTGGCGATCGACTTGGTCACGAAGATCGCCAAGTGCGCGTTGCGCGCAAAATCCCCCGAGCCGCCGATTCCGTTCATCATCCGCGTGCCGCAGACGTGGGTGGAGTTCACGTTGCCATAGATGTCGAACTCAAGCGCCGTGTTGATGCCGATGATGCCAAGGCGACGCACGACTTCGGGGTGGTTGGAAATTTCCTGCGGGCGCAGCACCAGCTTGTCCTTGTAGCGCTCCAGGTTGCCGAACACATCAGCGTTGCGCCGGCTCGACAGGGTGATCGAGCTGCCCGAAGCAAAGCTCAGCTTGCCGGCGTCGATCAGGTCAAACGTCGAGTCCTGCAACACTTCGGAGTACATCGTCAGGTCTTCGAAAGGCGAATCGATCAGGCCGCACATCACCGAGTTGGCGATGGTGCCGATCCCGGCCTGCAGCGGGCCGAGCTTGTTGGTCATGCGCCCGGCGTCCACCTCCTGCTTGAAGAAGCCGATCAGGTGATCTGCGATGGCCTGGGTTTCGGCGTCTGGCGGCAGCACGGTGGAGGGTGAGTCGGCCTGGTTGGTGACAACGATCGCGACAATCTTCTCCGGCGGGATCGGAATCGCGGTGCTGCCGATGCGATCTTCGACCTTGACCAGTGGAATCGGCGTACGGGTCGGACGGTAGGTGGGGATATAGATGTCGTGCAGGCCTTCGAGATTCGGGTTGTGCGCCATGTTGATCTCGACGATCACGTGTTTGGCGAAAATCGCGAAGCTGGCCGAGTTGCCCACGGAAGTGGTCGGCACGATATGACCCTGCTCGGTGATGGCCACTGCTTCGATGACCGCGATGTCCGGCAGTTTCAGTTGCTGATTGCGCAGTTGCTCCACGGTTTCCGAGAGGTGCTGGTCGATGAACATCACTTCGCCGGCGTTGATCGCCTTGCGCAGGGTGTTGTCGACCTGGAAAGGCATGCGTCGCGACAGTACACCGGCTTCGGTGAGTTGCTTGTCCAGGTCGTTGCCCAGGCTGGCGCCGGTCATCAGGCTGATCTTCAGCGGCGTAACCTTGGCTCGCTCAGCCAGTGCGTGGGGAACGGCCTTGGCTTCGCCGGCGCGGGTGAAGCCGCTCATGCCGACGGTCATGCCGTCTTCAATCAGAGCGGCAGCCTCGGCGGCGCTCATCACTTTATCCAACAACGAAGGCAGGCGAATACGGTCACGGTACATGGATTGTTATCTCGGGTAACGGGTAGCAGGAAGCGCAGTCTATTGAATTTCGCGCAGGCCTGTCCCGCTACCAAGGTCGCAAAAGAGCCGTCTATTCCGGGCCTTTCAAGCAAAACACCATTACCGGATCAGTAACAAAGCGCTGGTTTGTCCGACGATTTGCGCAAACAAAAACGCCCCGACAGGTCGGGGCGTTTTCGCAAGGCATCGAGGGTTACTCGACAGCTTTCACCATGTCTTCGATGACCTTTTTAGCGTCGCCGAACACCATCATGGTTTTGTCCAGATAGAACAGTTCGTTATCCAGACCGGCATAGCCGCTGGCCATCGAGCGCTTGTTGACGATGATGGTCTTGGCCTTGAACGCTTCGAGAATCGGCATGCCGGCAATCGGCGATTTCGGATCGTTCTTGGCGGCCGGATTGACCACGTCGTTGGCGCCGAGCACCAGCACCACGTCGGCCTGGCCGAACTCGGAGTTGATGTCTTCCATCTCGAACACCTGGTCGTAAGGCACTTCGGCCTCGGCCAGCAGTACGTTCATGTGCCCCGGCATACGGCCGGCTACCGGGTGGATCGCGTACTTCACGGTCACACCGCGATGGGTCAGCTTCTCGGTCAGCTCCTTCAACGCGTGCTGTGCACGGGCCACCGCCAGGCCGTAGCCCGGAACGATGACGACGCTGTCGGCGTTGGTCAGCAGGAAGGTTGCGTCGTCGGCCGAACCGGATTTCACCGGACGGGCTTCTTTCGAACCACCAGCGTCACCCGCATCGGCGCTGTTGCCGAAACCGCCGAGCAGGACGTTGAAGAACGAACGGTTCATCGCCTTGCACATGATGTACGAGAGGATCGCACCGGAAGAACCTACCAGCGAGCCCGCGATGATCAGCATCGAGTTGTTCAGCGAGAAGCCGATACCCGCCGCTGCCCAGCCGGAGTAGCTGTTAAGCATCGACACCACCACCGGCATGTCGGCGCCGCCGATCGGGATGATGATCAGCACGCCCATGACGAAGGCCAGGGCCAGCATCAGCGCGAACGCCGTGAGGTTGCCGGTGAACATGAAGGTCAGGCCGAGAGCCAGTGTCGCCAGGCCCAGTACCGCGTTCAGCTTGTGCTGGCCAGTGAACTGTACGGGTGCGCCCTGGAACAGACGGAACTTGTACTTGCCAGATAGCTTGCCGAAGGCGATCACGGAACCGGAGAAGGTGATTGCACCGATGGCGGCGCCGAGGAACAGCTCCAGACGGTTACCCGCCGGAATCGAATCGCCCAGGTGTTTGACGATGCCCAGCGATTGCGGCTCGACCACGGCCGCGATGGCAATGAACACCGCCGCCATACCGATCATGCTGTGCATGAAGGCGACCAGTTCCGGCATCTTGGTCATTTCAACGCGCTTGGCCATGATCGAACCGGCGGTGCCGCCGATCAGCAGGCCGACGATCACGTAGCCGATGCCGGCGGTGGCCAGTTCAGCGCCCAGCTTGTAGATGAGGCCGACAGTGGTAAGGATCGCCAGCGCCATGCCGAGCATGCCGAACAGGTTGCCGCGACGCGACGTGGTCGGGTGCGACAAGCCCTTGAGGGCCTGGATGAAACAGATCGACGCGATCAGGTAAAGCGTCGTTACGAGGTTCATGCTCATTACTTCGGCGCCTCTTCTTTTGCGGCTTTCGGGGCTTTTTTCTTGAACATCTCAAGCATGCGGCGAGTGACCAGGAAGCCACCGAACACGTTGACCGCTGCCAGGGCCACGGCCAGGGTGCCCATGGTTTTGCCCAAAGGCGTCACGGTCAAAGCGGCTGCCAGCATGGCGCCGACGATCACGATCGCAGAGATTGCGTTGGTCACCGCCATCAAAGGCGTGTGCAGCGCAGGCGTAACGTTCCAGACCACGTGGTAACCGACATAAATCGCCAGCACGAAGATGATCAGGTTGTAGATACCGGGGGAGATAAGCTCTTCCATCGTCTGAATCCCTGCTTAGGCGTTTTTGCGGATGACTTGGCCGTCGCGGCACATCAGGCACGCGGCGACGATGTCGTCTTCGAGGTTGATCTCGAACTGGCCTTCCTTGGTGAAGACCAGTTTCAGGAAGTCCAGCAGGTTGCGGGCATACAGCGCCGAAGCATCGGCTGCCACCGCACCGGCCAGGTTGGTCGGGCCAACGATGGTCACGCCGTTTTCGACGACCACCTGGTCCGCCACTGTCAGCGGGCAGTTGCCGCCCTGGGCCGCGGCGAGGTCAATGACCACCGAGCCAGGCTTCATCTGTGCCACGGTTTCCGCGCTCAGCAGCGTCGGCGCCTTGCGGCCCGGGATCAGTGCGGTGGTAATGACAATGTCTGCCTGCTTGGCGCGCTCGTGCACGGCCACGGCCTGACGCTGCATCCAGCTTGCCGGCATGGGACGCGCGTAACCGCCGACACCGACGGCACATTCACGCTCTTCATCGGTCTCGTAAGGCACGTCGACGAACTTGGCGCCGAGGGATTCGATCTGCTCTTTTACCGCAGGGCGTACGTCCGACGCCTCGATCACCGCACCCAGGCGTTTGGCCGTGGCGATCGCCTGCAGGCCAGCCACGCCGGCGCCGAGAATCAGCACGCGCGCCGCTTTCACGGTGCCCGCGGCCGTCATCAGCATCGGCATGAAACGAGGGTAGTAGTGAGCGGCCAGCAGCACGGCCTTATAGCCTGCGATGTTGGCCTGTGAGGACAGTACGTCCAGGCTCTGGGCGCGCGAGGTACGTGGGGCCGCTTCCAGCGCGAACGCGGTAATGCCGCACTCGGCCATTTTGGCGATGGTTTCATTGCTGAACGGGTTGAGCATCCCCACCACAACGGTACCACGCTTGATCAGCGCCAGTTCGTTGTCGTTGGGTGCCACCACTTTGAGAACCAGCTCGGCCCCAAACGCATCATTGGCGCTGCCAATGGTTGCGCCCGCCGCTTCATAGGCACTGTCGACAACGCTGGCGTTAATGCCGGCGCCGCTTTGAACAGTGACCTTATGGCCCTGGCTGATCAGCTTCTTAATGGTTTCCGGGGTAGCAGCAACCCGTGTTTCACCCGTCTGGGTCTCAAGAGGAACACCAATGTGCACGTCAAATCTCCTGCGTGATCTTATTAAGTAAACCCATGCACTACGGATGGTGCGGCTGGGGCGGCCGATCAGCACGATCCCGCCAAATCTGGGCGGGGCGCGGCATTTTGCAGGCGAACTTTGCGCCCTTTCAAGGGATTATGGCGCGTGACGCAAAATTAACTACAAGTCATCCCGTGACCGAATGTCGCACCGATTCGGTTCGAGCCCTTACGGGACGTGACTTGCGAGCATTTTCGGCAGAAATAAAGTTTTTTCGCATCGGCCATATGAATGATGCTGCATCGCGCCTGAATACAGGCTCAAAGCCATGTATTCTGGCGCTTGTGGGACGTTTGTACTGCTTGGAAGTACAGTCTTCGAATATGCGACAAATACTTATATCTGTAGGGTTTTAATTTTGCTGACTACGAGGTCAGTAAACGGCTGAGTCCCTTTATTCTTCGATGCTGTAGCTGTGCGCCTGGTTGACCAGCCAATCCCGAAAAGCCCTCAAAGACGCCGATTCGACCTTTCGCTCGGGAATCATCAGGTAATACGCCTTGATGCTGGAGAGCGCCTGGGGGTTGGCAATCACCAGTCGTTTCTCGGTCAATTCACGCTGAATCAGGAACGGTGGGATCAAGGCGATCCCCATGTCGTGCATGGCCGCTTGGGCGAGCATGGAGAATAGCTCGTAACGGGGACCTGTCATGTCGCGAGGGACATTCAGCTGCTGCGAATCGAACCATTGCCGCCAGGCGTAGGGGCGGGTGGTTTGTTGCAGGAGGGGGAGTTCGGCGATTTGAGCGGCGCTCAGGTGAGTGTTTTTGCCCAGCAGGCCGGGGCTGCAGACGGGCAGTGGGTGTTCGCCCATCAGGCGATGGGATTCGGTGCCCGACCAATCGGCGTCGCCGAAATAGATCGCCGCATCGAAGTCGGTATCGGCGAACAGGAAGGGGCGGGTGCGGTTGGTCAGATTGACCGTCACTTCCGGATGTTTTTGCTGGAAGTCTTTCAGTCGGGGCAGCAGCCATTGGGTGCCGAAGGTGGGGACCACCGCCAGTTCGATCACGTTGGTGCCTTGTTGGCCCATCACCGAGAGGGTGTCGCGCTCAACCGCATCGAGTTGGGTCGCCACCCGGCGGCTGTAGGAAAGACCGGCTTCCGTCAGTTTCACGCCGCGCCGCGAGCGTCGGAACAGTTCGACATTGAGAAACTCTTCGAGGCTGGCGATCTGCCGGCAAATCGCTCCCTGGGTCAGGGAAAGCTCCTGTGCCGCCTTGGTAAAGCTCTCGTGGCGCGCGGCCGCTTCAAAGCTGATCAGGGCGGTTGTGCTGGGGATCTTTCTGCGCATGTACGTCAATCTCACTAATACATCGCACAATTTGCGGTCTGCGACGTTTCGGAGTGAGAAATTAGCACAACAGTATGCGAAATCCTCGTTTGCCCGGATTGCGAACCCGGCCTAGGATCAATCCCACGTTATTTGACCCGTTTCGAGAGGACACACTCATGGCCGGTAAAGCTAGCTTCAACTGGATCGATCCCCTGCTGCTGGATCAACAGCTCACCGAAGAAGAGCGCATGATCCGCGACACCGCCGCTCAGTTCGCCCAGCAAAGCCTCGCGCCGCGCATTCTCGAAGCGTTCCGTCACGAAAAGACCGACCCTGCGATCTTCCGCGAAATGGGCGAAGTGGGTCTGCTCGGCGCGACCATTCCAGAGCAGTACGGCGGCAGCGGCCTGAACTACGTCAGCTATGGTCTGATCGCCCGTGAGGTCGAGCGTATCGATTCCGGCTATCGCTCAATGATGAGCGTGCAGTCCTCGCTGGTGATGGTGCCGATCAACGAATTCGGTACCGAAGCGCAGAAACAGAAATACCTGCCGAAGCTGGCGTCGGGCGAGTGGATCGGCTGCTTCGGTCTGACCGAGCCTAACCACGGTTCCGATCCGGGCGCGATGATCACTCGTGCACGCAAAGTGGAGGGCGGCTACAGCCTGACCGGCAGCAAGATGTGGATCACCAACAGCCCGATCGCCGATGTGTTCGTGGTCTGGGGCAAGGACGACGCGGGCGACATCCGTGGCTTCGTTCTGGAGAAAGGCTGGAAAGGCCTGAGCGCTCCGGCGATTCACGGCAAGGTCGGCCTGCGCGCCTCGATCACCGGCGAGATCGTCATGGACAACGTGTTTGTTCCTGAAGAGAACATCTTCCCGGATGTCCGCGGCTTGAAAGGTCCGTTCACCTGCCTCAACTCTGCACGTTACGGCATTTCCTGGGGCGCGCTGGGCGCGGCCGAATTCTGCTGGCACACCGCTCGCCAGTACACCCTGGATCGTCAGCAGTTCGGTCGCCCATTGGCTGCCACTCAACTGATCCAGAAGAAACTGGCCGACATGCAGACCGAGATCACCATGGCGCTGCAAGGCTGCCTGCGTCTGGGTCGCATGAAAGACGAAGGTACTGCTGCGGTCGAAATCACTTCGATGATGAAGCGCAACTCCTGCGGCAAGTCCCTGGATATCGCGCGCATGGCCCGTGACATGCTGGGCGGCAACGGTATCTCGGACGAGTTCGGCGTCGCTCGCCATCTGGTCAACCTGGAAGTGGTCAATACCTATGAAGGTACCCATGACGTCCACGCGCTGATCCTCGGTCGCGCGCAGACTGGTCTTCAGGCGTTCTATTAATAGGAGAACGCCATGGGCGCGCTTTCGCATCTGCGGGTACTGGATTTATCGCGAGTACTGGCCGGGCCGTGGTCCGGACAGATTCTTGCGGACCTTGGCGCTGAAGTGATCAAGGTCGAGCGTCCGGGCAATGGCGATGACACGCGCGCCTGGGGTCCACCTTTCCTTAAAGACGCCTATGGCGAAAACACCAGCGAGGCCGCCTATTACCTGTCGGCCAATCGCAACAAGCAATCGGTGACGATCGACTTCACGCGTCCGGAAGGGCAGAAGCTGGTGCGTGATCTGGCGGCCAAGTCCGACATTCTCATCGAGAACTTCAAGGTTGGCGGGCTGGCAGCTTATGGGCTGGACTATGAATCGCTGAAGGCCATCAACCCGGATCTGATCTACTGCTCGATCACCGGATTTGGCCAGACCGGCCCCTATGCCAAGCGCGCGGGTTATGACTTCATGATCCAGGGGCTGGGCGGTCTCATGAGCCTCACCGGTCGACCTGAGGGTGATGAGGGCGCGGGGCCGGTGAAGGTCGGCGTGGCGCTGACCGACATTCTGACGGGGCTTTATTCGACCGTCGCGATCCTGGCCGCGCTTGCGCATCGGAATCAGGTGGGTGGTGGGCAACATATTGATATGGCATTGCTGGATGTCCAGGTGGCGTGCCTGGCTAACCAGGCGATGAACTACCTCACCACGGGCAATGCTCCCAAGCGTCTGGGCAATGCTCATCCGAATATCGTGCCTTATCAGGATTTTCCTACGGCGGATGGCGACTTCATTCTTACCGTGGGTAATGACGGGCAGTTTCGCAAGTTTGCGGAAGTCGCCGGACAGCCGCAGTGGGCGGATGATCCGCGGTTTGTGACCAATAAGCTGCGGGTAGCGAACAGGGCGGTGCTGATTCCGCTGATTCGCCAGGCAACGGTGTTCAAGACAACCGCTGAATGGGTGGTGCAGTTGGAGCAGGCAGGGGTGCCGTGTGGGCCTATCAATGACCTGGCGCAGATGTTTGCCGATCCACAGGTCAAGGCGCGTGGTTTGGCGATCGAGCTGCCCCATGCCTTGGCTGGGATGGTGCCTCAGGTGGCGAGTCCGATTCGATTGTCCGAGACGCCGGTTGAGTATCGTCGTGCTCCTCCGCTGTTGGGCGAGCATACGCTGGAGATTCTGCAGCGGGTGCTGGGGCTGGATGCCGGGGCGGTCGCGGCGTTCAAAGAGTCTGGCGTGCTCTGAGGTTTCCCTTCTATATAGACAGGCTGGGTTTGCTCCTCCTTATTGAAGGAGGGGCAGGCTGTTTTCTACCGCCTGTAACTTATTGAAAGAAAACTGAAATTAACTGTTGACGGCAGATTTCAGATCTCTATAATTCGCCCCACTTCCGGCGCAGTCGAAACGGAAAACTCCTTGATAATCAACGAGTTAAGCAAGTTTCGATGGGCAG